>JAFUUX010000235.1 GCA_017471325.1 Lachnospiraceae bacterium | reverse complement strand
TATTCACAGTCGAATCGCGCACTTGCTGCGCGATTACGACCCAAAACATTCCGGGAGAGAAGGGTTTTGCCCATCGCCGCAGGCGATTTTCATTGGCAAAACCCGTTACTATCACAGCACGAAGGGCTGTGAATAGTAACAACGCTTCCCCATGCGCATGAACCGAAAATGTACGGCAGCGGGAAATACCGGAAAACGCCGCCTAAAGAAAACGGTACTCTTTCAGCACCAGTCCCTGGGGCGGCGCGGTAGGTCCTGCCTGATGCCGCTCTTTTGCCGCCAGGATACGCGCCACCGCCGCTGCATCCAGCCTGCCGCGGCCGGCCTCCATCAGCGTGCCTGCGATGATGCGTACCATATTGTAGAGAAAACCGCTGCCGGATACCCGGATCACGATCTCGCGTGCCTGCCCCGGCGCCGCCTGCGTGTCTGCCCCCGGCATCCCAAAGAGCGCATGTTCCTCCACCTGCAGTTCATAGATGGTGCGCACATGATCCTCGGCCTGCGCGTACAGGCTGCAAAAGGATGTGAAATCGTGCTCCCCGAGCAGGGGGGCTGCTGCCGCGCGCATCATCGCTGTGTTTAAGGGCACATAGGTCCAATAATGATACAGCCGGTACTGCGGTATCTGAAACGGCGCATGCAGTATCTTGTATTCATAGGTCTTGATGCTGCCGCAATGCCTGGGATGAAAGTCTGCCGCCACTTCTTCCCCGTGCAGGATGCGCACATCCGCCGGCAGCCTGCGGTTCAGGGCATAGGGGATCTTCTCCGCCGGGATGCGCGCCCGCGTATCAAAGACCGCCACGTTATCCATAGCATGCACCCCGGCATCCGTGCGCGAGCCTCCGGTCACGGCAATCTCTTCCCCCAGCAGTTCTGAAAGTGCCGCATTTAAGACCGCCTCGATGGTGATGCCGTTATTCTGGATCTGCCAGCCGTGATAGTTTGTCCCGTCATACGCCACGCGCAAAAGTATGCGTCTCATCTGTTCTCCTCTGTATATGCCAGTTTATATCTGACCGGCTCCCTCGGCCTCTGCTCCGTTTATCACCAGAAGATCCGCCGCCCGATCACGGCCATCCCCGCCAGATAAAGCAGCACCACGGCATACGCCAGCCAGTCCCGCAGCGCATATCTGAGCGGCTTCATCTGGGTACGCCCCCTGCCGCCGTGATAGCAGCGTGCCTCCATAGCCATGGCCAGATCATTGGCCCGGCGGAAAGCCGAGATAAAGAGCGGCACCAGGATCGGCACCATGCTCCTGGCACGCTGTATAAAGTTTCCGCTTTCAAAGTCGGCGCCCCTGGCCTGCTGCGCCTTCATGATCTTGTCCGTCTCATCCAGCAGGATGGGAATGAAGCGCAGTGCGATGGACATCATCATGGCGATCTCATGCACCGGCACCCGTATCACTTTTAATGGCCGCATGACTGCCTCGATGGCATTGGTCAGGCGGGTAGGTGTCGTTGTCAGTGTCATCACATTGGAGCCCAGGATCAGCAGGATGAGCCGCACGGCCATATAAAAAGCCTGCATCACCCCTTCTTTGGTGATCGTGATCTTCCAATAAGACCACAGCACCTCCCCTTTGGTAAAGAGCATGTTCATCAGGACCGTAAACAGCAGCAGGAACAGCACCGGTTTTAAGCCTTTTACCATATAGCCGAAGGGTACTTTGGACAGTATCACCACAAGCGCTAAAAAAAACGCCGCCAGCACATATACGCCCGGAAAATCAAAAAGGAACAACGATACCAGATAGGCCAGCGTTGCCAGCAGTTTGGTGCGCGGATCCAGCCTATGGATCACCGAGTCCGCAGCATAGTATTGTCCGATGGTGATATCACGCAGCAATGTCTTCTCCTCTGTAAATGCCGGTTGATACCCGGCTTTACTTTCCGCTCCCTCTTAAGCGCGCATACGCCGCCAGGATCGTTTCTTTCGCCTCTCGCAGTGTGGTACCCTCTGCATTGACGTCAATGCCGGCCGCTTTTAAATCCTGCAGGATATAAGTTACCTGCGGCGCCGCCAGCCCCATTTCCTCCAGCGCGCGGTACTGCGCAAAGACGGCCTTGGGGGTGTCATCATAACGGATCCTTCCCTTGTCCATCACAATGATGCGGTCCACATACTCTGCCACATCCTCCATGGAATGGGACACCAGTACCACGCTGATCCCCTCCTTCCTACGCAGTTCCACGATCATGGAAAGCAGTTCGTCCCGCCCCCTGGGATCCAATCCGGCCGTTGGCTCATCCAGCACCAGGATCTCCGGCTTCATGGCCAGCACGGAAGCAATGGCCACGCGGCGTTTCTGCCCGCCCGATAAGTCAAAGGGCGACTGATCCGCGATCTCCTCCGGCAGCCCCACGCGCCGGATGGCCTCATACGCCAGTTCGTCCACCTGCTCCTGCGCCAGCCCCATATTGTGCGGTCCAAAACAGACCTCCTGAAATACCGTTTCCTCAAACAGCTGGTGCTCCGGATACTGAAATACCAGGCCTACCCTGGCCCGCAGTGTTTTCCGGTCATAAGTCTTCTCAAACACATCCGCGCCGTCATAATAAATGCTGCCGCTGTCCGGTTTCAGCAGCGCATTCAGATGTTGCACCAGCGTGGACTTGCCGGAACCGGTATGTCCGATCAGCCCCAGCAGTTCTCCCGAATGGATCACAAAACTCACGTCATCCAGCGCCCGCACGACCTGGTTCGTGCCCCGGTTATATTCATAGACCAGATGGTCCGCGATCAGTTTCATATCTGTTCTGCTCTCTGTCATGCCCTTACTTCCCAAACACCCTGCAAAGCGCTTCTGTCAGTTCCTTACGGCTTAATATGCCGTCCGGCAGCGGTACCCCCGCGCGTTTTAATTCATATGCCAGTTCCGTTACCTGGGGCACCCCCAGCCGCAGTTCCTTCAGTTCCGATACCCTGGAAAAAATCTCTTTCGGCGTGCCGCTCATGGCCACCTTTCCCCTGTCCATGACAAATACACGGTCCGCATAGATGACTTCCTCCATATAATGGGTGATCAGGATCATGGTGATCTTTTCCACATCATTCAGTGCACGGATCGCACGGATCACCTCATGCCGTCCCTGGGGATCCAGCATGGCCGTAGGCTCATCCAGTATGATGCACTTCGGGTGCATGGCGATCACCGACGCGATGGATACCCGCTGCTTCCGACCGCCGGAAAGTTTATTCGGGGAAAAGGCGCGGTATTCATACATGCCCACGGCTTTTAAACTTTCCTCCACTCGTTCCCAGATCTCCTTTGTGGGCACCCCCATATTCTCCGGTCCAAAGCCCACATCCTCTTCCACTACCTGTCCGATGATCTGGTTATCCGGGTTCTGGAATACCATGCCCGCAGTCTGCCGGATCTCAAGCAGTTTCTCATCCTCACGCGTATCCATGCCGTCCACCACTACGCTGCCCTCTGACGGGTACAGGATCGCGTTGATATGTTTCGCCAGCGTGGATTTCCCCGAGCCGTTGTGCCCCAGGATCGCGATGAACTCTCCCGGCTCCACTGCCAGGCTCACGCCGTCTACGGCCGTTGTAATGCCCTCAACATTGTTTTCCTCATCCCGCCGGATATATTCATATGTCACTTTATTGATATTGATGATGCCCATAACTCTCTCTGCCGTATCCTTCGGATACGCTCTGTTTCCTTTATTCCCTGTCTTTTTTGGATACCAGTAATGCTCCCAGCCCCAGCGCTGCCAAAACCGCGCTGAACGCGGCCAGGCCGGCAGGCAGAGCCAGCGGATTCTTTTCCTCTGTTTCAGCGGGTCCGGAAGGCTTCTTAGCTGCTGCATCTGTTATATCCGGCGAAATACCTGCCGGCTTTTCCGCCTTCTCCGGCTGTGCTCCCGCCGGACGGCCAAGTGCATACATGAGATACAAAAGCAGTACGATCGCCAGGCAGCTTATGCCCATCAGACCGTACCACAGCAGGAAACGGTCGCCGTAACGCTGCACAAGATACTCCAGGGTGCCGGCTGCCCCCATGGCTCCCAGCAGTGCAAACCAAAGCGGTACCATATACCAGCGGAAGGAACGCCTGCGTATCATCCGCACCGAAAAGGCCACTGCCAGCCCCAAAAACGCAAAGGCGGCAAAAATCTGCAGCACGCTTACGAAACCGTTGAACGGAAAATAGCCCGCATCATAACGGCAGCTGTCCAGAATATACCCCGCTGCCGCATACAGCATCAGAAACAATGCTGCCGTGCAGCCCCGCTCCTGCCATCTGGCCAGGTAAAAATCCATGCACAGTTTCGCGATGCAGAGCATGGCCAGAAAACTGACAAAGAAAACCGCAAAACGGTACTCCACGCCTCCCTGCGGTACAGCCATCGGCGCGGAAAACGGCAGATGCTGGAATACCTGCGCGGTCACGATCACTTTTCCCCTGCAGCGCGCGTCAAACAGGCAGGTCAGATACAAAAGCCCCATGCCCAGCGCCGTGCCGGGAGCCAGCGCATCCAGCATCCCCCGAAGGCTCTTACTGATGCGCAGCAGACGCAGCACGCCCGCTATGATAAAGATGCCCGGCAGGATGCCCGCCATGGCAAAGCCCTCCGGCGAAATCTCCGTCAGCGCCGCCGCAAAGGATGCATACTGCTCCTGATTGCAGTACCAATACAGCAGGCGCGAGAGCAGTGCCGACAGCGCAACGGAAGGAAGCAGAAACAGCCACATACAGAGCCTGCCGCCTCCGTGCGCCGCATAAAGCGCGTAACTGATGAAGAACCATGCCAGAACCGCCAGCACGATCAGGATGCTCTTCCATGCGATCTCTGTTGTCCCTACGATCACACCGATGGTTTCCATTACTGGTTTTCTTCCTCCGGCAGTGCCGTTGCAAAATAAATGATATCACTTACCATCCGTTCGTTTCCATAATCGATCGCATTAAATACACGGTTCTGCACGATGATCTCGGCGGTCTGTCCGCCATCCAGAGCGTATGCGTTTTCACAGCCTTTCCGGTACATGATCTGTGCCTCCTCGGACACCGTGGAACCATTTGAACCGTAACCATAATTCAGATTCATCAGCAGATAATGCCCTCTGCCGCACTGACCGATGGCTGACCTGGAATAATTCTGGTTTACCTGTCCCAGAAGATAATTGACATCGGATTGATGGATCTCCCCGTTCGCTACCAGTACAGGTCCAAACGACAGCGTAAAGAGTATGTCCTGCTCACGGATATACTGCTCCAGCGCTTCCTCCGTCTCCAGTTCACCGGCATACGTAAAAAGCAGATCACCGGCCGCGTTCACATGGCACAACTCCAGACGGTACGGCCGGAAGCGGTATGGATGCCGCTGATAGACCATCACGCCCTCCGTCCTGTACTTATAATAATCGCCGTTCATCGCGATCACCGCATTGCATTCCGCGGACAGCTGGGAAGCCGTCTTTTGTATGCCCGAGCCAAAGGTATCCGCCGCGATCTTACGGCGGAACTGCGAAGGATCCGCTATAAACACTTCCGCAAATGCGCAGTATTTACCATTGACCAGTTCCTTCCAGGCAACGGCAAGTATCGTATCATCTGCGTAATAACGGAAATCACCCCCGCGGAAATCCGCGTTTTCATCCCAGAACAGGCTGCGGCCTTCGGTCAGTTCCGCATGTGCTTCATATAATGCACTGATCTCCCCTACATCCCTGGTCGCGCCGTATTTTGCCGCATTGGGCGGCGGTGCGGCCAGCGCCTCCTCCGGGATCATAAAATGCTTCGGGATATAGGCCAGACCGGATAGTGCCTCACTCCTGGCATTGTTTGCGTAGGTTTCCGGAGATACGAGTCCTCCGTAAAGCGCCGCCATAAGCCCTTCATTCTGCTGCACATTCCAGCAGCCGTTTTCGTAAGTAAGCCGCAGCGTCAGCTGCTCTGTCGTATAGTATTGCTCCGCCTGCCGTAAGATGTCTCCAACGGCCAATGCATACGCTTCTTCCAGTACTTCCGCACGGTACGCTTTGTGTGCATCATAGATCTCTTCCCGGCGCTTCTCTTCCGCCATCCCTGCCAGGTGCTGTTCTACCAACGGCCGGATCTTAAGCGGCAGTTTTTTTAAATCCAGATAGCGCACCTCCATATCCTGTCCGGCATTACGCCCCTGCACGCGGATATCCCCCAGCAGGCGGTAGGATAAACTATCCTGTAAGGCGTCCACGAGAAGCGCATCCGTATCGTTCTCCACACGGAATGCTTCTTTCAGTTCTGTCGGGAATACCACGTTGCCGGAAACAGCCCCATCCTTCCTTGCTTCGTCAAAACAGGCCTCCACATACCGGACGGTTGCCTCCTTTGGCGGATCTGCCGGCAAGAATACTATGGTCCCGGCTGCGGACGCTATGATACAGAAAAACAGCACCAAAGCAGTACAGAGTACCCCCAGCGTTCCCCAGAAAAATTCGATCTGCCGGCGCAGTGCCCGGCGGATGGTACTGAACAGCATGATCATGACAGCCAGCAGCAAGCCGAAAGTTAACAGCAGATGTAGATAATACATCTGCTTTATACAGCGGATCATATTCTGAATTCCATTTTCAATTATCCGGAAAATGATCTCCCATTTTGACATAACGGATATATTTTACAATATTTTATCTGCAGATACAAGCAGAATTGCAGTTACTATTCACAGCCCTTCGTGCTGTGATAGTAACGGGTTTTGCCAATGAAAATCGCCTGCGGCGATGGGCAAAACCCTTCTCTCCCGGAATGTTTTGGGTCGTA
>JAFUUX010000234.1 GCA_017471325.1 Lachnospiraceae bacterium | reverse complement strand
TATTCACAGTCGAATCGCGCACTTGCTGCGCGATTACGACCCAAATATTCCGAGCGAGATGGGTTTTGCCCATCGCCGCAGGCGATTTTCATTGGCAAAACCCGTTACTATCACAGCACGAAGGGCTGTGAATAGTAACGATATATGAAATGGGAAATATGCCGGTAATTTCCGGATTCCGGTATAGCGGAGTAAGAAATGAAGATACTTCTTGCAGAAGACGAAACAGATCTGGCAGATGTAGTGACAGCCATGCTGGAGCATTCCGGCTATGTGGTCGATGCTGTCGGGAACGGTCAGGAGGCAGTTGAAAAAGCGAGAAGCGAGGCCTATGACGCGATCATTTTGGACATCATGATGCCGGTCATGGATGGCTTGAGCGCAGTACAGGAGATCCGCAAAAGCGGTGACACTACGCCGGTGCTCTTTCTGACGGCCAAGACGGAGGTGGATGACCGGATCGCCGGGCTGGATGCCGGGGCAGACGATTATCTGACCAAACCTTTTGCCATGGGCGAATTGCTGGCCAGGGTGCGTGCCATGACAAGACGGCACGGCGAATATACGCCGAAGGTAGTGACCTTGCAGGATCTGACGCTGGATATGTCCAGATCAGAACTTTCCTGCCGCAATTCCATCAGTCTCGCAGTGCGGGAGACGCGCATGATGGAGCACTTTATGAATAATCCGGAGATCGCATTTTCTTCCGAGGAATTACTGGAGAAATTCTGGAAGGGGGAAGCACAGGCCGATTCGGAAGTGGTCTGGATGTATATCTCATTTTTACGGAATAAACTGCGCGCCATAGGCTCAAAGATGATTATCACCGGAGAGCAGGGCGGGGAATATATTTTAAAACAGGGAATGACAACATGAAAGAACGTGCAATCTTAAAGAACAAACTCTACCTTTATTTAACGGAATTTTTTTCGGGGATGAGTGTCATGGCGGTGGAACTGGGGGCCAGCAGGCTGCTGGCCCCGTATTTTTCGTCTTCGCAGATCGTGTGGACGATCATCATCGGCACCATTATGATCGCCATGGCATTAGGCAATGTTTACGGCGGCCGCAGCGCGGACAAGGATCCGGATCCGGACAGGCTCTATGGCAGGATCATCATCGCGGCGGTCTGGATCGCGCTGATCCCGGTAGTCGGGAAATATATCATCATCGGTATTGCGGGGGCACTGATCTTTACTGTGAGCAGCAATTTTCTGGTCATTGCGGCCTTTGCTTCCTGTATGGTGGTATTTGTGTTCCCGCTTTTTTTATTGGGAACGGTCACACCTTCGCTGGTAAAATACTGCCTGCTGGTTTCCCAAAAAGACAGTGCGGAGGAGGGACGTACAGTCGGCAATCTGAATGCCTTTAATACAGTCGGCTCGATCATCGGTACATTCGTGCCGACCTTTATCTCGATCCCGGCAGTAGGCACGGCCATCACCTTTCTGATCTTTGCGGGCATTCTGCTGCTGCTGGCGCTGCTCTATTTTATTTCCTCAAAAGTGTTTGTAAAGAAAATGCCGGCTGCAGGCATCCTGTTTTTGCTCGCCTGCATTTTCGGGCATGATGGCAGTTTTGCGTTCTGGCTCAATGACCTTACGTATGAAGGGGAGTCGGTATATAACTACCTGCAGGTGTATGAAAACGAGAACCAGGTGGTGCTTTCCACAAATGTGCTGTTTGGGGTGCAGTCCGTATACCGCAAGGAAAAAGAACTCACGGGCATGTATTATGATTATGCCATGGCAGCGGCCTATATGGCGGGTGTGAAGGAAAAGGACGGGTTGGATGTGCTGATCCTTGGCATGGGAACAGGGACCTATGCAACGCAGTGCCGGCGTTATTTTGATAATATGCGGATCGAGGGCGTGGAGATCGATGACAGGATCACGGCACTGGCACGCGAGTATTTTGAACTGCCGCCGGAGGTACCGGTAAGCACCTATGACGGACGGGCCTATCTGAATGCGGTCAATGGAAAGTATGACCTGATCATGGTGGACGCATATCAGGATATCACCATCCCGTTCCAGATGTCTTCGGTGGAATTTTTTACCATGGTGCGCGATCATTTAAAAGAGGATGGCGTCATGGTCGTCAACATGAATATGCGGAGCAACGAGGCGGGCAATATCACGGAGTATCTGTCGGATACCATTTCAAGTGTTTTTCCGGCGGTCTATACCGCGGATGTGCAGGGCTCTACCAACAGGGAATTATTTGCCTCTATGCGGATGGATATCCCGGCACGTATGGAGGAGAATCTATCAGGGGAAACGGCGCGGGATCTGGCATGGATGATGGGCAATGTGCGTGATCGGCTGGTGGCATATCAGGGCGGCGGGCATATCATGACGGATGACCGTGCCCCGGTGGAACTGCTGGGCATGCGGGTGATCGACGGCCTGATCGCCGAGGAAATGGGATATTACAAAGAGATCTACCGGGAACGCGGCCTGGAAGGGCTGCTGGAGTATCTGTGACCATGCCGGAGGTGATCACCAGACTGACAGATGCAGCAGCACAGTCGCCGACCATCGCCGTATTCATGCTGGCGGGCTGTCTGCTTTTGTTTGCGGGGCTTACGGTCTTCAAAGGCGTGCAGTTTGTCATCTGCGCCATGCTCGGCGGTCTGGTCGGGCTGGCCATCCGGGAGGTGAGCGGACGGCAGGAGATGATCTATGTGGCTGCCGTGCTGGCACTGGTCTTTGGCGTCATCGGTGTGTGGAAATACAAGACAGCGCTGTATATCGCAGGCAGTCTGTGTACTTTTTGTGCAGTGTCGCTCTGGTTTTTAAAGCGTGCGTACAGTATGGTGCGGCAGGGCGTGGCGGCGATACCGGATGCAGATACTTTGCTGAAACTATGGGTAGAGCAGCTGAAAGAAAAAGGGGATCTGGCAGCGGCCACCCGCAGCGTGATCGGTGAGCAGACCGCACAGATCCTGGAGGAACTCAAAAGCGCGATACAGGTGCTGGAACGCGGCCTGCTGATCGCCTTTCTGGCAGGGATCGTGGTCGGCGTGCTGGCACTTTTGCTGGGGGATTATATCATCATCCCTTTTACTTCCGTGGCGGGGGCGGTGCTGCTGATCAGTATGGCAGACCGTGTATATGATCTGGAGGCGGCGGTTTATAACACCGTATTGCTGGTGATGGCTTTATTTGGGATCGTTTTTCAAAGCGTGCATAAATGGAACCATAAAAATGTAAAAAAAGACCGGCGTCACAGGTCAGAGAAACGGACGCGCCGTGCATAGCATCAAAATGAGAGGTAGCGCTTATGTATTCGGAAGAACAACTGAAAAAATATGCGTATTTTGAAAATGAACTGAAAAATACAGCGATCGAGTTTATCCGAGATCCTTTGACCGGGCTGGTATCCCGGCCGTATATCCTGGGATTCGCGAAAGCATTGATCGAAGAAAAAACACCTTTTACGTACGCGATGCTGGATCTGGATAATTTTAAATTTATCAATGATACTTACGGCCACAAAGCGGGGGATGGCGTACTGGCGGCAGTTGCGGACGGGCTGATCCGCTATATGGACGGCTTTGGCATTGTCGGGAGGTTTGGCGGTGACGAACTGCTCATCATCAATCTGCGTGATCTGGCCTATGATGATAAGAAGGCATATCTGAAAGATATGTACCGGGACGGCGTGGTGCTGCGGAAAAATATCGAACTCAAGACCTGCAGCCCTTTTATTACCGGGACATTGGGCTGTGCGTCATTTCCGGAGGATGCGAAAAACTATGATGATCTGTTCGGCATCATGGATAAAGTGCTGTACCGCGGCAAGGTAAAGGGGCGCAACTGCTATATCATTTATGTGGAAGAAAAGCATAAGGATATCGAGATCAGCAGGATGGCAAAGAAGGGGATCTATGGCAATATGCACAACCTGATCCGCCAGTTTGAGATGGTGCCGGGCATGAAGAACCGCCTCTATTCCGTGCTGCCGTTCATGATGGAGGAACTGCAGATCTCGGATCTGTATTATATCAGCAGCGATAACGTGATGCGCGGCGTAAAGAATATCTTCCTGCGTGAGGAGGTGCCGGATATCGGGAAACTGATGACGGATGATCTGTACACGACAACGGTGATCGAGGATGTGAGCAAACGAAGCCCCTTATTCTTTTCACTGCTGGAAAAGTGGAAGATCGAGACGCTGCTGGTAGTCCGTGTCGGTGTCGATCTGGATACCAACGGATATTTGATCTGCGCGGAACCGCGCAGCCACCGGATCTGGCAGGATGGCGAATGCGCGCTGATGTATTTCCTGGCAAAACTGATCGCGTATCGTATCCGTACTGATGGAGAGGAACTGCCGACAGATTAAGATAAAGAATGGCATAAAATGGCATAAACAGTCAGTTGTGGCTTGACGGATTTGGAAATACGGGTTATACTGATTAAAGTTGACACAAAGGAGTGCCCTGTAAGGGTGCTCCTTTTCTTCTATCATGAATGATGAGAAAGGAAGGACGTTATGGCTAAGTATACGAAAGAAGAGATCCTACAGATCGCGGAAGATGAGAATGTAGAGTTTATCCGTCTGCAGTTTACGGATGTGTTCGGTAATCTGAAAAACCTGGCGATCACGGCCGGCCAGCTTAAAAAGGCGCTGGATAACAATTATATGTTTGACGGCTCGGCGATCGATGGCTTTGCGCGGGTGGAGGAATCGGATATGTATCTGTACCCGGATCCGGATACCTGGGCTATACTGCCGTGGCGTCCGCAGCACGGCAAGGTGGCGCGTCTCATCTGTGACGTTTATACATTGGACAGGAAGCCTTTTGCGGGGGATCCCAGAGGGATGCTAAAGCGCGCGGTCAAAGAGGCGGCAGAGATGGGATATGTATTTCATGTGGGGCCGGAATGTGAATTTTTCCTGTTCCAGACCGGAGAGGACGGGGAGCCGACGACACGGACAAACGAGAGAGCCGGCTACTTTGACATCGGGCCGATCGATAACGGCGAGAACGCGCGCCGCGATATGGTGCTGACATTAGAAGAGATGGGCTTTGAGATCGAATCTTCCCATCATGAGATCGCGCCTTCCCAGCACGAGATCGATTTCCATCATGATGAAGCACTGAAAACAGCAGATAACGTGATGACTTTTAAGATGGCGGTCAAGACCATTGCGCGCAGGCACGGGCAGCACGCAACTTTTATGCCGAAGCCTAAATACGGCAATAACGGTTCCGGCATGCACCTGAACATGTCTCTGTATCAGGATGGCAGAAACATCTTTCAGGATGCGGGGCAGGAGGATGGCATCAGTGACGAGGCACGCTGGTTCATCGGCGGTCTGATGCAGCATAGCAAGGGCATGACGGCCGTGATGAACCCGCTGGTAAATTCCTACAAGCGTCTGGTGCCGGGCTATGACGCACCGGTGCTGATCAGCTGGGGGCGCAGCCGCGGGCCGATGCTGCGTGTACCGAAAGTCAGCGGCGATGATACCCGGATCGAACTGCGCAGCCCGGATTCCTCGGCAAATCCGTACCTGGCACTGGCAGTAGCGCTGCGTGCAGGCCTGGAGGGCATCCGTAAGCAGATCGCGCCGCCGGCACCGGTGGAGGGAAATATCTTTGCCATGAGTGATGCAAAACTGCAGGCAGCAGGCGTGGAATCCCTGCCGGCAACGCTGATCGAGGCGATACGGGAACTGGAAAAGGACGAACTGGTCAGGGATACTCTGGGCGAGTACATTGCGCCGCTGTATATCTCTGCCAAGAAGAAGGAATTTCTGGAATACAGCGCGCAGGTTTCCCAATGGGAAGTGGACAGATACCTGTATAAATATTAAGGCAGCAGTATAGGATATACCGGAAGTTCATTATATCCGTACTTTGGATATATGGAATTTCTGCATATACCGCGCGGCGGAACATGCCGGGTTTTATGGATCTGTCCGCGTGCGCATGGAAGGTACTTAAATTTTCAGGCGCAAAAAGATACGCATGCATATTTGGCTGCGTGCGTAGGGAAGGTACCGGTATTCTACAGGAAGGGGGAACTGCGGGCGGAATGGATCTGATCGTTCTATTCGGAAAAACAGAAGAAGCACACAGTGTCCGCGGTATCCTGGTGCGCAACGGTTATGAGGTGGCCGCAGTCTGTACCACAGGTGCGCAGGCATTGTCACAGCTGGATGCCCTGGAAGAGGGTATCATTGTGTGCGGCTATAAATATGCGGATATGGTGTATTCGGAACTGCTGGAGGAACTGCCGAAGGGGTTTGAACTGTTGCTGATCGCCTCTGGCGCAAGGCTTGAGGAAGGTGTGGAGGATGGCGTTGTGGCACTAGGCATGCCTTTAAAAACCGCGGATCTGATCTCTACGCTGGGGATGATGATCGGCAGGCGGCAGCGGGAAAAGAAAAGGGCACGCCTACAGCCGAAGAAACGCTCGCCTGAGGAACTGGCACTGCTTGCACGGGCCAAGGCGGTGCTGATGGAGCGCAACCATATGAGTGAAGAGGAGGCGCACCGCTATATACAGAAATGCAGCATGGACAGCGGCACCGGACTGATCGAGAGCGCGCAGATGGTGCTGGCGATGCTGGATCAGTAAGCATGCAGCGGCAGGGGATCATCTGTGACAAAAAAAACAGGAGGATAGGAACAGGCATATGAAGTTTGTAAAAATGCAGGGCTGCGGAAACGATTATATCTATGTGGATGGAGCAAAGGAAACGGTAGAAAACAAGCCGGAGGTGGTGCGGCGCCTGAGCGACCGGCATTTCGGCATCGGCGGGGATGGTGTGATCTTTATCAATCCTTCTGCGCAGGCGGATTTTGAAATGGAGATGTACAATGCGGACGGTTCCCGTTCGGAGATGTGCGGCAACGGGATCCGCTGCGTGGCAAAATATGTTTATGATTACGGTCTGACGGATAAAAATCCGGTCAGGATCGAAAGCGGCGGCAAAGTAAAAACACTGTATCTGCACTTAAAAGACGGCAAAGTGGATACCGTGACCGTGAATATGGGAGAGCCGGTATTCACACCGGCGGAAGTCCCGGTGGATCTCAAAGGCTTTGACGTGGAACCGGACGCGGATAGTACACAGATCGTTGCGTGCCCGATCTGCCTGCAGCTGCCCGGCGGCAGCAGGGAGGTGAGGAATGTGACCTGCGTGTCCATGGGTAATCCGCACGCCGTGACCTATGTGGAGGATGTGGAGCAACTGGATATGGAAAAGATCGGTGCCCTTTGTGAGCATCATAAAGCATTCCCGAAGGCTGTCAACACGGAGTTTATCCAGGTGCTGGATGAAAGCCATATCCGTATGCGCGTATGGGAGCGCGGCAGCGGGGAGACGCTGGCCTGCGGGACCGGTGCATACGCATCCGTGGTGGCCGGCGTGCTGAACGGAAAAAACGGAAGAAAAGCAACCGTGCATCTGCTGGGGGGCGATCTGGAGATCGAATGGAAGGAAGAGGACAATTGCGTCTATATGACGGGACCTGCAAGGATCGTCTTTGCAGGCGAAGTCGTATTATAAAGAAGAGAGCCGTTTTATAGTAAGCGCAATAAGGAATTGCGCTTACGATAACGCTCCGCGAGGATGCGCACGAATTTTGTAAGGAAACATGCCGCTTTCAGCGGCCAAAATCCGGCGCAGTAAACGACAAAACGAAAATAGTTTTGTCGTTTACTATAGGATCGATCAAGGAAATGGGATCAGGATTTGGGAAGGGAGGATGGCAGCATGGTCAGGGCAAATGAAGATTATCTGAAATTACCGGGGAGTTATCTGTTTTCCACGGTGGCCAGAAAGCAGCGGGAATATGCCGCAGCACACCCGGAGGCAAAGATCATACGCTTAAGTATCGGGGATGTGACACAGCCGCTGGCACCGGTGATCGTGGAGGCACTGCACAGAGCGGTGGATGAGATGGCACAGACGGAGACGTTCCGCGGCTATGCGCCGGATCTGGGATATGCATTTCTGAGAAATACCGTGGCAGAGCATGATTATAAGGCGCGGGGCTGTGAGATCTCTGCGGACGAGATCTTTATCTCAGACGGTGCAAAGGGTGACTGCGGCAATATCCAGGAGATCTTTGCAAAGGAGTGTAAAGTGGCAGTGTGCGATCCGGTGTATCCGGTGTATGTGGATACCAATGTGATGGCCGGGCGCGCGGGCAATTATGACGCACAGAGCGGTACCTGGTCAGAGGTGATCTATATGCCCTGCACGGCAGAATACGGTTTTGCGCCGCAATTGCCAAAAGAAGTACCGGATATCATATATCTGTGCTTTCCAAATAACCCGACCGGTGCTACAATAACGAAAGAACAGTTACAGGCCTGGGTGGATTACGCAAACCAAAACGGCGCAGTCATCATTTATGATGCTGCCTATGAAGCGTACATCTCGGAAGAGGATGTACCCCACAGCATATATGAGTGTGAAGGCGCCAGAGAGTGCGCGATCGAGATCCGGTCGTTTTCCAAGAATGCCGGCTTTACCGGTGTGCGGCTGGGTTATACGGTGATCCCTAAGGGGTTAAAAGCGGATGGCACGGAACTGCACGGACTATGGGCCAGAAGACATGGCACCAAGTACAATGGCGCGCCGTATATCGTGCAGCGTGCCGGAGAGGCGGTTTATACAGCGGAGGGGCAGGCGCAGTTGAAGGAACAGGTGGCATATTATATGAAAAATGCCGCCTATATCCGGCAGGGGCTTGCGGAGGCCGGCTATACCGTATCCGGCGGCGTAAACGCACCGTACATCTGGCTGCAGACACCGGAGGGCATGAGCAGTTGGGACTTTTTTGACCGGCTGCTGGAGAAGGCCAATGTGGTAGGCACGCCCGGCTCCGGCTTTGGACCCAGCGGCGAGCATTACTTCCGGCTCACGGCGTTCGGACGCTACGAGGATACAGTGGAGGCGATCCGCAGGATCAGGGAGATGTAAGCGGGGATACCGCTGTGGGCTTGTCGAAGGCAGATAAACGGATTTCAGGGACAGGAGGAAGAAAAACATGGCAAAAGCGGCAGTATTTCTGGCGGATGGTTTTGAGGAAGTGGAGGCGATCGCACCGATTGATATCCTGCGCAGGGGCGGCGTGGAAGTGACGACGGTGTCGATCATGGGACGCACTGCGGTACACGGTTCCCACGGCATTGATGTGACAGCGGATACGGTATTGGAAGAGGCGGACCTTGACAGTATGGATATGCTGATCCTGCCCGGTGGTAAGAAAGGCACGGAAAATGAGGAAGCATGTGCACCGCTGACCGCAAAAGTAAAGGAATTCCATGCAGCAGGCAAATATGTGGCAGCCATCTGCGCGGCACCCACGATCCTGGGACATCTGGGCATCCTGGAAGGAAAGAAGGCGACCTGTTACGGTGGCCTGGAGGGAGAACTGAAGGGCGCAGAGACGCTGGCCGATCCGGTGGTGGTGGACGGGCATATCATTACTTCACGCGGTATGGGCACGGCGACGCAGTTTGGCTTAAAACTGCTGGAGATCTTTACGGATGCGGCTACGGCACAGAAGATGGCGGCTGCGGTGATGATGCCGTAAGGCAAGCATGTAAGCAAAGTTTCCGGCTGGAAAGCGGCAACATCATGATTGTGATGTTGCTGCTTTTTATGTTACAATAAAACTATAGTAAACGACAAAACTATTTTCGTTTTGTCGTTTACTGCGCCGGATTTTGGCCGCTGAAAGCGGCATATTTCCTTACAAAATCCGTGCGCATCCTCGCGGAGCGTTATAGTAAGCGCAATTATTTATTGCGCTT
>JAFUUX010000233.1 GCA_017471325.1 Lachnospiraceae bacterium | reverse complement strand
CCTCCGACAGCCGGTGTCCCACTTCCCTGCCGCCGCTGCCCAGTTCCCGCCCTATCGTAATGATCTGTCTGTCTTTCATACCCCATCCCTCCTTCTGCCCCGCATGTACGCTTTCCCGGGCCGCCATGCCAATGGCGCGCCCGTATCCCTGCGGCAGCACGGCTTCCCGGCCGCCTGCCTCCCTAAACTGATTATAGCATAATTTCCCGTTATAAAAAAGAAAAAGGATATGCCATAAACATATCCTTACATAACATAATCCTTTCAATAAATCTTTGAACGATCTGTCAATACTCTGAAACCGGTGCCTGCAGCAGACAGAAACTATCCCGCTCAGCCGACAACCTTCTTAACAGCCTCGATGACACGATCCGCCTGGAACGGCTTTACGATAAAGTCCTTTGCACCGGACTGAATCGCCTCGATCACCATGGCCTGCTGTCCCATTGCGGAACACATGATAACTTTTGCGCCGCCATCTGCCGCCTTAATGTCCTTCAGCGCCTGTATACCGTCCTTTTCCGGCATCGTGATATCCATCAATACCAGATCCGGCTTTAACTCCGCATATTTGGAAACGGCGATTGCACCGTTTTCTGCTTCTCCTGCCACCTCATAGCCATTCTTTGTCAGAATGTCCTTGATCATCATACGCATGAATGCTGCATCGTCAACTACAAGTATTTTGGCCATGTCACCCACTCCTCGTTATTCCGTAATGTTTTAGAACACTATGGATATTTTACACCAAAACTTGGCTTTTGTCTATCCTTTTTTGTATTATTTACCCTAGACGCTCCATGATGCCGGCATTTTCGTAATAAATCCGTTCTTCGTCCATGGTCAGCACCTTTCCGTGCTCCATTGTCACCACGCCGTCGATGATCACGCACTCCGCTTCACTGCCGTTTGCGGAATAGGAAAGCGCCGCGACCGGATTGTTTACCGGCTGCATGGATGGCCGTTTCAAGTCAAAGATCGCCAGATCCGCTTTCTTTCCCACTTCGATCGATCCCGTCTCCTGTCCCAGTGACAGCGCCCTTGCTCCGTTGATGGTCGCCATACGGAAGGTTTCCTCCGCGCTGATGCACTGCGGCGAAGCATGCGTGCCCTTATGGATCAGGGATACCAGGCTCATCTCATGGATCAGATTCAGTGAATTGTTGCTGGCCGCCCCGTCTGTCCCCAGGCAGACATTTATGCCCTTTTTAAGCATCTCCGGAACCGGCGCAAAACCGTTGCCCAGTTTCATATTGCTGGCCGGGTTGGTCACCACGCTCACACCGTGTTCAGCCAGGATATCCATATCGGATGGTGTCACCTGCACGCAGTGCGCCGCGATAAACGGGGACGCAAACAGGCCACAGCGCTCTGCCAGTTCGATCGGCGTGCAGCCATACTCCTTTTGACAGTTTTCGATCTCTGTTTTGCTCTCGGATAAGTGCATATGGATCCCCATATGCTCCCGCTGCGCCTCTTCTGCCACGATGCGCAGGAAAGCCTCATCGCAGGTATACGGCGCGTGCGGTCCCAGACGGAAGGTCAGCCGGTCGCAGTCCGCAAACGCGTCCCTCTCCCGATAAGCCTGCTCCAGCCTGCTGCGTCCGGCTTCATCATTGCCGCTGCCTACCAGCCCCCGGCAGATCACGGCACGCATACCGGATTCCTTTACGGCACGCGTGGTCTGCAGGATGTTCATCTGCATATCATTAAAACAGGTGGTTCCGGTCTTCATCATCTCCAGGATCGCAAGACATGCGCCCCAGTAGGCATCCTCATCCGTCATCTTCTGCTCGATGGGATCGATGCGGCCAAACAGCCAGTCCATAAAAGAGAGGTCATCCGCACAGTTGCGCATAAACTCAATATAACTATGGGTATGCGCATTGATGAGCCCCGGACTCACCAGTTTGTCCGTTCCGTCGATCAGTTTTTCCGCTGCAAACCCCTCCGGTGCCTTGCCGATCGCGGCGATCCGGCTCCCCTCTATAAACAGATCCGTTTTTTCGACCTTTTGTGCCGCCTCCGCGGTTTCCCCCGGCAGGATCACGCGCGCATTTTTGATGTGGATATTCATTTCTTTTTCCCTCAGTTTCCGTTGTCTATTTATGAATTCAGATACTTTTCCTGCTCCGGTGTCAGCACGTCGATCTCCTTGCCCAGGAAAGCCAGTTTCCTGACCGCGACCTCCCGATCCACTTCCTCCGGTACATCGATCAGTTTGGTTTTCAGTTCCGTGCCATGCTCTACCAGATATTTGGCGGAAAGTGCCTGGATCGCAAAACTCATATCCATGATCTCTGCCGGATGCCCGTCACCGCAGGCCAGGTTTACCAGACGCCCCTCGCCCAGCACAGCCAATGTCTTTCCGTTCGGCAGCGTATAGCCGGTGATATTATGCCGCAGTTCCGCAGAGGATACCGCCATCCTGCGCAGCCCGGCCATATCGATCTCACAGTCAAAATGACCAGCATTGCAAAGGATCGCACCATCCTTCATTTCCACAAAATCCTCCTCATCGATCACTTTGTCGCAGCCGGTCACAGTCACAAAGAAATCTCCCAGTGCTGCCGCCTGCTTCATCGGCATCACCTCAAAGCCGTCCATCACCGCTTCGATCGCCTTCACCGGATCGATTTCGGTGACGATCACCTTTGCTCCCAGGCCTTTGGCGCGCATGGCCACACCCTTGCCGCACCAGCCGTATCCTGCCACCACAACTGTCTTGCCGGCCACGATCAGATTGGTCGTGCGGTTAATGCCGTCCCATACGGACTGTCCCGTACCATATCGGTTATCAAAGAAATGCTTGCACTGCGCATTGTTTACCTTCACCATAGGGAACAGCAGCCTGCCGTCACGGTTCATGGCCTCCAGACGCAGGATACCCGTTGTGGTCTCTTCACAGCCACCGATCACATCCGCGATCAGATCTTTAAATTCCGTATGCATCATATGTACCAGATCCCCGCCGTCATCAATGATGATGTTTGGCCCCACGGAAAGCACCGCGCGGATATGCGCATCGTACTCCTCTGCTGTGCAGCCGTGCCATGCATGCACCTCCAGGCCGTCTGCCACCAGCGCTGCCGCCACATCATCCTGGGTGGACAGCGGATTTGAGCCTGTCACATACATCTCGGCGCCGCCTGCTTTGAGCACTTTACACAGATATGCCGTCTTCGCTTCCAGATGCACCGAAAGCGCTATCTTTTTCCCTGTAAAAGGCTTGCTTTTGCTAAACTCCTCCTCCAATGTCCTGAGCAGGTCGCAGTGGTTCTTTACCCATGCGATCTTCATCGCGCCGCCCGGCGCCAGTTTCACATCCCTGATCTCGCTTGCCATATTTTCCTCCGCCTTCTCTGTATGCTTTATTTTATGATGCCGCAGCCATCCCGGCATCCGCCTGCGCTCATCTCGCTGCTTTCTCATAGCCTTTTTATAGTAAGCGCAATAAATAATTGCGCTTACTATAACGCTCCGCGAGGATGCGCACGGATTTTGTAAGGAAATATGCCGCTTTCAGCGGCCAAAATCCGGCGCAGTAAACGACAAAACGAAAATAGTTTTGTCGTT
>JAFUUX010000232.1 GCA_017471325.1 Lachnospiraceae bacterium | reverse complement strand
TATTCACAGCCCTTCGTGCTGTGATAGTAACGGGTTTTGCCAATGAAAATCGCCTGCGGCGATGGGCAAAACCCTTCTCTCCCGGAATGTTTTGGGTCGTAATCGCGCAGCAAGTGCGCGATTCGACTGTGAATAGTAACGCCGCGCATACCTGTGCACATCCAATCCCTTCGGAACCCCTGTCCGGCTGCATGATCATTATGCATCATCTGTTTTTTCCCACGTGATTTTCACGGAGTAAAATTCCCGGACAGAATGGCTTGCTTTTTGATGCCCTTCCTGCAATGCAAAAACGCTGCAAAGCACTGAAAAAAGGGCACAAAAATAGCCTCAATTCCATCTCTGCCTTTTCTTTTTTGGATTTTCTAAAGATTACTTAGTAATGAATCTGTTTAACATTGATCTGCTTTCTTTATAAAGCAGATTTCCTGAAATGATACGGGACATTCACTTCCGTCCCAAACAATATAATCATAATATCGCATCCAGATCCGGATGTCAATAGTCTTTTTTCTATAGCAAACGACAGCAAGATACCTTATCACAGCACGAAGGGCTGTGAATAGTAGCATTTATGGCACAAATTATACTGTGTGAGATATATTTGTATCTATCTTTCTACTGCATCCTATAGCAGTTCCCCTGCCCTTTGCAATCTGTATCCCGGATATTTCTCCTTAAAGCATCCGCCACCTGCTGCCGCATCCGTATAGTAACGCAGTCCCAGTTCAAAACAGATCTTGTCATATACAGCCAGCAGTTTTTCCCTGACGGCTTTTGTCTCCCCTTTTCCCAGAGCGCTCGCATAGCCTTCCGTCAGCGCGTGCGCCATCTCATTTTGCAGCAAGCCATCCTTCAGGCAGCAGGAGCGCATGCAGTCTGCCACATCCTCCAGCGGCGCCCCTGTCATCAGCGTATCCATATCGATGCAGCCCACCATGCTGCCATTTTGGAACAGCAGGTTTGCCACTTTCGCATCCCCGTGCACCACGGCCTGCCGCCCTGCCTTAACGAGCGCTTCTGTAGCAAGCATTTTATCGATACCGGCAGCGATCTTTTCCTCCAGCCTGCCATCCCGCATTTCCGGGCGCAGCCCTCCGCCCTGCAGCAGGCGCAGGTATTCTGTATAGTAATGTTTTAAATCGTGCAGCAGGGGATAGGCCGCCCTTGGCTTTCCCGGCAGCTTTGCAAACACCGCATGCATCCCCGCCAGTCCCTGTCCGCAGGCATACAGTTCCCCATCAGAGAGCGGCATCTTCAGACTGTCGCTTTCCAGAAACGGGTACATCCTCCAGCGCCCGCCCTGCGCATCCATATAATAGTACTGTCCTTCCCGGTCTTTGAGCCACTGCGGATACCGCCAGCCGAACCGGTCACAGACGCCGGAATACAGCGCGTAATTATACTCCAGTTTTCTGATATCCATCCCGCCCTGCACGCACTGCAAGATGTAGGCTTTCCCTCTGCAGTCTATGCAGAAAGTGTCGTTGATATGCCCTTCCCCCAATGTGTTTATGGCATCGGCTTCTGTATTTAGAAATTGTCTGCAGGCGCTCTGTATCCGTTCCGTATTCATTGCATCTCACTTGTACTGTTTTTCCGGCGTTATCACCATAAAAAATGTTTGGTTCTCTTATAATCCACTTGATCCTACGTGATTTAAGCCATATCAGGATTTTTATAGTAAGCGCAATAAATAATTGCGCTTACTATAACGCTCCGCGAGGATGCGCACGGATTTTGTAAGGAAATATGCCGCTTTCAGCGGCCAAAATCCGGCGCAGTAAACGACAAAACGAAAATAGTTTTGTCGTT
>JAFUUX010000231.1 GCA_017471325.1 Lachnospiraceae bacterium | reverse complement strand
GTAAACGACAAAACTATTTTCGTTTTGTCGTTTACTGCGCCGGATTTTGGCCGCTGAAAGCGGCATATTTCCTTACAAAATCCGTGTGCATCCTCGCGGAGCGTTATAGTAAGCGCAATTATTTATTGCGCTTACTATAATTCATGCAAATCCGTAAAATGGTATATATAATGCTAATAGAAAATATGATACCTTCTTGATCTGCTTCTGCAGATAGTCCCTGGATATAGGCGAACGGTTCATCTTCTTGACGAAATCGCTTTTGTCCAGGATCTGGCCGACAAATACAAGGCCGCTCGGTGTAATGAGTCTCTCATCGCTGAACTCTACATGTATGGTTCTCATGGCTCTTGGAAAATGACAGAGCCGGAGGCTTTCTTATTGTAATCCGCATAAAAAACTTGCAAAATATGTGTATAGGCACTAAACTATATAATATGTAAGCGGACTGTTTTTTGCAGAAAGCCGTAACAGCCTGTCAGGGCGGTTTGGGATAACGGGTTTTGCGGTTTGGATGATAAAGGGGGAAGGCAGGGACATGTCTGACCGTAAGGAAAAAGGATATCGGAAATTACGCCGCAGTAAATTAGGTTCCGTATTGGTGATATACCTGATCGTTTCGTTATGCTTTAATGCATTTCTGGCATTTCTGGCGCATATGTTTCTGCAATATGTGCTGGAAGCCAGGATCTACAGTGAATATCAGGCGGTCTCCTATATGGCGCGTATGTACGAGCATAAGGATTCCGTGGAGGATATCTATGCCCTGCTGGATGCGGAAGGCCGTGATTATTTTATCGCGGACCGGGACTGGAGGATCTATCACCAGAGTGGGAAGGAACTCAGCAGCGGGATGGGCGGGCAGCTCCGCCTTTCGCGCATCGGACAGAATGTCAGCCTGTATGAGGATAAAGCGCTGCGCCTGCTGCGGCACAAAAACGGGACGCTTTCTTTTGACCTGAAGGGATTTTTGACCTGGGTATCGCAGACCGGCGGCCTGCAGCGGCTGGCCGATAAAGGTGCCACTTTGGATATTCCGTTCTGGATCGCTGCAAATATAAGCGGAGAGAATAAAAGGATCTTTGGCAAGGCATATTTCAGCATTGATGCCGGTGATATCGTATTTGCCGGGGCTGTGGGGCTGACGATCGCGGTGATGGTGCTGGGCTTATCCGTGATCATCATCTACCATATCGTCGGCAGTATCCGTCAGCAGCGCAAGATGACAAACCTGTTTTTTATGGACGATGTGACAGGGGAGCGCAACTGGATGTGGATGCAGATCAAGGGGGAGAAACTCCTGCGCAAGCGTAAAAATGCAAAAAATCATTATGTGATGCTGAGCGTAAGTTTCGTCAAGTACCGGAATTTCTGCATGTGCCATTCCATTAAGGAAGGTGAGGATGTTCTGACCAAGGTGAACAGGCTGCTGATCAAGCGGCTGGATAAAAAGGATCTGTGCGCGCATCATTCCTCTGCCAGTTTTGCGGTTTTGATGAAATATAAAGATGAAGAGGAACTGAAGAAATTTCTGGATGATCTGCTCAAGGATCTGGAGATCGTGGACGCGGTGCATAAATTCTGTTTCCATATCGGCGTGAGCCTCGTCAGCAATGATAAGGAAGTGGGCCGGTGGCCGTTTAAATACAAGATCGTGGAAATGGAAAAGGACTACAACAGTGCCTGCACGGCCAGGGACACGCTTTCCGATATGGACCATTCCGCAGTCGTATTCTTTGATGAAAAACTGATCGAGGAACAGCGCTGGATCGAGATCGTGCAGGAAAACCAGCAGAATGCCCTTGCGCAGGAAGAATTTGTGGTTTTCTACCAGCCGAAGTTTGATCCCAGGACAGACCGGCTGTGCGGTGCGGAAGCCCTGATCCGCTGGGAGTCGCCGGAGTATGGATTCAAAGGGCCGGATACGATCATTCCGATCTTTGAACGCAACGGGTTTATCACGGAGATCGACAGGTATATGATCCGCCGCGCGGCGCGGGATCAGAAGGAGTGGGTGGACCGCGGATTGAAATGCGTGCCCGTGTCCGTCAATGTTTCCAGGGCGCATTTTGCTGAAAATAATTTAGCAGAGCAGATCCGTGATCTGGTGGATGCGGAAAAAGCACCGCATGAACTGATCGAGATAGAACTGACGGAGAGCGCGTTCTTTGATGACAAGACGGCCCTGGTGAATACGATCAAAAAACTGAAAGAGTATGGCTTCGTGGTATCCATGGACGACTTCGGTTCCGGGTATTCGTCCCTGAATTCCCTAAAGGATATGCCGCTGGATGTACTGAAACTGGATGCTGAGTTTTTCCGGGGCGAGGGAGAAGAAGGGCGCGGTGAGATCGTTATCTCGGAGGCGCTGCAGCTGGCGAAGAAACTGCATATGCGCACCGTGGCAGAGGGCGTGGAGGTACAGGAACAGGTGGATTTCCTTGCGGCAAAAGGCTGTGACATGATCCAGGGTTACTATTATTCCAAACCGTTGCCGAAAGCGGATTATGAGCAGTGCATGGTAGCGGGCGTGGCATTAAACAAAAAGCAGAGAAGCAATATTAAAAAAATGATGTCACGCAGCACCGGGCATTGACGGGGATCCGGCAAAAAATGCTGTACAGTAAGTGTTGTTTGTGCCCCAGACGCTGCGGTGTGGACAGGACGGCAGGACAGTGCGGATTCTGCAGGGCAGATGCGGCGGTGCGCTGCGCGCGCGCGGCACTGCATTACTGGGAGGAACCCTGTATTTCCGCCGGTTCCGATCCGGAGGTGCAGGAAATAAAACAGGGCTCCGGGGCGGTGTTTTTCACCGGCTGCAATCTGGGCTGTGTGTTTTGTCAGAATTACGGGATCTCTCACGGTATCCCGGGCGGTGTGGCCTTAGGCGCTGCGGATCTGGCAGATATCTTCTTTTCTTTAAAGGATCAGCATGCATACAATATCAACCTGGTAACGCCGGATATCCATATCCCGGTACTGGCGGAGGCGATCGCGCTGGCAAAAGAGCGGGGGATCGGGCTGCCATTTATCTGGAACAGCAGCGCTTATGTAACGGTGGAGGCGCTGCGCATATTGGACGGACTGGTGGATGTATACCTGCCGGATCTTAAATTTATTTCGGAAAGGAAAGCGGCACGTTATCTGCGGGCGGCAGATTATCCGCAGGCGGCACGCGCGGCCATCGCGGAGATGGTGCGGCAGGCAGGGCGGTGTGTATTTGACGCGGAGGGCATGATACAAAAAGGCGTGATCGTGCGCCACCTGCTGATGCCCGGCGGCCTGTTGGAAGCCAAGATGATCGTAAAGGAACTGCATGAAAACTATGGCGATCGTATCTGGCTGTCGCTGATGAACCAGTATACGCCGCTGACAGAGCACCTGCAGGGATATCCGGAACTGCAGCGGCCGGTGACGGAGCGGGAATATACGGAACTGATCGAATATGCGCTGGATCTGGGGATCACGCAGGCCTATATGCAGGAGGGCGGCACGGCAAAGGAGAGTTTTATCCCGGCATTTGACGGTACGGGGGTGAAACGCAGGGATGGGGATCCGGAATGAGCGGAAAGGAAGATCTGCCGGCGACATGGATGGCAGAGACAGGGAAAGGAAATGAAATGCGCAGAAAAGGGGGAAAACGGCCGGTGCGTTATTATATAGCAGACTGTCATTTTTTTCATGGAAATCTGAATGACCGTATGGATATGCGGGGATTTGCGGATACGGAACAGATGAACGCGCACATGATCGAACAATGGAACAAAAAGGTGCGGCGGAATGATGAGGTGGTGATCCTGGGGGATTTTTCCCTGGGGAATGGGCAGGAGACCAACCGGGTACTGGAGCAGCTCAACGGTAATCTTTTTCTGATCAAGGGAAACCATGATAAACGCTATCTGAAGGATAAGGATTTTCACAAGGAGCGTTTTGGCTGGATCAAGGATTATGAACGCCTGCGGGACAACAACCGCGGGGTGGTGCTGAGCCATTACCCGATCTTTTGCTATGACGGGCAGTACCGGCTGGACGAGCAGGGGCGGCCCAGGCGGTATATGCTGTACGGGCATGTGCACGATACCTATGATGAAGTTCTGGTAAACCGCTTTATCATGGAGACCAGACAGGCCAGGCGGGAGGTGCACGGGCAGGAGGGCGAGCGACCGATTCCCTGCCAGATGATCAACTGTTTCTGCATGTTTTCGGATTATATGCCCTTATCGCTGGATGAATGGATCGAAGTGGATGAAAAACGCAGGGCGGAAATGAAGAAATCCTGAAAAATTTTTTTAATGCCCATAAACGGTGGCAGGGAAATCCGTATCTATGACAGATGTGAAAACAGCCCGGGTGCGGGTTACGGATCCATAGGAGGGAACCTTATGAAAAAGCAGGAAGAAAAGAATGATAAGAAAAACAGGAAAAACGGTCTGTGCAGGAGCCTGCCGGTGTGGGCGCTGACAGCAGCGCTTCTGATGGGGGGCTGCGGAGGATCGATGAGTACGGAGTATCAGGAAGCGAAAGCGGAGCCGGCGATGGCGGTGAACTCGGCATCGATAGCGGTGAACTCGGCATACGGTGCAGGCGATATGGCGGATACGTACCGTTCAGACGGGATCTATGTGGAAGAGAGCGCGATGACTTCCTATGATGAAGCGGGAAACATGCCGGTACAGGGGGCGGAAGTGCAGCAGCCCCGGCAGAACAGCCGCAAACTGATCCGCAATGTGAATCTGGATGTGGAGACCAGGGAGTTTGATGACCTTCTGGGCACCGTAACAGCAAAGACCAACGCGCTGGGCGGTTATACGGAGAGCAGTTACACTTACAACGGCAGCAGTTACAACGGAAAGGGAGTACGGAATGCAAATATGACGCTGCGCATCCCGGCAGAGAATCTGGATGCGTTTTTGGCGGATGTGGCGGCGGTTTCCAATATCGTGAGCCGGAATGAAAATGTCCGGGATGTGACATTGGATTACGTGGATCTGGAGAGCCACAAAAATGCGCTGAAGGCGGAAGAGGAACGGCTGCTGGAACTCATGGAGCAGGCGGAAAGCATCGAGGATCTGATCAACATAGAGAGCCGCTTATCGGATATCCGTTATCAGGTAGAGAGCATGGAGTCGCAGCTGCGCACCTATGACAATCAGGTGGACTATGCGACGGTATACCTGAACATCCGCGAGGTGGAGGAACTGACGCCGGTAGTGGAGCAGACGATCGGGGAGAAGATCAGCAGCGGTTTTGCTGCCAGTCTCAAAGGGGTAGGCAGCGGCCTTGAAAATATCTTCATAGGCCTGATTGTGAACCTGCCGTATATTGCGGTATGGGCAGCAGTCATCTTTGGGATCGTCCTGATCGTTAAGGGTGTGATCCGCGGCAGAAAGAAAAAAGCGGACAGGCGCAAAGTACAGGAGGAGACAGCGGATACTGTAAGTGAGGAGAAACAGTAGATCACTGGTCGGAAATCAGAAACGGCAGTCAATCCTGTTCGCGAGTATAGTTTTTTTGAAAAATGTGCCGATATAGAGTATATCAGTGGGAAAAAGAGCTGCCCCGGCCAGGTATCTCTTGGGAGAAAGCTGAAATACGATTATCATACATGGGCACAGGAATACGGGGCGGACCGGATAAGGAGATCCCCCTCCGGCGCGTATTCTTTTTCGTGACGGGAGATGGAGCGAACGCAGGAAATCGTGGTCGTGGAGACAAGGGGGTCAAAATGATCATAAGATCTGCTAATGTAAGCATGGGATCTTCGAGGCAGTATGCCTCAAAAGCAGTACAGGGTGCCGGCGCCCTGATCGGCTGGGCACAGCAGACGCAGGAGGTGGCGGCGGAAAAGGAAGGGGATCGTTTTCGGGAACTGTTAAACGGCAAAGGAAAAAACAGAAGCGTGACGGATGGCGGCGGGCTGTGGAACAACAGTTTCTTAAAACGCTACAGTACGGTGTCGCAGACGGAGCGCACGGAAGAAAAGACGGAAGGCAGCAGCATAGAGCAGATACGCCGGCAGACATTGTACTATCTGCTGCGCAGGATCCACGAGATCTTTTACGGCGTCGGCAGCGGTATGCAGCATGCACAGGGCATAGGATATGGCGGTTATAATGCGGGCGGCCAGTTGGTCGGGGCATACAGTGAGTATTATGGCTACGAAGAAACAGAAGAAACCGCCTTTGAGACGACCGGGAAGGTGGTGACCGCAGACGGACGGGAGATAGATTTTAATGTATCCCTGTCCATGAGCCGCAGTTTTGCGGAGTATTATGAGCAGACGCATGAGATCTATGCGCAGCCGGCAGTTTCCCTGTGCGATCCGCTGGTGATCAACCTGGACGGGAATATTGCGGAGGTGTCGGATCAGAAGATCCGCTTTGATCTGGATGCAGACGGAAAGGAAGACAGCATTTCGCGGCTGAACGGGCATAGCGGCTATCTGGCGCTGGATAGGAACGGAGACGGGAAGATCGGGGACGGCAGCGAGCTGTTTGGGACGAAAAGCGGGGACGGTTTTGCTGATCTGGCGGAGTATGACGCGGACGGCAACGGCTGGATCGATGAGGCGGATCCGGTATTTGAAAAACTGAAGATCTGGGTGACGGATGCGGATGGCAGGGAGCATCTGTACCGTTTGAAGGAAAAGGATATCGGGGCGATCTGCCTGGCAAATGCGGCAACGGATTTTGACCTGCGCAGCATGGAGGATAATGCACTGTCGGCGCGGATACGCAAAACAGGCATCTTCCTGTATGAAAACGGCATGGCCGGAACCGTGCAGCACGTGGATCTGGCGCGGAGCATGGTGGCAACGGCATAAAGAAAGCAAGGGATGAATGGGCGCGCAGTCGGAAACGGCTGCGCGCTTATGGGATAAGCGGCTTCGGAGTTCAAAGGCTGACGTGGATCTGCCTTAGAGAAGTGGCTGATCGGAGCAGAAAGAGATGATTCCGGAGAGGAAAATGTCATTATGAAAAAATACGCATTGCCTGTTTCCAAATATTATAACGGGGAATTTGAAGGGCTTTGGAATGAGATGCTTGCGCGCTACGCATTTCAGGACAATGTGCTTGCGCGGACGGTACAGAATTATGGAAGCACCGTGAAACTGGTCTGTGATCATTGCGGGAAAGATCTGCTGGAACTGACGGAAACGGATGTGGGGGATTTTTTTGCGTATCTGGACAGCCGTGTGGAGGAAGGGTCGCTGACCGCCACAACGGCTTATACTTATAAGAAAAACCTGCATAGCGTGGGAAATCATTTTGAGCGCCTGCTGCGGGAAAAGGGGAGGGAATACCGCAGCCCTTTTCATGGAATGTTTCACGGCAGTAAGGCCGGGCGGGGCAAAAGCAGGAGCAGCGCAAGAAGCGCAAAAGAGCAGGAGCGCTGCAGGGAGGATTGCGTAAGGCTGCTTTCCGTGATACGTAAGCAGGAGGCAGAGCAATACTACTTTATCTTTTCCATGCTGGCATATTTTGACCGGATCACGCCCGTAAAAATCTGTGAGATGAAAGCGGAACAGGTGGAGACCGGTGCAGGTAATGCGCGTTTTCACTTTATACTGTCACAGCACGCGCATAAGACGCAGGTGGAGGGCAGGGCAGATTTTGGGGCGCAGCAGGTTTCTTTTGCGGCGGTCTTTCGGCTGCCGGAGGCGATAGAACGGGAGTTTCTGGATTTTTATCCGGCATATGCTGCGCGCATGGAAGAGCATCTGGCGAAAGGGCGGGAGTCGGCTTTTTATAACCGCAATTATAAGCCGGTCAATTTCAAAACGCTGGGCACGGTATTTCGGAAATGCAATGATGCCATGGGAGATTCCGCACTGCAGTCCATACGCGATATCTGCGGGATATTGTATGAGAACCGGTACTGCGTGGGGATGACGGAGATGCAGGGCGGTAAGCCAATATAATATATAGTAAACGACAAAACTATTTTCGTTTTGTCGTTTACTGCGCCGGATTTTGGCCGCTGAAAGCGGCATATTTCCTTACAAAATCCGTGCGCATCCTCGCGGAGCGTTATAGTAAGCGCAATTATTTATTGCGCT
>JAFUUX010000230.1 GCA_017471325.1 Lachnospiraceae bacterium | reverse complement strand
CCTGCTGCACTGGCTGAAATAACCTGTAAAAGCGCCGCCAGAAGTGTAGCACCGGCAAAAAAATTGAAACCATGAACTGATCCAAATATCAAAGAAGTCACTATTGCTATCCATATTATATGTGACTTCTTTTTATTTTGCCTCATCAGATATGACACAGGAAGTCCTCTGAAAACGGTCTCTTCAACAGTTCCTGCAACACCTGCCATTAGTACAGAGTGAAGAGTCGGTGCTCCCAAATTAGTTTTTAGAATAAGCGAAGTAATAATATCAGGAAGCAGCGCGATAACAAGGATAATTAAGCCTGTAATTAACCATCTTTTAAGATCTTTTGTCTTTAGGGAACCCTCATACTCAGGATAAAACCACCTTTTATGAACAAGTAAAGTCAATAATGCTCCAAGTATCATCCCTATATACATGATCTCTTCTTTCGGAAGCGGAATCACATTTCCAAAAATTTCCGCCACTATAATTGAGATAAAGTATGTAAAAAGGTACCCCCAGATAATAAGCAATATGGATCCAATAAACCAGTGTTCATTAAGAATTTTGTGATTAATGATCTTCTTTTGTCTAGTTTCCATGCTTGATACCCTCCATACACATTGTTATATTATTTCCAATAATTATGACAATTTCTGACGGCTCCAGACGAAAAGTAAAAATCCTGCAAAACCTTGATTTACTGCTTTACGGGATTTGTCAACAGCAGACGGATCACACTCGATTATTTTCAATAGAGAGTGCTAACAATTTCATTTTAAAGTGTCCTTATTCTTCCCGCACTATAAATCCAGGATATATCCTGCAATTGCTCCGACAGCCCCCGATAAAATTATGATCATTACAGGATTCTTCTTTTTTAATGCCAGAAATGTCATTACGGCAAAGATGGCAATACTTAAGACAGTGGAAACGATACCTATACCATCTTTCGGCCGGATCACTTCTATGCCAAGAGTGATCAGCGCTGCTGCTATCATCCCGATCACAGCAGGTCTCAGCCCTGTCATCGCCCCATTTACCAGTTTATTATTCTTATACTTATCATAAGCTCCCGCAACGAGAAGTATTATAATAAATGACGGGAGTACCACTCCTAAGGTAGCACAGACCGCCCCCGGTATGCCGCCGGTAGTTCTTCCGATAAAAGTGGCCATATTAATGGCAAATGGTCCCGGTGTACTTTCACTGACCGCAATAAAGTTTATGATCTCCTCGGTCTCTGCCCAGCCATGCGCTGTAACCTCTGATCTGATCAGCGGGATCATCGCATATCCGCCGCCAAATGTAAAAAGTCCTATTTTGAAAAAAGTCCAGAAAAGATTAATCCATATCATTTCCACGCCCCCTTATCTCTGCATAAGTAATTCCTGCAAGGGCGCAGACAACTATTACAATGATGGCATTTACATCGAAAAATATAACTGCTGCCGCTGAAACAAACATCAGAATGTATGCCAAAACATTCTTCGTACTTTGCATAAACATGGATATGAGCGCCTTAAGGATCAGTGACAAAACTCCTGCTCTGATCCCAAAGAATGCATAACGCACAACTCTGATTTCTTTAAAAGCCTCTATAAAATAAGAAATCATCGTTATAATGATAAATGACGGGAGCACCACTCCTGTTGTTGCACATAAAGCCCCCAAAAAGCCTCCGGCTTTTTTTTCCAATGAATGTAGCAGCATTGAGCGCTATAGGTCCGGGAGTCGATTCTGCGATCGCTATCACATCAAGAAGTTCCTCACTGCTAAGCCATTGCTTTTTATCCACAGCTTCTTTTTCTATGAGCGGGATCATCGCATATCCGCCGCCAAATGTAAAAAGACCTATCTTGAAAAAAGTGAGAAATAAATCTTTCCTTTTGCTCATTATATTAACCATCTCAACATTATCATCTTTTCCCATAAACTGCGATATCTAACACATCTATACGATTCATGATTTCCTACCTCTCACTTCTTGTTTCAATATTCTTCATACAAAGAAAACTTAATGAGTAATCTTTTCAGTTCCGCTGCCACAAGTCTTTCCTTCTTACTTAAGCATCTCTATAAGCGCCTCCAGCCCCTCCTGTCCGTCACCTATTCCAAGTATTGAACGGGAATTAACATGTTTATCATCCGTAGCTATAACCTGAAGGAATGGTTTCATCGTGACCCCTTTTACTATATCAGATCCCTTTTCCACTTGTTCTCTCATGATCCATCTCCTTTTTCATTGATCCATATTTCGCCGGATCATGTTCTGTGACAATGACTGTCGCGCCATGCCCGATCACTGTCCGTCTTTCATCTTATACTCGGTATTCTGATCGATCAGCTGCAGCATGATCTTTGCGAACTGCGGATCAAACTGCGTCCCCATGCCTTTTAGCAGTTCCTCACGCACCTTCTCCTGCGGCACCGGATCCCGGTAACTGCGCTTGGAAGTCATGGCATCATAACTGTCTGCCACCGCGATGATCCTGGCGATCTCCGGAATATCATCCCCCTTGAGCCCCTCCGGGTATCCCCGTCCGTCATAGCGTTCATGGTGGTAATTCGCGCCGATACTTAAATACGGCGACTGGCTGATGCTCGATAAGATGCGCCGGCCGATCTCCGGATGCTTCCTGATCTCCTCAAATTCCTCATTCGTGAGCCTGCCCGCCTTGTTGATGATGGAATTCCTCACACCGATCTTGCCCACATCATGCAGCAGCGCTGCGAAATAGATCTCCTTACACTCTTCCTCCGTCTTGCCGGCACGCTTGGCGATCTCTACGGAGTACTCTGCAACGCGGGAAGAATGGCCGCGCGTATACTGGTCTTTAGCATCAATGGCATTGGCCAGCGCCGCAGCCGTCTGCTCAAACAGTGCCTGCATCTTCATTTTTTCGTCTTCGAGCATCGACATCCGCAGACCGACAGAATACCTTGCCTGCTCACTCATATCATGCATCGCCACGATATACATGGCCACAGTCACCCCCACCGAAGTCAGATTGGTCAGGGACAGGCCATATACAAAAAACTGCACCACAAATGCCGATCCAGACCAGCATAATATCCAGTTGATAATCCCTTAAATAATCCGTGATCACCTGCAACATTCCAGAATTTTAATCCCCCGTTTCTCCCCTGTTTTCACTGCTGTCACAAATATCCCCCAAACCTCCGCAAAAAGCCGGCACTACGCCCCGGACTTCATCAGCGCATCAAAATCATCCAGCGGCATAGGCCTGTAGTACAAAAAGCCCTGCGCCCTGCGGCAGTTGTTCTCCAGCAAAAAATCCCGCTGCGCTTCCGTTTCCACGCCTTCCACAATGATATCCACATTCAACTCATGCAGCATGGCCAGCAGATGCTTGAGTACGATCCTGCTCTTTTCTCTATCAAGGTCGCCCATGAATTCCTTATCCACCTTGATCTCGTCCAGTTCCCTGGCTTTGAGCATGTTTAACGAAGAATATCCGCTGCCAAAGTCATCCATGGATATGATAAAGCCCTGTTCCCGCAGTTTCTGCATGCGCCCCTGTATCTCATCCTCTCCCGGTGCAAAGGCACTCTCTGTCAGTTCCAAAGGGATATATTCCACCGGCACCCGGTATTTGTCCCGCAGTCCATACAGCACATCGTTCATATGGTTTTTATCATAGATATGCATGCGGGATACATTGATAGAGATCGGTACCGGCGTGCGCCCCTCATCCATGACTTTCCTCTGATAGCGGAATACCTGCTCCCAGATACAGCGGTCCACTTCAATGATCATCCCGTTGCGCTCGATCACCGGGATAAAACGATCCGGCCGCATCAGGCCGCCCTGGTACTTCCACCGCGCCAGTGCCTCGCCGCCCACGATCTCACCGGTATCCATATAGACCTTCGGCTGGATATACGGTACGATATCACCATTTTTCAGTGCCCCCACCACATCGCTCTCGATCTGCTTCTCCTGCAGCATCTTTGTGCGCATGTCTTCCGAAAAGAACTTGTAGTCCGCGTAATACTTCCCCTTGATCTCCGCCATAGCGATCGCTGCGCAGTCCTTCAGATAGTTTACCGCCGGCTCCGTTTCCTCCGATGCACAGATGCCGATGGACAGGATCACCCGATAAGCAAACGGCAGTTCCTCTACGCGCCGTTTCAGATCTATGGCCAGTTCTGCCAGTTCCCCCTTTTCCCGATAGGAAGTAAACAGACAAAAATTATCCGCGCGCACATGGCTGGCTGCGGTGTCCGGACGTGATCTCACATATTCCGCCAGGCACTCGCCGATGAAACGCAGCAGCCTGTCACCTTCGCTGCGTCCCAAAAACTCATTCACCGCCTTAAACTGCGTGATGTCCATTACCAGGACCGCGTATTTCTGCTCCGGCTTGGCTCTGATGATCTCCCCGGCTTCATAAAAAAACAGGCGCAGCGCAGGCAGTTTCGTCAAAGAATTATAGTTGGTCTGCGGCTGTCCCTCCAGGATCTTTTTCTTTGAATACTCGTATAATTCCTTTTTGCCTTCCTCTGTATTCTGAAAAGAAGAATACAGCACTTCCTCGTGTTTCCGCTCGCTCATATGCCCGCCCCTCAGATTTTATGTAAATCTATATATTTCCGATTATATCAAAGGTTACAAAAATAGTCTATCCCCGATGCGTTTTTTCACTCGCCGCAGCCACCTGTTTTCCATCCCCTCTCCGCAGCCGCCGGCGCACCCGGTTGATATGCCGCTCAAAATCACCGCTGTTTAACAGTTCCGCCAGCACATACTGTTCTAAAAGCGGCACAGTGCAGGAATAAAAACCCAGCCGCTGCGTAAATGCTTCCAGCAGTTCTGCCGGCAGTATCATATAGCCGATCCGCACCGACGGTGCGATCGTATGGCTGAAAGTATTTAAGTAGATCACCCGCCCTTCCTGCGCCATGCCAAATACCGTATCCTTTGCCCTGGCGCTGAAGGAAAACTCCGAATCGAAATCGTCCTCGATGATATAGCCCTCCCGCTCTGCCGCCCAGCGGACATATTCCGCCCGCTTGCCGGCAGCCGCCGTGATCCCGCTGGGATAACTGTCATAAGGCGTGACATGTAAAAGCCTTGCCCTCGCTCCGGCCAAAGCCTCCGACAGTATCCCCTCTTCTCCCATCCGCAGCGGTTCACATTGCAGCCCGTTCGCTTCATAAACTTTTGCGATCATTTCATAAGACGGATCTTCGATGGCAATGTATTTCTCCCGTGAAAACAACTGCACGATCAGGCTGTACAGGTACTCGCTTCCGGCACCGACCACCACCTGCCCGGGCCGGACTCTGATCCCGCGGCTGCGGGCCAAGTATGCGACCAGCGCCTGCCTTAACTGTTCGCTGCCGGCATTCCCCTCTTTAATAAACAGCCGTTCTCCATATTCACTGAGCACACGGCGCACGGTTTTGGCATACATCGGAAACGGAAAATCCCGTCCGGTATTCACATACGCCGGCTGTACCGCCATTGCAGGCGCTGCCGCGCACTGCACCGCATGGCGGGCATACAGATCCTCCTCACGGTAGCAGGCAAAAAAACCGCTGCGCTCCCTTGCTTCCGCATACCCCTCCTCCAAAAGCAGTTCATACATATGCTCTACCGTGATCAGGCTTACTCCGGCTTCTGCCGCGATCAGCCGCTTGGAAGGCAGACGCTCGCCATAGGCATACACCCCTGCCGCGATATCCTCCCGCAGCTGTTCATAGAGCTGCAGATATGCCGGTCTGCTTTCTTCCGCTTTCACCTGATAATTCATGCCTGCCCTCCTTTGGCTTCCAACAGCGCATCTGTCCATGGCCTTTGCACACCGGCCCGGATTGTCCGATGCTGCATTGCTTCCCTGTCTTAACAGAGGTTTTCAGTTATCTGGTCTTATCTTTTTGTTTTGTTCTGGCTATTTTTATCAGACCAGTATAGGTTTATAGTACAGTAAATCAGTCAAAAGTCAAGCACGCTTTCCAGCAGCTTCTCATTTTGCCTGATCCTATTACAGACTGTTTGAAAGGAGACAAACAAATGAAACAAAGAAAAGAAAATATTCCGATCAGAAAACTGGCCCTGGGCGCTGTCTTCATGGCACTGACCATTGCCTTATCCACTTTCAGCATTCCCGTACCGGGCGGGCATCTCTATTTTTGCGATGCCGCGATCTGCACCGGCGCCATCCTTTTGGGCGATCCGGTACTTGCCTTTATCATGGGCGGTTTCGGTTCTTTCTTAGGCGACTTGTTCTTTAATCCGCCTTCGATGTTTGTATCGCTCTTTACCCACGGGATCCAGGCCGCTGTGATCGCGCTGTGTGTCTCCCGCTTATTCCGCGGGCGTTTTGGTGATAGCCACCCGAAGACAGCCATCATGCTCTCCCAGGGGATCGGCGTCCTGCTCGGTGCCATCATCATGGTCATCGGCTATACCCTTGGGCGTGCCTATGTCTACAGCACACCGGAATACGCCATCTTAAAACTGCCTTTCGAGATCGTACAGGCAGGATTTGGCGCCGTTGTCTCCATGGCGCTCTGTGCACCGGCCTCCACGATCACCCACGCGTTCAAACGCTATGCCGGCCAGCACTGACATTCGCATTAACACCGTTTCCCGGCATTCCAGGCGGATGCCGGGATTTTTTAATGCTTCACCCGGAAACGGTACACCCTCGCTTCATACGGCCGCAGCATTCCGTGTTCTGCTGCCAGCAGATTTAATTCCCGGCAGGCCCGCTTGCGCAGGTCACCTGCCGTAATCTGCGTTCCTCCCGGATAGTTGCACAATACCATCTGCCCCTTTATCTTTGCATAGCCTTCCGGGATGCGCACCTTCACGGGCATTTTCGCAAACGAACAGATCACCAGGTAACGCACCTCCCCCAGCGCGCGCTCATACATATAAATATTCTTATCCTTCGGAAAATACTCTTTATACTTCCCGCAGATCAGCGTTTTGGAACTTTTGCGCAGCGCCAGGCACCTGCGGTAAAAGTTTAAGATACTATACTCCTCCCCCTCTTCTGCAGCCACATTCACACGCCGGTAATTGGGGTTTACGCTAAACCATGGCTTTGCCGCAGAGAAACCGGCATTCGGATCGTCATCCCACTGCATCGGCGTCCTGGCGGAATCCCTGCTGGATAAATGGATGCGCTTCAGTCTGCGTTCGATGCTGTCTTTTAAATGATAGGTCTGATAATTTGTCCTGGTGGACACATCCTTGTAATCCTCTATGGAACGCAGGCGGATATTGGTCATGCCGATCTCCTGCCCCTGATAGATAAAAGGCGTACCCTGCTGGAAGAGATAGCTGACCGCCAGCATGGTACCGCTTTCTCGCCAGTAATGCTCACTGCCATAACGGCTGATCACGCGCGGGTGATCATGGTTTTCCAGATACAGCGCGTTCCAGCCCTTGCCGTCCAGCGCCTTCTGCCATCTGGTAAACGCTTTTTTCAGTTTTACCAGCGAGAACGGCCGGTGCACATATTCCGTATACAGGCAATCGGCCATCATATGGTCAAATGAAAACATCATATCCAATGACTTCTGCTCCCCGGTCAGGTATTTCATTGCCGACTGCACCGTGGTCATCGGTCCCTCGCCGATCTGTATGCAGTCATACTCCCGGCAGACTTCCCTAAATTCCGCCATATACTCATGGATATGCGGTCCGTCCTTGTAATAGGGCATACCGTTCACCGCCGGCAGAAAAGGCAGCCCATTGGGCAGACCTTCTTTTTTGGAGATAAAGTTGATCACATCCTCCCTAAAGCCATCCACGCCCATATCCAGCCAGAAACGCATGATGGCTTTCACTTCATCCCGCACTTTCGGATTGTCCATGTTCAGATCCGGCTGCTTCTTTGCAAATAAGTGCAGGTAATACTGCCCCCTTACCGGATCATACTCCCAGGCTTTGCCTTCAAACAGGCTGTCCCAGTTGTTCGGCTTATCCCGCCAGATATAATAATCACTGTACGGGTTATCTTTCCCCTTGCGGCTCTCCAGAAACCAGGGATGCTCATCGGAAGTATGGTTCACCACCAGATCCATGATCACCTTCAGCCCCAGTGCATGAGCTTTGTGCAATACCTTTTGAAACTGTTCCAAAGTCCCGTACTCCGGATGGATATCCCTGTAATCCGAAATGTCATACCCATAATCCGCATTCGGGGAAGGATACAGCGGCGAAAACCAGATCCCGTCCACCCCCAGGGATCTGACATATTCCAGTTTATCATATACACCATACAGATCCCCGATGCCGTCACCATTGCCATCCGCAAAACTGCGCACCCAGATCTGGTAAAAACTCATGTGCCTGTACCAGTTATTATCCCATGCTTTACCTGTATCTGCCATCTTCCCTGTTACCCTTATTCCTGATCCTTCTTACCGCCGGACATGATCTCGTTATAATCCCCCAATGCCTTTTCGGCTACATGCGTCACTGTTTCGCCCATCTTTGCTCCGAGTTTCTCCATGCCGTCCCCTATGCTGCGCATACCCTCCCTGGTATTCTCGCCCAGTATGCGCACACGCTCCGGCAGCCAGTCCTTAAAGTCATCAAATCCCTCTTTCATATCTTCCTTCAGTTCGGCAAAATTATCCTTCATGCCACCGTAAACATTTCTGGGAATATCAAAGACATGCTCTGTCCCCTTCGCGATCTGCGCTGCCGCCTCCAGCAGATAATCTGATCCCTGTTTTTTCCGGCGGACCAGAGTGCCGTCCTTAACCATCTGCCGGATCTCTTCATAACGGCGGTATGCCTCCCGCATGCTCTGTTCCCAGGAAATATAGATCTCATCCATCGCATGCTGCCCCACCTCATGCAGCCGGTTTAAGTCCGCTGCCGTATCTTTCAGCAGTTCAGTCATGGACGCTGCCGTATTCTCGATCAAAAAACCGTTGCGTGCATGTGTAATGCCCTCTGCCGCGCAAGAACCCTGGATCAGCACACTGGCCAGCCCGCAGGCTGCCGCCTCCCGCACCACGATCCCATTCGTATCATAGACCGAAGGGAATAAAAACAGATCTGCCCTGGTATTCCATGCACGCAGTTTCTCCCGATCATGCACCGGTCCGATAAACAGTACTTTTCCACTGCTGCCTGCTCTGCCCTCTGCGTGCTGAATGCTGCCATCCTCAGTTACTGCATCCAGCGCTATCCCGTATTCCTTTACCTTTGCCTGCATCTCTTCGGCATCCACCCCCCCGCCGATAAAGACCATGCGGTAATCCACTCCCTGTTCCGATAGTTTGTGCAGCGAATCTATGATCAGAGGCAGCCCCTTATATTTCATCATACGCCCCACAAAAAGGTAGACCGGCACACCCTCCGGCAGATCATAAACCGCTGTCACCTCTGCCACTTTTTCCTGTGCCACACGCCCTTTGGGAAAATCCACACCATTGGAAACCACCCGGTATTCCCCCTCAAAGCCTAAGGATTTCAGATTCTCTCCTGCCCCTTCGGATACTACCCACACTTCATCGCAAGCCGAAATATTGCTTACCATGGCCTTTACGGTCTCATGCTTCAAAAAACCTTCTCCTACCGCCCTGGCGATGTCCACATCAAACTTGGTATGGTAAGTAAATACGATAGGCGCCCCCGTTTCATTCTGCAGCACACGCGCCATGATCGTTGACGTTGCCGGACAATGCGTATGGATGATATCCGGGCCAAACTCTGCCATTCTTTTGATCTCCCGCATTGCCAACGGATTGCCGGTACGGTAGCCGGCTACCAGATTGGTTGTATCCAGACTGGGATACGGGATCACCTCGTAAGGATAACCCGCATAGACCGCCTCCGGATACTTCGGGGTTCCCACTACCACATTTGCCCCCAGTTCCTGCTGCATGATACGTCCGTAATTCATCACCACATTTGCCACACCGTCGATCACCGGCGGAAAAGAATCATTCAATAAACATACATTCATGGCTGCCTCCCACTTTGCGTCATCAATATATAGTAAACGACAAAACTATTTTCGTTTTGTCGTTTACTGCGCCGGATTTTGGCCGCTGAAAGCGGCATATTTCCTTACAAAATCCGTGCGCATCCTCGCGGTCTGCATTATTATACAAAAAAAACACCCGTACCGCAAGACAGGTATCCCGTGGATCTCGCCCTATTGTCAACCGTCACCATTTTGTTGGTTGACAATCCGTTTTGTAAGTGCTATGATGTCCCCGTTAACGAAACTATCAGGAAAGGATCACCTTATCATGAAAAATGTAAACGAAAACGTATCTGTCGCAAAACCAGTGAAAGCCTCCGCTTTCCGCACCATCGATATTGCTTATATCGCCATGGCCGTAGCGCTTATGGCTGTCTGCTCCTGGATCTGCATCCCTACGGCTGCCGTATCCTTTACACTCCAGACCTTTGCCGTGTTTCTGACCTGCTACCTGCTGGGCGGATGGCGCGGGACCACGGCTGTTGTCGTCTATATCCTGCTGGGTGCTGCAGGCGTACCGGTATTTGCAGAGATGTCAGGCGGGATCAGTTCCCTGGCCGGAGCCAGCGGCGGCTATATCATCGGCTTTTTCTTTTCTGCCCTGGTGATGTGGGCCTTTGAACGTTTCATCGGAAAGAAGTTCTGGATGTATGCCATCTCCATGGTGTTAGCACTGGCAGTATGCTACGCCTTCGGCACCGCCTGGTTTGTCCGGGTGTTTGTTACCGAGGACGGCAGCAAAGTCGGTACCATGGCTGCGTTGGGCTGGTGCGTATTTCCTTTCATCATCCCGGATCTGGCAAAGATCGCCCTTGCTCTCGCCATCGGCAGCAACAAGGCACTGCGCCGCAGCATCAGAAACGGAGAAACGGCATAAATGATACGCTTGCGTCCACACCATGGCATGTGCCTGTATTTTTTTCAGGGAAAAGGCTATAGTAGTGCTTTCGTGGAAAACATGGCACACTACCGGCAACTCCTGCTCCGGGAAGATCCAATGATCCGGCTCACCTTGGGAACAGACGATCTGTGCGCCAAATGCCCGCATAACCAAAATGGTGTATGTGATTCTGCGGATAAAGTAAAAGACTATGACGCAAAGGTGCTGGAATACTGCGGATTGCAGGCCGGCGCCGAAATGCATTACAGCACTTTTTCCAGGCTGGTGGAATGCAAGATCCTAAAAACAGGAAAACGCACAGAGATCTGCGGCAGATGCCAATGGGATCCCCTGTGCGCCATCCGGCATATTTCCTATAATCTCCGCCTGATCTGATCGATCAGTTCCAGATCAGCAGGCAGCCACTTTACACTGCCAAGTTCTTCTTTTGTCAGCCATTTAGCCTCGGCAGCTTCCCTCAACACCAGTTCACCGCTCACAACCTCTGCCCAAAAACAGTCCATGGACAGGTGAAACTGCGGGTAATCGTACTCTATGGTTCCGATCAGTTCTCCGACCTTGATCTCTGCTGTCAGTTCTTCAGATATCTCCCGTATCAATGCCTGCTGCGGTGTTTCACCTTTTTCGATCTTCCCTCCCGGAAACTCCCACCAGCCTTTGTATTCACCATATCCCCTGACCGTAGCAAATACCTTACCATCCTCCCTGAGCACCGCTGCCACAACCCTTATGAAATTCAGCAATTCCCCCCTTTCGGAAAAGCACACCCTTTTTCCTTCCGTGATACCTCTTGCCGCTATTTCTTTTTCAGACATTTCAACATGCTTTTCACTTCTGCCCTGATCTTCTTTTTCCAGAAGCAACAATGCAGCCGGTCCTTCCCGGCCGGTCTCCTCACAACCAAAATCAGCTTCTGTAATTCTTCTGACACTATAAGTTTCCATATATTTCCTCACCATTTGTGTTCTCCGAATTGGCAGTGCCCCTGCCTCCCGCAGTTTTATAGAAGGCTTCGCCCATTTTTTCTACCTTTCTATTCGCTCTTAAACAATGCTTCTGCGGCTCTTCTGATCACCTCTACATTTACGGAATTTCCAAACTGTTTATATGCTTGCTGTCTATTATCATCGGGAAGAAACGGTTTTTCTGTATTATCTACAGGAAAACTCTGTAACCTGGCTGCTTCTTTTACCGAGAGCCTTCTTTTATACTTTCCTATAACCGGAATCTGTACCATCGCAACCAATGCCTGAAAATTATTTGGCATTTTTACTCTAATACCTGAAGGTCTAAACTGAATTACACCTTCCCATATGCTTGATATGTTTTCGCCGCACTGCCACTCAAACTTGTGGTGTGTTGCAGTAAAACCTTTGAGATTTTTATATTTCTTCAGCCAGGAATCTATAAACTCTTTGTTCTCCTCGTAAAGTTTAACATTCTTTTTGATAAAACCTGCCTTCCAATCGGGAAGGCCTTCCAAACTTCCCTTGTACTTGAAATAGTCTGCCCAAACAGGGAATCCAATTACCTTTAGGTTGATTCCCTGGTAAAACTCATCCCACGCTGTTAATACCATTTCTTCATACTCAGAGATGCGATAACTATCGTCCGACTCATCCTCGTCCAAAACATCGTATATGGAATTTGCCTCTTTGGCTTTATACTTGCCAAAATCGACATTTAAAGGTTCATCTATATTCTCCGGATCATATTTTCCGAGAATAATTACTCTTTCTCGGATCTGAGGAATTCCAAAGTAATGCGGGCTTAAAATCAACGGATCTTTCGTTGTTCTATACCCAAGTTCCCTTAGACTTTCCTGTATAATTCTCCAAGTATTTCCATTGTCATGTGACACAAGATTTCTTACATTCTCCAGAACAATGTATGGTGTGTGATGATGTTTGAGGATTCTTACGATCTCGAAGAATAATGTACCTCTGGTCTTGTCCTCAAGGCCTGCCTGCTTCCCTGCCTTACTAAATGCCTGGCATGGAAAACCCGCACACAAAACCTCATGTTCCGGTATGTCAGTCTCCTTAACCTCACGGATGTTAATATCAGAACTCATCCCGTAATTTCTCTCATACTGAGCATTACAGAATTTGTCTATCTCGGATGCGAATACACATTTTCCTCCAAGCTGCTCCATTGCCTGATGGAATCCGCCTATTCCCGAGAATAGATCTATAAACTTAAACTTTTCCATGTTTTACCTCTGTTTTATAAATTCATCTGGGCTACTATGAAGTGTAAGAAGTTTCTCTTATTGACAGATAGCCCTACATTTTTCCTCATTTCAAAAATAAACCTGTACAAAGTAGATTGTATACGAATATCAGTAGTTTTTCAACAAAAAAGACCGTTTTCCAGGGAGCACCTTTCCCCCTCATTTATAACCATAACTGCCACAAAACCTCTCTGGAATCAATCAATATCTGTCTAGTTTTTTTCTTCCAACTTTCCTTACTTTCTGGCGATAACCGTTATCCACGGTTTACTCTTGTGATGATCGGATTTAACCTTACTAAATCCGGCACTTTTCAGTGCATCCTCTATTTCTTCTATGGTGTGGCATTTCATTCCGTCAATGATTTTCTCAAACTTCAAGCTTGTTTCATCGGTTCCGTCTGACTCGTTGACGATCATAAACATTCCGCCGGACTTTAACACTTTAGCCACCTGCGAAAAACACTCTTTAAGCCCCGGCCAGAAATATATGGTTTCAAAAGCTGTTGCCAGGTCGTACT
>JAFUUX010000229.1 GCA_017471325.1 Lachnospiraceae bacterium | reverse complement strand
GGATATGATATCTGCGAACTGTCGATCTCGGCGGACTCTGACGGACTCAGATCCTACGCGGGACAGATCACGGATGCGGTTCCGCAGGTCAATGCCAAACTGGTCAAGCGTGTGACACAGTCGGAAGATACGGTGCTGTCCAAACTGCAGGCACTGGTGCTGCTGGTCACGGTCGTGGTGCTGCTGCTGACCATGATCTGCGTGGCCACAACGATGACGGCAGTGGTGGCGGAACGGCGGAAAGAGATCGGACTGCGCAAAGCGCTGGGAGCATCCAACAACAGTATTATCGCGGAGTTTATGGGAGAGGGCATAGTGCTGGGCGCCGCGGGCGGGCTGCTGGGTTCGTTTCTCGGTTTCTGGTTTGCGCAGGCCGTATCGGTGAATGTGTTTAACAGTTCCATCGTACTGATGCCCTGGCTGATGCCGGTGACTTTGCTGGCTTCGGTATTGGTGACAGCCATCGCATGTATGATACCGATCCGTTCGGCAACGGACGTGGATCCCGCACTGGTCTTGAAAGGAGAATAAAAATGAGTGCACTACTGGAATTGAAAAATGTGTCTAAAATATACGGCAGCCTGCATGCCCTGGATCATGTAAATCTGAAAGTGGAGCAGGGGGAATGGCTGGCGATCATGGGACCGTCCGGCTCCGGCAAAAGTACCATGATGAACATCATCGGTGCGCTGGACAAGGCCACTGAAGGAGAGATCCTTTTGGACGGTGTGGATATCGCAAAAAAGAGCGCCGGCGCACTTACGGAGATCCGCAGAGACAAGATCGGGCTGATCTTTCAGCAGTTTCATCTGGTGAGTTATCTGACGGCAGTGGAAAATGTGATGCTTTCGCAGTATTATCATAGTGTGCCGGATGAAAAAGAGGCGCTGGAGGCATTGGAACGGGTAGGGTTAAAAGAGCGTGCCAGGCATTATCCCAGCCAGTTGTCCGGCGGTGAGCAGCAGAGGGTATGTGTGGCCCGCGCGCTGATCAACTATCCGGAGATCATCCTGGCGGATGAGCCTACCGGAAATCTGGATGAAGCAAATGAGGAGATCGTGGTAGAACTCTTCCGGAAACTGCACGAGGAAGGGACGACTCTGGTGGTCGTGACGCATAATCCCGAAGTGGCGGAGGTGGCACAGCGCACCGTGGTGCTGCGCAACGGCAGGGTGGAACGGGAGACGGTCAATCCGAACTTTACGGGAAAGATCAAGCATATCACACTGCAATAAAAAAAAGAGGAGGCGGATATGAAAAAAACGATACTTGCAGCAATGATGGCCGGCAGCATCCTGCTGGCCGGCTGCGGAGGGGATGATACGGCATATAAAGACGGCACATATGAAGGAAGGAGTTCCGTATATCATACCGATGAAGGATCGGATGAAGGGAACGGATATGGCGTGGTGACGATCACGGTTACCGGCGGTAAGATTGCCAACTGCGTTTATAAAACCTATGAGGAAGACGGTACGGAAAAAGGCGAGGATTACGGCAAGGAGGATGGCCGTATCGCCAATAAGGATTTTTACAACAAGGCGCAGAAAGCAAATGCCGCATGTGCGGAATATGCCAATATGCTGGTGCAGAACGGGCAGTTAAAGGGCATCGACGCGATCAGCGGGGCTACGATCAATTATAATGAGTTTGTTGAGGCGGTGAATGATGCGCTCTCGCAGGCAAAAGAGTGAGACCGTAAGACATATTTTCTGTTTCGGGCTGGCGGTGCTTTTGTTTGCGGCGGCACCGGCGGCGTATTTGACCGCGTCCGGAATGGGGGATGTGGATGCCGTCAGTTCCGCGACGACGATCCTTGCGCAGCCATCCGGGGCATATATCGTTCTGATCAATGAAGGGCGCCATACGGATGCCGGCAAGCTGCAGACCTGGAAGCAGTTTTTTTCCGGGGAAGAGATCGACTTTATCTTTGAGGATATTTCCTGCATTGTAGCGGGCACGGACGCCGCAGGATGGGAGATCGCAGAAAGTTTTCAGAGCAGGCTGCCGGAAAATCAGATGAAACTGCGCACGGAGGATGCGACGCTGCTTTTGTCCAAGATCTATTACGGGGAATTTGATGTGGCTCTTTTTTCCAGGGAGGCCTATGAGGGATACGGGGCAGAGATCGTAACGAAGCGCCCGCGGATCATGTCCATCATGGCAGGGGAGGGATGGGAATGAGAAGATGGAATGCGTATTTAACGGCAGCGATCATGGTATTGTTTTTGGTGCATATGGTCTGGGGCGTGCTGGTGATGCTTGGGATAACGGCAGGCGGAAATCCGGTCTTTCGCATCGTGTCCTGTCTGATGAGCGCAATGATCGCGGTGCACATCCTGATCGGCTGCAAACTGACTTATGACAGCCTACGGGCGATCCGAAAAGCAGGGGTTTCCTACCCCGGCGCAAACCGGCTGTTCTGGATCCGCAGGATCTCCGGCTTTGCCTTGATGATCTTTATCGCAGCGCATGTCTGGCTGTTTTCGGGAAAACAGGCGGAAGGGGCGTT
>JAFUUX010000228.1 GCA_017471325.1 Lachnospiraceae bacterium | reverse complement strand
TCGAGCATGATGCCTCCGGCTTTCCGATCGTGGAATTGGAAATGGATACGGTGATGTCCTATTTCAACGGAGTGGAGGTCACTGTGGGAAACAGTACTGCTGTACTTTATAAAAAGCCATAAGCATACGGAAACGAAGAAGTGCCTTGCATTATTTATGATTTCTGATAAAATAGATTGGATTGATTGCATAGTTAGCCTAATATGAAAGGAGTTAGACAAATGGAACAGACGATCGAATTCAGATATGACACCCAGCTTCTGATCGATGGGGAAGATCTGGACGAGGATGAGATCAATGATTACATCAAAGAGAATTTTGTGGGAGACAGCCTGCTGGCAGTAGGCGGGGACGGGGATCCCATCAAGATCCACTACCATACCAATGAGCCCTGGAAAGTACTGGAGTACTGCAGGACGCTGGGCGAGATCTACGATATCGTGGTAGAGGATATGGACAGGCAGGCCAGAGGACTGCATGGCTGAGCATACCAAAAAATCAATGCGTGAGTACTTCACCGCCGGGAATATCCTTTTGTTCCTGGCGATGCTGGTGCCGTATACCTGTTTTTATTATGTGGATGCAGATTCTATCATCCGGCAGGGGATAAACGTCTGGGAAGCGTTGTTTTCCGGGCGTTTTTTACATTATTACAGCCTTTGCGGGGAAGCGGTGGAGCAGGGGCTGATGGTGCACCAGGCAAATTACGGCATGTTCATGAACCTTGTCCTCGCGATATGGAACCTGCCGCTGTATATTATTGAAAAGATCATCGGCGGCAATATCCTTGATCATTTTGCAGCAAGGCTTTGGGGCAAGGGGGAGATGCTGCTGTGCGCCTGGGTATGCATGGGGCTGGTGAGGCGTATCGCCGTAAAACTGGGGTTTGACCGGGAGCGGGTAAAACTAGCCGGCATATTATTTCTCAGCAGCGCCTGGCTGGTGCTGGATGCGGCACTGATCGGGCAGGGCGATATCTTCTGCATGGTTTTTGTGCTGCTGGCATTTGAGGCTTTGCTGGAGGAAAAGCAGAAGCGTTTTCTGCTTTATTTTACGATAGCGGTTTTAAGCAAGGAATTTGCACTGTTCATCTTCCTGCCGGTACTGCTGCTGCTGGATAAAAACCTGATCCGGACAGGCGTAAAGATGGTATTGCCCCTGGCACTCTCATTTCTTTCAGGCTTGCCGTTTTCTGTGGCGGATCCGGCGGGGGTGGCGCTGAAAAAGCCGCGCACCTGGGTGATGATCGATCAGTTTACCCGCATGCGCATCACACTGTTTGGGGAGATCCGCATTCCGGCATTTTTTATCGCTTTAGCGGCGATTGTGGTGGTATCGTATTTTACCGTGCTGTCCGGTGAAAAGGAAAAACGTGCCAGATGGATGGTCTATATGGCATTTCTTGGCATGCTGCCGGCATTTGTGTGCGGCTATTCCTATCCATACTGGGGAGTGTTTCTGCTTCCCTTTGCATTGTTCCTGCTCTTGTGGCATAAAGAACAGCTGTTTTTGGAATTATTTCTGGAAACGGCTGCCGTGCTGGCGCTGATCGTGGCGGATGTGGTGGAATTCCCGTGGATCTTTCAGATGGTGGGAGGCATGCTGCCGGATCTGTTATGCGGCCTGCAGGGAGAGGCGCCGGGGATGGCAGAGCGGCTGAGCGAATTTCTGAAACAGGAGAAGTATTTTTCCATGTGGACGCTGGCTTATGCCCCTTTTATCCTGTGGCTCATCGCGGGGCTGATCCGCTGGTATCCGGGAAGGAAGCAGACAGAGGGGCAGGTGGCAGAGGAGCAGGCGGCATGGGTGAGCGGTACGGGGCAGAGCATCAAGATCCTGACGGTATTGCGCGGGATCGGTACGTTTGTGCTCTGTGATATAGAACTGTTTCTTTTATTGTTCAGGTAGGCGGAAGGACAAATGACAGGGGCATCAACGGAACAGACGGATATAGGGAATACGGGTGAGATCATTGCACTGATCCCGGCATATGCGCCGGAACAGAGCATGGCGGATCTGATCCGTGAACTGACAGCGGAGTTTTCACATATCGTGGTTGTGGATGACGGCTGCGGGGAGGCGTATGCGGGGATCTTTGCGCAGGCAGCCGCTTTTCCGCAGGTGCATATCTTAAAACATGAAGAAAACAAAGGGAAAGGCAGGGCATTGAAGACAGGCTTTGCCTATATCCTGGAGCATTTTCCGAAAGCCTTGGGGGTGGTCACGCTGGATGCGGACGGACAGCATACCGTAAAAGATACGCTGTGCTGCTGTGAGGCATTCCGCAGGCAGCCGGGCAGTATTGTTTTCGGCTGCCGTGATTTTGCGTCTGACCATCAGATACCTGCGCGCAGCAGATTTGGAAACCGCCTGACCAGCCGGCTCATGAAGTTTTTCTGTGATATCTCACTTTCCGATACGCAGACAGGCCTGCGGGTGCATGCCCTGTCATATCTGCCGGAACTTCTCAAGGTAGAGGGTGAACGCTATGAATACGAGATGAACGTGATCTTTTATTTAAAGGAAATTGGCGTGCCCTTTGCGGAGGTACCGATCGAAGTGATCTATCTGAACAATAATGAGAGTTCACATTTTAATCCTATCGTGGATTCCTTTAAGATCTACAAGGTGTTTTTCAAGTTCTGCATCTCTTCTTTTGGCTCTGCCATCCTGGATTATCTGATATTTCTGCTGGTGAGTGGCGGTTTGCTTCGTTTTTTGGGAGCGGACGCGGCTGTTATGCTCTACCGCATAGAGATTTCCACGGTCATTGCCAGGGTGTGCTCAGGGCTGTTTAACTATCATTTCAACAGGCATATCTTCAGATCCCGCGAGGGAGTATCTTCTTCCGGACCGCGTTACCTGCTGCTCTGGGTGATCCAGATGACGATATCTGCGCTGCTGGTCAAAAATCTGGTGCTTCTGGCCGGAGGAAAGGAGTGGCTCATCAAGCCGCTGGTGGATACCCTGCTCTTTTTCATCAGTTACAAGGTGCAGCAGCTCTGGGTATTCCGAAAGGGCAAAGAGGCTTCTTCCGGACGCTGACCGTATGCTGCCGGTTAATATAGTAAGCGCAATAAATAATTGCGCTTACTATAACGCTCCGCGAGGATGCGCACGGATTTTGTAAGGAAATATGCCGCTTTCAGCGGCCAAAATCCGGCGCAGTAAACGACAAAACGAAAATAGTTTTGTCGTTTA
>JAFUUX010000227.1 GCA_017471325.1 Lachnospiraceae bacterium | reverse complement strand
TTTTGCCTGCCGCCTCTTCTTTTGCGGCTTATGCGTTCCTCCTTTGCCCTCATGGGCTGTCCTGTTGTCTTGTTCTGCCATCATTTTTCTCCTTTTACATATACTTGTCTTGCTCATCTGACATGTAAAAGGCAGGTTTATGAAGAATATATGATCTATCCTAAAAATAACAACTGCATTTCACTATATATCAAATCTTTCTCTGCTTTCATACAATCATGGAATCTCCGGGCGACAGCCCCGATGCCTTTATGCATGTACAGTTGAACTCTGACGATGCAGATATATTACCATGACTGTTCCCCTTTGTAAAGGACTTTTTACAATGATTCAAAAACCATTTTTAAGCATAATTTCGCCATGGAACCTGGCACCTTCTATCCACGTTCCACAGCATACTTATCTCGCAGATCTCACCCGCTACGCGTCAACGTAATCCGGGAATATCGATCATGGTCTTGTCAGTTTTCTTTCCCTTCATCTGCTCTGATATTGCAGCACAGCACATCTTCTATGGATAATTCCGCTTTGGTCATTCTTCCAAAGATCGGCATCCTGACCGTCAGGCTGCCACTGTTCGGATGCAGTGCCACCACTTCCAAAGGCGTATCGCCAAACAGACCTTTTCGGTTGATCACCATGTCTCCGATGTGAATGTCCGGGTCCACGCTCTTCTGCTTCCTGTTTTCTTTTTCCTGCTCGATCCACTCCAGTTTGGGATCCGCATTTGTCCATAAACAGAACTTGATCCGCCTGTCCTCCCCCAGAAAAGGAAGCGTTATCAGCGCCCAGCGGTGATAAATGCTCATCTTGCAGATCCGGTCCTGATAATGTTCCAGCGGACCTATGATCTTTTCATACCCGCGGGCGGCGCCAAAACTGATGTAACTCACCCGCATCAGCCCGTCTGTCAGTACCGTATCCAGAAATGCCTCTTCCTCCGGTCTGATCGGAAGCAGTATTTTCTCGCCCTTACCATCAAGATCCGTCAGAAAATCCTTATATCCGGGTTTCTTTCTGAATGCCTCTCTTACACGCTCCGGCGTATCGCTTTCCAAAAACAGATATCCGTCAAACATCCGCCGGATCGTGATATGCCCTTTTCCACCCCTTCTGGTCACATCTTCATAAAGCGGCACAAAACATCTGGTAAACAGACTTTGATCCACACATGTATTGATCCACATGCAGAGTTCTGATTCCTTGCCCGTAAGCGTCCGGATCACATACCACATAAGCCCGTCCGTCCGAATCTCACCATCTGAATCTTTACCCCCTGATCGACTTCACTGCCTCCCACATCTCTTCCTCCGTATCAAATGCCTTCGTCTTCCTGCTGCAGGCCTCGCTGTCCATGCAGGACCCGATGGCCTCCGCGATCGCAAAGTCATCTTTTAACGATCTGATATAAGAGATGTCTTCTTCGCTGAACATACTTTGTTCCAACACAAAGCGATCCAGGTCGATATCGTAAATCGCCCCATAGTATTTACCTTCCTGTACCATCCAGATCGGATTGGCAAACAAATACCTTCTCCCGCCGGCATAACACCACATATACGGATCCTCCGGCTCTTCCAGTTTCCATATGAACAGTTGCTGGTCAGTTGTGCAGGCACTCATAACGTCATCTCTCTTGTTTCACAAAGCAGACTTTGCGAAACAGCATTTTTTCCACTTTTTTCAAAAATAAAAAGCCCGTAAAATAAAACCTTTCACATTTTAGCATACTTTTTTCACAAAGTCTACTATCTGAAACAAAATATTACGGATTAACCTTTCATGAAATCTGATCCCAGAACCGTCAGAATGCCGTGATCTCGGGCAATCCCGGCCTTTGCACAGAGCAGAAAAAAACCACGAGGATCTTCTCCCCGTGGTTTTTTGAAATGATACGCGATAATCGTGTCCTATAAGACCGCAATAATATCAAAATCTTACAGCAATGACTTTACACAAGCCTCTACATCCGCCATATCCGCTGTCGGCTCGAAACGCGCCACTACATTGCCTTCGCGGTCGATCACAAACTTGGTGAAGTTCCACTTGATATCCGGATTCTTCTCAAACTCCGGATCGATGCCCGCCAGCATTGCGCTCATCTTTCCGGCCATTTCGCTATCCCCAAATCCCGCAAAGCCTTTCTGGCTCTTTAAGAACTGAAACAGCGGCAGCGCATTTTCCCCGTTCACATCCGACTTCTTCATCTGCGGGAACTGCGTCTTGTAGTTTAAGGTGCAGAATTCATGGATCTCCTCGTCATTGCCAGGTGTCTGCCCGCCAAACTGGTTGCAGGGAATATCCAGCACCTCAAAGCCCTGCTCATGCAGCGCCTCATACATCGCTTCGATCGGCGCATAATGCGGGGTAAAACCGCAGCCGGTCGCCGTGTTCACCACCAGTACCACCTTGCCCGCAAAATCCTTCATCTCTACCGTGCTGCCTTTTCTGTCTGTAACGCTATACTCATAAAATCCCATCTTTTGATTCCTCCTTGCTCCATGTTATTGGCTGAGTGCCTTTGATGGTTTTTATGATAGCATACAATTATATTTTATGCAATATATTTTTTTCAAAAAATTTTTACTCCTCCCGGCGCAGGGATATCCCACCATCCTTCCATACCACCGTGCACCCCAGATCCGCGATATATTTTTTTCCGCCCGCTTTACGGGTAAACGCCATCAGCAGATGGTATTCGCCCTCTTCGATGCCCTCCTGCGGTATCCTTGCCACATAACCGGCCAGCAGCCCTGCCTCCTGCTGCGGAAGTACGGCTGCAGCATCCTCACGCAGTTTATCATACAGGCTCAGTTCATATCCGCTGCCATAGCCGCGCACTAAGAGCAGGCTGCGGGTATACAGGTATGCCCTTTTTTCCGCAGGCGCCGCCCAGCCCTCGATCTGATATTCCACCCGGTGTTTGCCGTCTGCCGCAAAACGCACTCGCCGGCGCACCTCATCCACATGCCCCACAATCTGCAGATCCACGCCCAGTTTCCGCCAGAACCGCCCGCGCTTTCCCGTTTTTACGGGTCCTGTCAGCGGTTCGATCCGGGAACGCACGCTCTCCTGCTCATAAGGATACGCATAGCCCAGATGATACTCCACATCCAGCCTCTCCTGTACCAGATGCGGGCTGTAAAACGGATCCGTCCCATACAGCCCGGGGTGTTTGCCGTACAGCCGCTCCATCTCCGCCTCCTGCCGCCTGCGTTTCTCCAGGCTCACATCACTGCCGCGGCTGACGGATTCGTGGTGAATCAGCACGGCGTCACTGCGCAGCACATTAAACCACTCTTTTTCATACAGGGAAAAGCAGAGATCCACATCATTATAAGCTACTGCCAGTTCTTCATCAAAACCGCCCACGGCCTCATATTTTTCTCTCGCAACCGCAAGACACGCCCCCGTGACTGCCAGCACATCCGCATCCGCGCTGTTCCTGCAATGATAGAGGTTGCCGCTGTCAGGCAGGCCGCCCAGTTTGTGCACCGGCCCCAGCGCGATATTGGTAATGCCGCAGTGCTGGATGCGGTGCGGCGCATCCTGATCCGCGCCTTCTTCTGCCGGATACCAGAGTTTCGCGCCCACGGCACCCGTCTCCGGCTGCAGCGCCGCTCCCGCCAGAATGCGGAGCCATCCTCTTTTCGCAGGCAGCACCTCGATATCATCATTTAAGAAAAGCAGCACATCCCCGGCCGCTGCCGCCGCGCCCTGACCACACATCCGGGAAAAGTTAAACTCTTCCGGCCTGTACAGGTATTGAAAAGCATATGTTTCCTGCAGATGCTCTATCGCCTTTTTGTTTTCCTCACTGCTGCCGTTATCGACTACGATGATCTCCAGGTCCGGGTAATCCGTATCCTCCCTAAGACCTTTTAAGCACTGTTTTAACAGTTCCGGGTGATCCTTGGACGGAATGATCGCGGATACCTTTGCATCCCGCTCTCCTACGCGGACAGGATACAGGGGGTGGTATGCTTTTTCATTCTGATAGACTGTCCGGAAGATATCCTCCCCCGCCTGTTCGATCTCCATATGCAGCAGGATCTCCGGGATATGAAACGGCTTTTGACCGGATACCCCGATCAGATATGCGCACCACTGCCAGAAGCACTCTGCCGGCGAAGTACTGTCTGCAAGCAAACGCTGCGTCCTTCCAAAAAAAGCCTCCTCACCGATCCGCGGCAGGCCGTTACGAAAAAAACAGCCCTCCCGGATACACTGCTCCAGAAAAGCCGCACGGAATGCCACGATGTTTCCGAAATAAAAGAAAGACTGAAACGTATGCGGCGACCATGCCGGCTTAAACCACGGATCGCTGCGCTTTCCTTTCCGGTCCGACACATCTTCATCCGCATACAGGATATCCGTTTCCGGGTGCTCCAAAAAAGCCTGCTTAAGCAGCGGATAAGCCCTCCTGTCTACCGCGCCCATCGGGGATACCACCAGCACATATTCCTTCCCCTTTAACTGCCCGCAAAAATAGCGCTGTTCCCGTTCACCTCCGCCTGCCAGAGCGCAAAACTCGTCCATGTCCAGTTCCAGCGAGCCGCAGAAATCTGTTTTTTTCTCCTGCTGCTCATTCTCCGAGATCCACTGCTCATAAGGATGCTGCTGCCGGTACACTTCCGCTTCATATTCTTTTCTGGCTTCCCGTATATCCTCTGCCTTCATCTGCGATCACCGTATGCGGATCGATATTTCATTGCTCCGCGTTGTCACATCATATCCGTTATAAACCCTGGCCACCACTTTGGCTGTCCGCCTGCGCGGCAGTACCACCGTAAATACCACGCGCGGCTCGTTCTGTGCCTTTTCCCAGGCATAGCCAGGCCACACGCTCAGGTTCCGGAAGGTCTTGCCGCCATCAATGCTGTAATCAAAATACTGCAGTGCCTCATTGCTGTCCGTGGCATCGAGCTGAAACGTCACTTCCCCGGTAGCGGCATTCCTGCCGATCTCCGTCAAAGTACAAATCTCCGGCGCATCGCTGACCTCCACGGGATGTTTCCAAACCTGCCAGCCGGGGATCTCGGTCAGGCTCATGTTCCGGTAGTCTTCCCCCGTATTCCGCTTTAAGCCGAAATACTGTGCCACTGCCAGTGCGTCCAGCCGTCCCAGCGCACGCATCTTCTCCTCCGTATCTTCCAATGCCAGGTCTGCCGCCGCATCCAGAAAGCCATGCTCCAGTGCGACCGCTACCAGCCCCTGTGCCATCGCCTGCGGCACGATATCCTGATGGCCGCCGTCCGGAAACGCCCGCGTCTTGATCCCGCGCATGTGAAAACCGTAATTTCCCATATGCAGGTTCCAAAGACTGCCGAACTGATAGCCAAAGGCATGGCAAGGCGCCTCAGACGGGATCCAGGCCTCCACGCCATGCAGCTGGTGCTCCGCAGAGGCACTATAATGGATGCTGACCAGCAGATCCGCATGCAGATATCCTGCCAGTTCCACCCTCTGTTCCACAGACAGCTCCGTATCGTCCGTCCTGGTCAGATAGGGCAGCACGCCCCCATAATTCAACAGTTCCTCATACATGGCCTGTGCCGTGACCAGAGCCATGTTCTTTTCATACAGGCTCCCGTTTTTGTTTCCGGTATCACTTCCGCCATGCCCCGGATCGATCACCACCACCACGATGCCCGTGGTATCTGCCGCCCCCGGCGTGGCATAGGCGCTTTCCGAAAAGCTGCATGCCAGTACCATGACCAGGCTAAACAGCAACAGCATCCTCTTCTTTATACTCTTCATGCTCTTCCCCTCGTTTCATCATCTGCAAAAGTTCAGTCCACCTTCAGCATCTGCTCCGCCCTGCGGAATAATCTCTGCCGCGAGATCAGGCTGTCCGCCTCCACCCAGAGTTCGTATTCCCCGTTTGGCAATACACCGCCCGCGATACGCGCTGCCAGCCCGGACAGTTCCACATGCGTCTGCTCAAAATAGACACGTTCCACATCCGGCCGGTATCTGCGGAAGACCGGCACCTGATAGACCAGCTCCCCTTTTCTTAGAAACACCGAAAATTTATAATCCGCGCTGTCCAGCCCCCGCACATGCGCGTGGATGTCGATCAGCACCGCATTCAGCTCCTTCGCATATGGCTTGACATTCAGACGGTCGGACTTGACGATCAGTGCCTCATTGACCGGTGCAAATACCGGCACTTTCTTAAGCGGCTTTAATTCCCGGATCGCGGGCAGGTCGCGGTTTTCATGCGGCATGCCCGGCTCGTAATCCTTTGAGGCGCCGGTCAGCTGTGTATTGTAATAAGGATCAAAATCCGCAAAGTCCGGATGCCTGGTAAACAGTGTCATCCGTTCGCGGAATAAGCGCTGCTGTTTGGCTGCATCCTGATGGTCGTCCCCACGGGAAAGCGATTCATAATGGTACAGCCGCACATCATTGCGCATGATATTCCGGTATCCCGCCTCATACAGCGAAAAGCAGAAATCCACATCATTATAGGCGACGGCCAGTTCCTCCGGAAAACCGCCCACCCGCTCAAATTTCCCACGCGAGACCATCAGGCAGGCTGCCGTCACACCCACCATATCCACCACGCCGCGGGTCCGCCCCCGGTCATAGGATACGGAATCGGTGTAGCCAAAAAGCTTATGCACCGGCCCTTCATACATATTGGTGACGCCGCAGTGCTGGATCAGGTCGCCATCCGGGTAGTAGAGTTTGGCCCCGACAGCGCCGGCCTCCGGCAATGCCGCCTGTCCCAGCATCCGCTCCAGCCAGTCCGGTGTGATCACCTCCGTATCATCATTTAAAAATAAGAGATACTCACCCTTTGCCGTTGCCGCTGCCAGATTGCACATTTTGGAAAAATGAAAGGGCATGGGACGGTACAGGTATCGGAAACCGTACTCCTCTGCCAGCGCCTCATAAACCGCCTTTGCTTCCTCTGTACTCCCGTTATCTATGACCAGGATCTCATACGCTGCAAAACTGCTCTTTTCGCGGATCGAAGCCACCGCGCGCTTTAAAACCTCCGGATGATCCTTCGACGGGATCAGGATGCTCACCATCGCCTGCGGTAACGGATAGAGCGGATAACATAGTCCGTCCGCCTCTTCCTTCCATTCGATTTTTTGTTCCGGAATTTTTTGTTCCGGAAAAACCTGCTGCAGGAAGGCGGACTTCAGCGCGGTAAATTCCTTCCCGCCGCCAAAGGGCTCCGCAAGCACCATATTCTTCTGCATCCCGGGCGGCTGTTTGGCGCGCCTGTGGAACAAAATTTTCCTGATATGCAGCGGCATTTCCTGCGCCATCAAAAGAAGCGTTAAGAAATAGACAAAAGGAAACGCGCCTGCCGTCCTGTACGGCTCCGGCATCTGCGCGGCAAAACGTGCCGCAGCGGCAGTACGCATGACGGCCATGCCGCCGATGTAAAAATAGGAAAGCAGCGTATCCGGCGAGCCGTCCGGTTTGAAATACGGTGCGCAGCATACACCCTCTGCCGCATCCCCGGCGGGATCCGGAAGATATACATCCTCATCCGCATAGGCCAGCACCTGCGAAGCGCCGCTTAGTTCCGCTGCCAGCGCTTCCAGATCCCCCGGCGCAAAGCAGCCGTCCTCTGCGGCAAAGATCACATAGGCACAGTCTGCTTTTTCCGCCTCTGCGATCGCATCCATACCGGCCTGCGCATAGGGGATCACAAAAAAGCCCGGTTTGCCGTGGGCTTTCCATGCCTTCCCGCCTACCAAAATGCCGCCTTTCAACTGCCTGCGCCAACTGTTTTTCTGGCGGTCCAGTTCTTCCTCATAGGCTTTCAGCGCTTTTTGATGCAGCACCTCCTGCAGTTTTTCTTTAATGATATTTGCCATCGTCCGAATTTTATGATCTTAAGTAACCGTTCAGAACCCCCTGGATTCTGAACAGTTACAATTTCAATACATATCCCACGCATCTTTGACCGCATCCAGCCGGTAACGGATCACCAGTTCCACCGCACGGTCTTTTTTTCCCAGCGGGATCGTCAGATTCGGATCCTCCCCGGAAAAACAGTAGACACCCTCCTGCACCATG
>JAFUUX010000226.1 GCA_017471325.1 Lachnospiraceae bacterium | reverse complement strand
TATCCAAAAAAGTCAACTATGTTTTTGGGCTGTTTTCCGCTATATCCGGCAATGGCCGTGGCGCCTGATTTTATATTATACGACAAAAATATTTTAGTTTTGTCGTTTACTGCGCCGGATTTTGGCCGCTGAAAGCGGCATATTTCCTTACAAAATCCGTGCGCATCCTCGCGGAGCGTTATAGTAAGCGCAATTATTTATTGCGCTTACTATAACTGATTTCTTCTGCTCACCCTGCGCTTTTACTCACTCAGCGTTTTTGCGTTTTTTTGATCCTGATCCCGATACGGTTCGGTTCTTCCTCTTTTTCCGCATCCTGCACGGAAATCTCCTCCGCCGCATTTTCGATCATGGCGACAGACAGTTCATATTCCGGATCCCTGATATCAATCTTTTCCCCCCGGTAAGCAACGCTCACATTACAGACCTCTTCCTTCCCGGAATATTCCACGGTAATCCGGATCTTTGGCTCCTGCATCTGCGGCAGGAGGATCTGCTGCACCAGTTCCTCGATGACCAGACGGATACGGTATTTCCCCGCGGATGTCACATCATTCTGCATCAGGTAACGGTCCAGTTCTGTCCCGAACGCGATAAAATCATAATCCTTTGAATCCACCTCAGCCTCCAGCACCTTCAGCCTGCGGATAAAACGCCTCGTCTTTTCCTTCTTCGGATGCTCAAATATCTCCTCCGGCGTGCCCTCTTCATAGATCCCGCCTTCATCCATATAGAGCACGCGATTGGCTATCGTTCTGGCAAACTCCATCTCATGTGTGACGATCATCATGGTCTTGCCGCTCCTGGAAAGATCCCGTATGACCGCCTGCACTTCCGAGACCATGGCAGGATCCAGGGCGCTGGTAGGCTCATCCAAAAGGATCAGTTCCGGATCCATGCAAAGGGTGCGGGCAATGGCTGCTCTCTGCTTCTGCCCGCCGGACAGTTCATCCGGATAGGAAAGCGCCTTATCCGCCAGACCTACACGCCGCAGCAATTCCATCCCCTTATCATAAGCCTCCTGCCTGCTCTTTTTCAGCAGATCCATCGGTGCCAGCATCAGATTCTCTATGACCGTCAGATGTCCGAACAGATGAAAGGACTGAAACACCATCCCTATTTTCTGCCTTGCCTTTTTGCTGTCATAGCCTTTTGCCGTGATCTCTTCTCCATTGAAAATGATCTGTCCGGATGTCGGTTTCTCCAGCAGATCGATACAACGGATCAGGGTGGATTTGCCTGTCCCGGACGGTCCGATCACCGAGATCACATCCCCGTCCCGTATCGTCAGCGATACATCCTTTAGCGGCATGACTGTTCCGTAATCTTTATTTAAACCTTTGATCTCTACCATACGTTTCGTTTCCTTTCACGCGATTTCATATCTGCCGATCGTCTCGCTATGCTTTCGTGATCACCGCGATCGCACAGGGCATGCGTCCGTCAACCACTTGATACCGGACATCCCGGTATCCCTTTTCATTTTATCTAAAACCGATAGAGCACCAGGCAGATCGGGGTATACTCCCAAATCCGTCCCACTCCCGCTGTTCAGTGTATCCCCTTTAAGATATCCTCCCTCTTCCGGCGCTTGGGATTGATACGGATCTCGATCCTGTCCACGATAAATGTAAAGAGACCGCCCAGGATAAAATAGATGAGCGCTACCACGATCAGCGGGAAGAACGCCTCATAGGTCCGGCCGCGCACGATATCCCCCATCTTTGTCAGATCCTGCACGGCAATATAGCCTACGATGGCAGTGGTTTTTAAAAGCGATACGATCTCGCCCTTGTATATGGGCAGAAAATGCGGTATTGCCTGCGGCAGAATGATCCTGAAAAACGCATGCATATCTCCATACCCCAGCGCGTAAGCCGCTTCCATCTGCCCTTTGTCGATCGCACCCACACCGGTCTTCAGCATCCCAAACACGCCCGAGCCAAACACCAGGGTAAATGCCACCACGGCAACCGCCACACCGCCCACTTTTGCGTGCGCAAAGATGATATAATACAGGATCATCAAAAGCACCACCACCGGCATCCCCTGCACCAGCCGGATAACGAAGTTTGCGACAGCATTGACCGCCTTTCCATCCTTCCTGCACGCCATGTACAGCAAAAAGCCCAATGCCGTTCCGAACAGGACAGAGAGCAGCGTAATGACGATCGTTGTCAGGATCCCGGAAAGGAACAGCTGATACCGGTCTTCCCGTAAAAAGGTCTTCTCAAAACTCTCACGGATGCTCCCCGTCGCGCCGACAGCCTGCGCTTCCGCTTTTTCCGCCCTAACGATCAGGACAAAGGACGCCGGAAGATACTCCACAAAATCCATGGCCTCCTTTCTT
>JAFUUX010000225.1 GCA_017471325.1 Lachnospiraceae bacterium | reverse complement strand
TAAGCGCAATAAATAATTGCGCTTACTATAACGCTCCGCGAGGATGCGCACGGATTTTGTAAGGAAATATGCCGCTTTCAGCGGCCAAAATCCGGCGCAGTAAACGACAAAACGAAAATAGTTTTGTCGTTTACTATAACTTATTATGACTGTTCGCGGCTTATTTTTTCCGCTGCGGTTCCATTTCCGCTTTTTTGATCTCAAATTCCCTGCAGGTGCCGCTTAAGGCATCCATATCCGGTGATGTTTTGGGGCGGCTGTAAAACAGTACCAGCACAAAGGCGGCAGACAGTCCGGCGCTGAATGCCAGCAGCGCATTTGAGGCAAACTCTGCAGATCCCTTTTCGATGGCCGCAGTCCCGTCGTAATCAATATAGGCCTCGGCTTCCTCACCGTGCGGGCGTTCCGGGATGATCACACAGAACAGATACATGAGACAGATCAGGATAATGCACGCTGCTTTAAAAATCTCTTTCATCCGTATTTCCTCCTTTGCGGTTCATCTGACTTAGCGGTCTGGTAACTATGATATTATACTGGTCCAAAGCCATGATCTGTGCCAGCAGCGTGCCGATCATCAGCAGGAATACGCTGGCGTGGATCTGCCGCACCGTGATCCGGTAGATCAGTGTCAGGAAAGTGGCATAGCCGGAAGAGGCCAGGATCAGCAGCAGGCTTGCAATGAGCGGCGTCTTTCCTTTCGGGGAAAGCTGGTGGATCCAAAGGATGCTCTGCAGGATCACAAACAGCAGCACGATGTTTAAATTCATGGCAACATTCATGGCCAGATTGCCGGTGAGCCGAAGCAGCAGGCGGAACAGAAGCGGTATGCCCACGATGAGTGCTGCGGCGATCAGGGGCACTATGCCTTTCTTCTTCAGTATCTCCTTTCGCCGGTCCCCGTTCTGCTTCAGGCGGTAGAGGTAGTTGAGCTGTCCGGTTTTGCTTAAGTATCCCTTGTCATAAACCTGGTATCTGCGGATATAGACATTCCGGATCAGATACATGAGCTGAAGGACGGAAAACAGGGAAAAGACCTCACTGAGGATCAGGTATCCGATCGGGGAGATGGCAGGGCAGAAGGTCAGGGCTGCCAGCAGCGGCAGGGAGATCAGCAGCGCGGCCAGGAGGAATTTCTTTTTATCCACCGGCAGATCGCTGACAAGGCGGCCGGTCTGCCCGTTGACCACGGCATGTGCCACGCGGCCATGATACTGATAGGACAAAAACCATACCGGAAAGAAAGTGGTGTAGGTAGCGGAGCAGAAGGCATCGAATGTGGGGAGGAAACGTTCCTCCTGTTCTTTGTCAAAGTGCATCCGGGGAAAGTATTTCCGCAGGCGCTCGGATTTGAACACTTTTTTCTTGCCGATGAGCAGGGCCTCCTCTTCGTAGACATCATCCGGCAGATCCGGCATATCCGCGTAGAAACCGCTTAAATAGGCCGGTGAAAAATCAACGACTGCGGTGTAATCAAAAGGAGCGATCTGCATGCTGTAGTGATCCTCAAAAGTGGAAGAGGCGTCAAAAAAGATATTGTTGTAGACCGCATGCAGCCAGCCCATGCATTTATAATACTCGGTATGGCCGTCTATGGCGCTGCGCCGGTCCCCATCCAGATAGATAAAGCCGTCCATGGTCACGTCATAGCCCCAGTAGGGCATGTAGATGCCGCGGAACTGGTCGATGTATTCCGGATTGCGCATTTCCTTCGGGGCAAAAATTGCCTTTTTGACATAGTCAAGATACAGCTGCTTGCAGGCAGCCTTCTGGATGCGGAAAGGTGCCACGTATTTTGGGTACTTCATTTTTGCAACGCGGGACTCCAGTGTTACATGGGAACCGCAGTAACTGCAAAAGCCGTTGATCGACTGCTCCGTGGAATAAATGCTGCCGCCGCACTGCGGGCAGCTGTAGCGGATCAGTTCCGTTTCGGCCGGTTCCTTATCGTATATACCAAAACCCGTCAGGATATCGATATCGCTGCCGCGGACACAATACGGACATAGCATGGACTGCGTGCGGGTGTTGAATTTCATTTCAGCACCGCAGCTGGGGCAAAGGCTCATAAAAGCATCCTCCTGATCTGTAGAAAAGATATGCATTCAGTATAGCATAGGGAACGGGTATTGGCTACCAATCCGCGGTTGCGGTTTTGCTATTTCCTTACTTGCGGATCGTCATCAGGTATCGGCCGTCAGGTTCCGGGAACCTAAAAGTTGTTTGCTGTTTTGGGATATTTCTGCTATACTTTTCATGATCGGTTTGGCTGTATATACCGCGGCCGGAGATTAGAAACGGCAGTCAATTTCGTTCGCGAGTATAGAAACGGTGATCGGTTTTGACGCGGGTATGGATGATCGTTGTAATGCTCTTTTACAGTTCGCTGGAGAGTATCAAGGGGGGTTTATGAAAAAGAAAAAATCGTACAGGCTGCTGCTGGGACTGGTGCCGGTCGTTGGCGGTATTACAGTAAACCTGCTGGGAGGCTGGATCGCCGGACAGCTTTCGGTATATATTTTCCTGGACACGGTGGGAACGATCCTGGCAGCCCTCACGGGCGGGTACCTGCCTGGCATCATCGTGGCACTGGCGACAAACCTGATCCAAAGTTTTTCTTACAATTTTTCAGTATATTTTGCGGTAATCAACGGTCTGATCGCTGTCAGCACGGCTTTCTTTTTCCAGAAGGGATATCTGAAAAAGGCAGGCGGTATTTTGGCTTATACGCTGTTGTTGGCGGCGCTTGGCGGCGGGATCGGGTATGTGCTGATGCTGGCGATCTATGAAGGAGAGGCAGGGCCGGAATATATCCCCCTGCGCAACTGGTTTATGGATCATGGGGTGCCGGGATACAGGCTTCCGTCTTTTCTGGCTGTCATGGCGACCGATCTGGCAGATAAAGCGTTGACGGTAGTGATCGCCATGGTGCTGGCGCGTTTTCTGCCGGAGAGAGCATGGACGGATCTCCGCATGGAGGGCTGGCAGCAGGCGCCGCTGGGTGAACAGGAGCGCCGTGCAGCGGATCAGGTAAAGTGCCGCAAGCGGTCGCTTCGGGGAAAGGTAGTGCTGATCCTGGTCGCTGCTTCTCTGCTGCTTACGGTAGTCGCGGTATTCATCAGCCGGGAACTGTTCCGCAATTATACCGAGGAGCAGCACATCAATCTGGCGGAAGGGGCGGCGCTGATGGCGGCGGGCGTGATCGATGCGCAGCAGGTGGATGAATATATCTCACGGGGGGAGAGTGCCAGGGGATACAGGGAGACGGAAGCCCTGCTCTACCGGATCCGCCAGTCTTCGCCGGATATCAAGTACGTTTATGTGTATCAGATCCGTGAAGACGGATGCCATGTTGTCTTTGACCTGGATTCGGAGGATGTGGCCGGGGAGGAGCCGGGCAATGTGATCCCGTTTGACGAATCCTTCGCACCGTATGTGCAGCAGCTGATCAATGGGGAACCGATCGCGCCGATCATCACAAATGACACCTATGGCTGGCTGCTCACAGCCTACCGGCCGGTCTATGATCCGCAGGGGCGCTGCGTATGCTACGCGGCGGTAGATATCTCTATGCGGGATCTGCGCGTTTACGAAAATGAGTTTATCGTCAAGATGCTGTCGCTGTTTATGCTGTTCTTTTTGCTGATCCTTTCCACCGGCCTGTGGCTGGCGCGCTTCCATCTGGTACTGCCGATCAACAGCATGGCAGAGTGCGCGGAAGCATTTGCATACGGAAACAATGAAGACATGGAAGCCAATGTGGAGCGGATCGAACAGCTGCAGATCGCTACCGGGGATGAGGTGGAAAACCTGTATCACGCATTCTGTAAGACCATGCGGGACAGCGTGACTTACGCGGAGGATGTGAAACAGCAGGCACAGACCATCGGGGAGATGCAGTCCGGTCTGATCGTGATCCTGGCGGATCTGGTGGAGAACAGGGACGAATCCACCGGCGATCATATCAAAAAAACGGCGGCATATACGCGCATCATCATGGAGGGCCTGCGGAAAAAAGGCTATTATGCGGATCAGCTGACAGACAAATTCATGGATGATGTGGAAAAATCCGCGCCGCTGCACGATGTTGGAAAGATCGCCGTGCCGGATGCGATACTCAACAAACCCGGCAAACTGACGGATGAAGAGTTTGCGGTGATGAAGACGCATACCACGGCCGGCAAGCAGATCATGGAAGAGGCGATCGCCAAAGTGCACGGGGAAAGTTATCTGACGGAGGCCAGAAATCTGGCGGCATACCATCACGAGAAATGGAACGGCAAGGGGTATCCGGAGGGATTATCCGGAGAAGATATCCCGCTTTCTGCCCGAATCATGGCTGTAGCGGATGTCTTTGATGCGCTGGTATCAAAGCGCGTCTATAAGCCGGCGTTTTCTTTTGAAAAAGCGATGGGCATCATAAAAGAGGACGCGGGTACGCATTTTGATCCGCTGGTGGCGGAGGTGTTTATCGAAGCGATCGATGAAGTGCGTTCGGTAGCGGAGCATTTTGACAGCCTGCGCCGGGAAAAAGAAGAGCAGGAAGGAAAGAAAGAGGATTAAAATGATGGAACGCTTTGAACTGATCGCCCCCTGCCATTTCGGGCTGGAGGCAGTTTTAAAAAGAGAGATCACGGATCTGGGCTATGATGTAACGGAGGTGGAGGACGGGCGTGTGACTTTTGCGGGGGATGCGGAGGCGGTGTGCCGGGTGAATATCTGTTCCCGCACGGCAGAGCGCATCCTGATCAAAGTGGGCAGTTTTCACGCGGAGACATTTGAAGAATTATTTCAGGGTACGAAAGCGCTGCCGCTGGAAAAATGGATCCCGAAGGACGGGCGTTTCTGGGTGGCAAAGGCGGCGAGTGTAAAGAGCGCATTGTTTTCGCCGTCGGATATCCAGTCGGTCATGAAAAAAGCCATGGTAGAGCGCTTAAAAGGGATCTACGGGATCGAATGGTTTCCTGAGGATGGCGCGGATTTTCCGCTGCGCGTATTCCTGAAAAAAGACGAGGTGACGGTCGGCCTGGATACCACCGGGGAATCCCTGCACAAGCGCGGTTACCGGAAACTGACGGCAAAGGCGCCGATCGCGGAAAATCTGGCGGCAGCACTGCTGATGCTGACACCGTGGCACGGAGGGCGCATTCTGGTGGATCCCTTCTGCGGCAGCGGTACTTTCCCTATCGAGGCTGCCATGATGGCCGCGCATATGGCGCCCGGAATGCAGCGGAACTTTACGGCAATGACCTGGCCGCATGTGACAGCGGAAAAACTTTGGCAGGAAGCCGTGGATGAAGCCAAAGAGGAACTGACACCCGGGGTGGAAACGGATATCCAGGGCTATGATATCGATCCGGAGATGGTAAAGACGGCAAGGGCCAATGCAAAACTGGCCGGGGTGGATCACCTGATCCATTTCCAGGTCAGGGGCGTGGAACAGCTGAGCCACCCGAAAAAATACGGATTTCTGATCATGAATCCGCCTTATGGAGAACGGCTGGAGGAAAAAGCGGCTCTGGAACCGCTGTACCGCACGATCGGGGAACGCTACCGGGCGCTGGATTCCTGGTCCATGTATCTGATCACCTCTTATGAGGATGCGGAAAAAGCCATCGGGCGCAAGGCGGATAAAAACCGCAAGATCTATAACGGTATGCTGAAGACCTATTTCTACCAGTATATGGGACCAAGGCCGCCCAAACGCGGCAGTGCGTGACAGGAAACAGGGCAGTGTTTTGGGAAGAACGGAGAGTATCCGGGCCGACAGGCGGATGGATGCATCGGGGAATGAATGACAAAGGGGATAAATACAATGGCGAATGCACCAAGGAACAGGGAAAAAAATGTGACAGGCAGCGGAAACGGCGTGCACAGGCGGGGAAGCGGCCTGGGAACCGGATCGGTGGGCAGCGGCTCCGGCATGGGGAACCATTCCGGCGGCGGAAACCGCAGCGGCGGAGGCGGCAGCAAGCTGGGATTGCTGATCGTTGCAGTGATATTGCTGCTGGGCGGCGGCGGAGGCATAAGTTCTCTTTTAGGCGGCGGCAGCGGCATGAGTGATACTCCGGCGGTATCATCAGTGGTGACCGGTGCCGGTGCGGAACTCGTCGGGCAGCTGGCCGGTACATTTCTGGGCGGCGGTTTTGGCAGCAGCGCATACAGCGGTTTAAGCAGCACATCCTCTTCCTGGGTGCAGCCATCCAATACGGGCAGTCTGAACAGCGAGATATCACCGCAGGCGAGGGAGCGTTTTACACAGATCCTGGGCAGCGGAAAAGATCAGATCACGATCATGGTCTATATGTGCGGAACGGATCTGGAGTCAAAGTACGGTATGGCCACAAATGATATCAAAGAGATGGCGGCGGCCACGCTTTCTGACAATGTAAATATCATCGTCTACACCGGCGGCTGCAGGCAGTGGAAATTGAGCAATATCTCAAACAGCACCAATCAGATCTTTCAGATAAAGAACGGAAATCTGGTGCAGCTTGAAAGCAGCATGGGCAACAAAGCCATGACGGATCCGGAAACACTGACGGAGTTTATCAGATATTGCGCAAAGAATTATCCGGCAAACCGGCAGATGCTCATCTTCTGGGATCATGGCGGCGGTTCGCTTTCCGGCTATGGTTATGATGAAACGCATGCCTCTGCCGGATCCATGTCTTTGGCGGGGATCAATACAGCATTGAAAAATGCCGGGGAAAAGTATGATTTTATCGGCTTTGATGCATGCCTGATGGCAACGGTGGAGACCGACCTGATGGTCAGCAGTTATGCGGACTATATCATTGCTTCGGAGGAGACGGAGCCTGGCGTGGGCTGGTATTATACCAACTGGCTGACCAAACTGTCCAAAGATCCGTCCATGGATACCGTGGAGATCGGCAAAAATATCGTGGACGATTTTGTGGATGTGTGTGCCCGCAACTGCCAGG
>JAFUUX010000224.1 GCA_017471325.1 Lachnospiraceae bacterium | reverse complement strand
AATAGTTTTGTCGTTTACTATAGTATAGGATAAAGCCACCGGTGCAGCGAGAGGCACAGAAAAAGAAAAAGAAAAAAGGGATTTGCTCTATGCTGCACGAAAGATAAAAGCGCAGGAAATATAAGGTATGGGTGAAACAGAAAAGAGAGTACCAAGGCATCTGGCGGTGATCCTGGATGGGAACGGCCGATGGGCAAAAAAGCGTGGCCTGCCCCGGACGGCAGGGCATGTGCAGGGTGCCAGAAATGTAGAGGATATGTGTGAACTGGCGTGGAACCATGGCATAGAGTATTTTACCGTGTATGCTTTTTCCACGGAAAACTGGTCCCGTCCCACGGAGGAAGTGAACACGCTGATGAAACTGCTGCGGGATTATATGCGAGGCTGCATCAAACGGGCCAACAGCAACAATATGAAAGTGCGTGTGATCGGGGATAAGACGGCACTGGCGGCGGACATTCAGGAAAGTATCGCCGAACTGGAGGCAGCGACAGAGAGCAATACGGGCTTAAAGTTTACGATCGCCATCAATTATGGCAGCCGTGATGAGATCCGGCGGGCGGTGCAGAAACTGGCAAAAGAAGCAGCAGAGGGCAGGCTGGCACCGGAAGAGATCACGGAGGAAAAGATATCGGCAGCGCTGGATACGGCCGGATATCCGGATCCGGATCTGCTGGTGCGTACCAGCGGGGAACAGCGCATCTCTAATTATCTGTTGTGGCAGTGTGCCTATACGGAGTTTTATTTTACGGAAGTCAGCTGGCCGGATTTTAACGAAACAGAATTGGAGAAGGCGATCGAAGCCTACGCCCTGCGTGATCGCCGGTATGGAAAAGTATGAGTCAGGATGAGAAGAAACCGAATACCATGCTGGTGCGCACCATCAGCGGAGCGGCCATCGTGGTGATCATGATGGCGGTCATCTGGGCCGGCGGGCTGGTAAGCATGGCAGGATTGGTATGCATTTCCTGTATCGCGTATACGGAACTGCTTTCGGCGACCGGTGTACGCAAACCCGGAAAAACCTGCGTATTTGAGATCGTGGGAATGGCAGTCATCGCATTTTATTATACGCTGGTTTATCTGCAGGTTCCCATGGCATACCTGATGCTGTCCGTCGTATTGTATATGACGCTTCTGATGATGATCTTTGTATTTACTTTTCCGAAGTTTAATGCCAAAGAAGTCATGTACAGTTATTTCAGTTTTGTTTACGGGCCGGTCATGATCTCTTTTGCATTGATGACAAGACTGCTGACGACACCGGAGGATACCACCTTTTTCACGCTGGGTTTTTTTGCCGTGTGGCTGATCTTTATATCCGCCTGGGGTTCGGATACCTGCGCGTATTTTGTGGGCGTGCTGTTTGGAAAGCACAGGATCACGCCGCGGTTAAGCCCCAAGAAATCCGTGGAGGGGTGCATCGGCGGTGTTGTGGGAGCCGGTCTGTTTGGGCTGCTGTACGGATTTGTGCTGTATAAGACAGGGCACATCATAGAAGACATGCTCTGGGGCTTTCCGCTTCTGGGAGTATGCGGCAGCGTGATCGGGCAGGTGGGAGATCTGGCGGCTTCCGCGATCAAGCGGGATTTCCAGATCAAGGATTACGGAAAATGCATTCCCGGACACGGCGGCATTATGGATCGTTTTGACAGTATCATTTTTACGGCACCGCTGATCTATCTGCTGACGATCACGGTATTCGGATAAAACAGATAAAGGCAGTGACAGACGGCAGCAGTCATGCTGCCGGTTATGCTTTTGGGAATTTTTGGGGATCGCATTAGGAGGCATAGCGTATGAAACGGCTTGTGGTATTGGGCTCGACAGGTTCGATCGGAACACAGACACTCGAAGTGGTAAGGGAATATCCGGAGGCATTTTCCGTAAAAGCGCTGGCGGCCGGCAGGAGCGTACAGCAGATGGAGGCACAGATCAGGGAGTTTCGGCCGGACTATGCCGTGATGTGGACGCAGGAGGCAGCGGGGGATTTGGCGGCTCGGGTACGGGATCTGCCGGTACAGGTACTGTGCGGCATGGAAGGCCTTTTGCAGATCGCAGCGCTGAAGGACTATGATATTCTGCTGACGGCTGTTGTGGGTATGATCGGCATACGCCCGACCATCGCGGCGATCGAGGCCGGAAAAGATATCGCGCTGGCAAATAAGGAGACGCTGGTAACGGCCGGTCATATCATCATGCCGCTGGCCCAAAAATGCGGGGTGCAGATCCTGCCGGTGGATTCCGAGCACAGCGCTATCTTTCAGTCACTGAACGGGGAACCGAAAAACCGTATCGAAAAGATCTGGCTGACATGTTCCGGCGGACCGTTCCGCGGAAAGAAAAAAGAGGAACTGGAAAACGTGCAGGTGGAGGATGCCTTAAAGCACCCCAACTGGGCGATGGGGCGCAAGATCACGATAGATTCGGCCACCATGGTCAACAAAGGCCTGGAGGTCATGGAGGCGAAGTGGCTCTTTGGCGTGGATTACGATCAGATCAATGTGGTAGTGCATCCGCAGTCCATCGTACATTCCATGGTGGAGTATCAGGACGGGGCGGTGATCGCGGAGATGGGGGCGCCGGATATGAAACTGCCCATTCAGTATGCGCTGTTTTATCCGGACCGTGTGCCGCTGCGTATTCCCAGAAAGCGTGCGGATTTCTATACTTTAAAGTCACTCACCTTTGAAGCGCCGGATACGGAAACCTTTACGGGCCTGCCGCTGGCCATCCGTGCCGGCAGGACGGGCGGGACGATGCCGACGGTCTACAATGCGGCGAACGAACTTGCGGTGGCGATGTTTCTGGAGAAAAAGATCGGCTTTCTAAAGATCGTGGAACTGATCGGGAAAGCCATGGAGCATCATCAGGCAGTGCCGGAGCCGGATGTGGAACAGATCCTTGCCGCAGAGCAGGAGACCTATGAATATCTGAAAGGATTGTTTTGATAGATGAATTCACCTGTTTTGACCATTTTATCTTTTCTGATCATCTTTACGGTTGTGGTCGTGAGCCATGAGTTTGGGCATTATCTTCTGGCGCGTTTAAACGGCATCCGGGTAAATGAGTTTTCCATCGGCATGGGACCGGCCATTTTCCGCAAAAAAGGCAAAGTAACGGAATTTGTGATCCGCCTGCTGCCTTTCGGCGGTGCGTGTATTTTTGAAGGCGAGCCGGGAGAAGGCGCGGAACTGGGGAGAAGAAACGGCATCACGGCGGAGGAGGAACAGACCGAAGAGGTGCGCAGGGATCTGGCAGGAAAGCCTTTTAACGAGGCGCCGGTCTGGGGGCGTATCGCTGCAGTGGTGGCAGGACCGCTGTTTAACGTGATCCTGGCGTATCTGCTGGCATTGTTCATGGTCTGGTTCAGCCCGGAAGATCTGCCCATCATCAAAGATGTGATGGAGGGCTATCCCGCGGCAGAGGCAGGCATACAGGCAGGGGACCGTATCGTAAAGATCGACGGTTACCGCACGAACCTTCACCGGGAGGTTGTGATCAAGTCTTATATGAACAACGGCAAACCCATGGAGATCGTCTATGAGCGTGGAGGGCAGCAGTACACAGTGACACTGGAGCCGAAATACAACGAAGAGGCCGGACGCTATTATATCGGTTTTACCGGTCCGGCAGAGTATCTGCCCTGCAATAACTTAAAGGTTTTTCAGTACAGCTGGTATGAGGTGCGTTACTGGCTGATGGCTACCTGGGACAGTCTGCTGTATATGCTGGGCGGGCATGCAAAGATTGATGATCTGGCAGGGCCGGTAGGGGTTGCCAATGTGATCGATGATACCATAGAGGCGACCGCCCCTCAGGGCGCAATGGTGGTGGTCATCAATCTGTTCAACATTGCCGTGCTGCTTTCGGTCAATCTGGGCGTGCTGAACTTATTGCCGATCCCGGCGCTGGACGGAGGACGGCTGCTGTTCCTGCTGTTTGAAGCCATCAGCGGGCGCAGGGTACCGCCGGAAAAAGAGGGGATCGTGCACCTGATCGGTTTTGTGCTGCTCTTTGCATTGATGCTGGCAGTGCTCTTTAATGATATCAGCCGCTTTTTCAGATAAACAGGCGCCGGGCGGTCTGGCTTGGCAGGATAAACAGCGATGGAGGGATGGCATATGAATATCGATGCAGTACTTAAGGAATATGACAGCATGTTTGGCGTAAAGGCGCCCCGGGAGATCCTTTCCTATCTGATGCAGAAGATCGATATGTCCCGGGAGGAAAAGGACATCGCATCCGAGATCATACTCTTGAATGAGATCATCGGTTTCTGCAGGGATGCGTATTTTGTGGAAGAGGGCGTGCGTTACGCGGGGGAACTCGAGCGTCTGATGCATGAACTGGATTTTACCGGCCGCATCGAGTATGCCACCACGATGCTGAACCTGGCAAATGCGTACCGGGGCTTTGGGATGCACGCGGATTCGGAGAAGCGTTACGCCGTATGTGAGGAGATGTACGGTAAGATGCTGCCGGAGGGGGATTTTCTCTTTGCCGGCCTGTATAACAACCGCGGGCTTTTGTATCAGGAGATGAAGGAATGGGAGCGTGCCATTGAGGAATTCCAGATGGCGTTAAAGATCGCGGATACGTATCCGGAGCACGAGATCGAGCAGGCGACCACCAGGGCAAACCTGGCAGCGGCATTGATCGAGGCGTCTCCGGAGGGCAGGGCAGAGGCGGAGGACTGGCTGCAGGAGGCCATCAATATCTTTGAAAAAGACGGCGGAAAAGATTTTCATTACAGTGCCGCCCTATCGGCGCTTGGTGCGCTGTATTTTCATAAAAAGGATTATCTGGGGGCTGCGGAGTGTTTCCGCAAGGCCATGAAACAGCTGTATGAAGGAACCGGCGCTTCCGAAAGTTATCTGCGCGTGAAAGAGAATTATGAACTGGCGATGCAGATGGCGGGGGTGGAAAAGGAGACACCGCCGGATGAAATGCCGGCCGTAAAGCGCAGCCGGACATTTTATGAGGACTATCTGCTGCCGGTCATCGAAGCAAACTGTCCGGAGGCGCTGGCGTATATCGCAGCCGGTTACGCAGGGGAAGGTTCCGAGCATTTCGGCTTTGACGATGATTATTCAAAAGACCATGATTTTGCGGACGGCTGCTGTATCTGGATACCGGCCGTGCATGCGCCGGTGTATGGCGTGCTGCTGCAGGAACTATACCGCACCGCATACAGGGCGTGCTTTGGCGGGGAACCGGATCTGTCCATGCTGCGGCAGGGTGTACTGGAGATCGATGATTATTTTGAACGGCTGACAGGGATCGGACAGATCACCATGCGTTATTATGCCAAAGGGATCAGCGACCACCTGTATATGATGGATGATGAACAGTTGGCCGGGATCGCGGCTGCGGTCAATGGGGAGATCTTTTATGACGGTGAGGGGACGCTTACGAAACTGCGTACTTATTTTCACGAGGAGATGCCGGAAGAATTCCGCAGGCGCAAGCTGGCAACGCTGACGCATCTCTTTTCCCAGGCCGGGCAGTATAATTATCTGCGTTCCATGCGGCGGGCGGATTATGTGACGGCACGCCTGTATGAGGCACGGGCGGTGCAGGCCATGCTGCAGATCGTCTGCTACTTAAATCACAAATATCCGCCGTATCTGAAACTGCTGCGCCGCAGTGTGGCCGGCCTGCCGCTGTTGCCGGAGGTGGGGGATATCGCGGAGGCGCTCGCGGATATGCCGGACGGGCGCAATATGGTCATGCAGAACGGCACGGATGACAAGGCGCTGACTTTCGATGTGGTGGCGGCGCTTTTGCTGGATCAGATGCAGCAGCAGGGGCTCATACAGGAGTATGATAAAAAGGAACCCTTTGCGGACCGCTATATCGCCGAAATCGCCGGGCTGGTCCGCCGCGGTGATCAAAAGGATACAAAGAAAACGGCGGCAGTGCAGACCGGGGAGGTACCGGTCATGCCCGCAGATGCAGACGGTAACGGATCGCAGGCAGGATCTTTGATCGAGGCGATCGTAAAGACCGAATGGGAGCAGTTTGACAAGACCGTCAATGAAGGCGGGCGGGCAGACTGTCAGGACAACTGGAATACCTTTTCCGTGATGCGCCGCAGCCAGTATATGACCTGGCCGGAGGAACTGCTTGCTTCGTTTCTGGCGGATCTGAAGGCGGCGGAAGCGACCGGACGAAACCTGATCACGGAAAAATACGGGCGCATGATGGAGTCTACGGCGCCGGAGCGTTATGCGGAACTGAAGCAGTATTTTCCGGAGATCTCGGCAGAAAGAAAGCAGATCCAGGAGGAGATCATCGCGATCCAGGTGGGCTGGATGGAGGCATTTGCCCGGCAGTATCCCAAGATGGCAGGGAATGCCAGAAGGATCCACACGTCTGAGGATACGGCTGATGACACGTCCTATGAGACATATCTGCGCGGGGAACTGGGCACTTATTCGGACGCGACGCTTTTGCTTTACGGGCGGTTTATCGCGGAACTGGCACAGCAGGGGAAGAATCTGGCTTATGAAACGATGAACAATACCGCGCAGTTATTGGGCTACCGTGATGCGGCGGATGCGGAGCGCCGGATGTGATGTGAGCCGGCAGGGTGGTTTGGGAACGGGCACAGTGGCCGGCGGAGCAGGCCGGCAGGGAGGAAGAACATGGAATTTCATTACAGGATAGAAAAATGTACGGAGGATGGCTGGATCTTTATTTCCGGCGGGGCGGAGAGTGACTACGGAGAGGCAAATGCCTTTGCGTATCTCTTAAAAAAGATCGAACGGGAGACCGGGGGCACCATAGAAGAACTGGGCGAGCAGCAGTACCGCATCAAAGGGGATGCGTTAAAACTGATCTATCAGTGGGACGGGCTGTTTGGCATCACGGTGATCCGTCCGGATGCCGTGGAGGAAGCAGAGGCGGTCGCGTATCTCGAAAAGTTTTTCTGAAATTATGATTTTTGAAAACAAAAACAGTCCGGAAAGATCCGAATAAACGCTTTTGCATGAAAAAATGCTTGCATAATCCGCACAATAGTGATAAAGTAAAGAATTGTAAGATTGTTTTATGGTAAGAGTAGGTGCTGCACCTACTCTTATGTGTTTATGAAGGATATTTTAACCGGAGCTGACAGGGAAAAATCATGGCAGGAAAAAAAGAAATCGAGAGCAGGGCGGAGGAACTGTTAAAGCCCGTTACGGATGCAAACGGCGTGCGGATCTATGATGTGGAATACGTCAAAGAAGGCAGCGACTGGTATCTGCGGGTCTATATTGACAAAGACGGCGGTGTGAACATTCAGGACTGCGAGAATGTGAGCAGGGCGTTTTCGGATCGGCTGGACGCGGAGGATTTCATCGCGGAGGCGTATATCCTGGAGGTCAGCAGCCCGGGGCTGGGACGGCAGTTAAAAAAAGACCGCCATTTTGAAAACAGCATCGGTGAGGAAGTGGAACTGAAGCTGTTTGAAGCGCTGGATGGGGAAAAAGAGTTTACGGGGATCCTGGAACGCTTTGACAGGGACACGGTGACACTTCGCATGGAAAGCGGTGAAGAAAGGGCATTCAAAAGAAGCAGACTGGCAGTGATCCGCCTTACAGTGGATTTTTAGTTATGTAATTATAGTAAACGACAAAACTATTTTCGTTTTGTCGTTTACTGCGCCGGATTTTGGCCGCTGAAAGCGGCATATTTCCTTACAAAATCCGTGCGCATCCTCGCGGAGCGTTATAGTAAGCGCAATTATTTATTGCGCTT
>JAFUUX010000223.1 GCA_017471325.1 Lachnospiraceae bacterium | reverse complement strand
GAATATGAAACAGAGTATGGCGCGCAGTATGCAAAGATAAAAGAGCGCGAGCGGAAGGAAAAAGCAGCGCGCGAGAAACAGGAAAACTGAAGAGAATGCCGGGAGGAAAGCATGAGCTGGGAAGAGAATGTGCGGAAGGTGGTCCCGTATACACCGGGAGAGCAGCCGAAATTTGATCGGATGGTAAAACTGAATACGAATGAGTGTCCGTATCCGCCGGCACCGGGGGTACGGAAAATGCTGCAGGAAATGCCCTATCAGGATCTGCGCCTGTATCCGGCGCCGGATGCGAAGATCCTGACGGAAACGCTGGCAGAGTACCATGGTGTGGAACCGGAGCAGGTATTTGTGGGCGTGGGCTCGGATGATGTGATATCCATGGCGTTTCTGACATTTTTCCATGGGAAGAAACCGATCCTTTTTCCGGATATCACTTATTCCTTCTATCCGGTCTGGGCAGAGGTGTATGGCATCCCTTATGAAACACAGCCGCTGGATGAAAGTTTCCGGATCAGGGTGGAGGATTATAAAAAAGAAAACGGCGGGATCATTTTCCCAAACCCGAATGCGCCTACAGGCGTGGCGGAGCCGTTGAGTCTGGTAGAGGAGATCACGGCATCCAATCCGGACAGTGTGGTGATCGTGGATGAGGCCTATGTGGACTTTGGCGGGGAGAGTGCGCTGCCGCTGCTTGCAAGATATGAAAACCTGCTGGTGGTAAGAACCTTTTCCAAATCCCGCGCGCTGGCAGGCCTGCGCGTCGGGTTTGCCATCGGGAATGCAAAACTGATCCGCTATATGAACGATGTGAAGTTTTCGGTCAATTCCTATACCATGAACATGCCGTCGCTTTTGCTGGGGCGGGAAGCCGTGCTGGATGATGCTTATTTTAAAGAGACGCTGGCAAAGGTGGTAAAGACGCGGGAATGGATGAAGCGGGAACTGAAACGGCTGGGATTTTCCTTCCCGGATTCGCAGAGCAACTTTATCTTTGCCACGCATCAGGAAAAGCCCGCAGAGGAGATCTTTCGGTATCTGAAGGAGAAGCATATCTTTGTGCGTTACTTCAAACAGCCGGGGATAGACAATTACCTGCGTATCTCGGTAGGGACGGATGCGGAGGCGGAAATACTGATCAGTACACTGGAGGAACTGTTGAAATGAAAGAATTTTTAATAAAGACATTTGGCGGCAATATCGTAACCCAGTATCTTGCGTGTTTTATCGTAGCCATGGTACCGCTGATCGAACTGCGCGGCGCGGTGCCCGTGGCGCACGCTTTCCGGGTGCTGAATCCGGAGTTCCGTCTGCTGCTGGGATATTGCCTGATCGCGATCGGCAATATGCTTCCGGTGCCGGTCATTTTCTTCTTTGCCAGAAGAGTGCTGGAATGGGGGAAAGATAAAAAGGTGATCGGGAAGTTTTTTACCTTTTGTCTGGAAAAAGGCAGAAAGGGCGGACTTAAACTGCAGGAAAAAGCAGGACGGGGGCTGTACTTTGCGCTGTTCCTGTTCGTAGGTATTCCGCTGCCGGGAACCGGGGCATGGACGGGAACGCTGGCAGCCAGCCTGCTGGATATGGATTTTAAGAAGAGTGTGCTGGCAGTGGTAGGCGGTGTAGCACTGGCCGGTGTGATCATGGGGCTTTTGAGCGCCGGCGTGGTGGGCGCTGTCGGGGCAATGGGTTAAAAGGATGGAGAGTTATACGGATTTTGCGGAAGTCTATGACCAGCTCATGGATGATGTGCCTTATGCGGCATGGGCAGAGCGTATCATAGAACTGCTGCAGGCGCACGGTATTGATGACGGACTGGTACTGGATCTGGGCTGCGGCACCGGTACTTTGACGGAGATGCTGGCGCAGGCAGGCTACGATATGATCGGTGTGGATCTTTCGCCGGAGATGCTGGAGGCGGCTAACCGGAAGAAAGAGCAGAGCGGGCAGGATATCCTGTATTTGTGCCAGGATATGCGTGCTTTTGAACTGTATGGAACGGTGCGTGCCATCGTATGTGTGTGTGACAGCATCAATTATATATTGAAGGAAGAAGAGTTAAAGGAGGTATTCCGGCTGGCCAATAATTATCTGGATCCGCGGGGGATCTTCCTTTTTGATTTTAACACGCTGCATAAATACCGTGATGTGATCGGAGATGCCGTGATCGCGGAGGACAGGGGAGAATGCAGTTTTATCTGGGAAAATACCTGGCATGAAGAGGAGCAGGTGAATGAATATGATCTGACCGTGTACGTGCAGGAGGAGGATGGCAGATACCGGCGCTTTGACGAAACGCACTTGCAGCGGGGCTATGAAACTAAGCAGATACGCGCGCTGGCGGAGCAGGCCGGCATGGTATATCTGGAGTCCCGGGATGCGGATACGGACGGAACGGAAACAGAGGAAACGGAACGGGTGCTGGTGCTATTGCAGGAGCAGGGAAAGGCGGGATCGGTATGATCTTTTTTGACCTGGACGGGGTACTGATCGATACAGAGCCGTTGTACAGCCGTTTTTGGCGGGAGGCTTCTGAAGCCTTTGGCATAGAGATGACTTATGAACAGTCTCTGCGGATGCGCAGCCTGGACAGTGGCCTGGCAAGGGAGCACTTCCGGGAACTGGCCGGCAGGGATATCTATGAGGCGGTGCGCGAGGAACGTAAAAGCCGGATGGAGGCCTGGCGCAGGGAGCATCCGGTCAGGGCGAAAGCAGGGGCGGCGGAGTTGCTGAACTGGCTAAGGGAGACCGGACGGCCGTATTATATCGTTACAGCCTCGACGTCCGGCAGGGCAGGGCGGTACACCAAAGATGCAGGGCTGGCGATCGGGGAGGCGCAGATCATTTCCACGAAGTCGGTGGCGCGGGGGAAACCGTTTCCCGATGTGTATCTGGAAGCCTGCAGGATCGCGGGCTGCGCACCGGAGGAGGCGGTTGCCGTGGAAGATTCGCCAAACGGCTTAAAGAGCGCACATGCTGCCGGGTGCAGGACAGTGATGGTGCCGGACTTAACGGAACCAACGGAGGAAGACCTGCAATGCACTACGGCGGTCTGTCAAAACTTAATGATGTTGAAAGCGTATATTGAGAAAACGGGCTGTTAGGCAGCCTGTTTTTTTATATCGCAGAGCCGCCAGCGAAAACTGACCGTCGGCCCGTGCGTGAGCAGGGTGCGGCTTTGTCTTCTCTGCTTGATTGACAGGAAAAGAACGCAATCATAATGGATCAATATCAAAAAAATGATATTGACTAAACCGAAAGTAAATGATAAAGTAAATTTTAGTAAAAAAACAAAAACGGTTCAGGATGAGAAAGAGGCAGGGATATGAATACAGGTGCAGAACTATTATTCTTAAAGCCGGTACTGAAGGAGAGGATCTGGGGCGGCAGCCGCCTGCGCACGGAATGGGGGTACGAAAGCGCAAGAGAGAGCGGACTGGGAGAATGCTGGGCGGTATCCTGCAATGAGCAGGCAGACAGCGTGGTGGCCGAAGGGCGGTATCAGGGCATGACCTTATCGCAGCTGTGGGCAGAAGCGCCGGAACTGTTTGGCGCGCACGCGGGAGAACGCTTTCCGCTGCTGGTCAAGATCATAGATGCGAAAGAGGATCTTTCCATACAGGTGCATCCGGATGATGCGTATGCGAAAGCACATGGGCTGGGCATGGGCAAGCGTGAATGCTGGTACATCCTGGACTGTCCGCAGGACGCGGAACTGATCGTCGGCAGCAGGGCAGAAAGCAGGGAGGAGTTTGAGCGGCTGGTCCGTGCGCAGAAATGGGATGCGCTGCTGAACCGTGTGCCGGTAAGGAAGGGGGATTTCATCCAGATCGAGCCGGGGACGCTGCATGCCATTACTGCAGGCGTGGAGCTTCTGGAAGTGCAGCAGAACAGTGACATTACCTACCGGATGTATGATTACGTCAGGCCGCGGCAGCTGCATCTGACGGAGGGGCTGGAGGTGGCCAGGGCGCCGTACCGCATCAAGGCAGAAGATGTGGTACATACGGATGGGCGTGTAAATACGCCGCAGCTTTTGGTGACCACGGCGGATTATCAGGTGTGGACGGTGTGCGTAAGCGGAGCGTTAGCACCGGATATGGCGTGTGAGAGCTTTCTGATCGGCAGCGTGATCGAGGGCAGCGGCAGGATCGACGGCAGGCCTGTAGAAAAGGGGATGCATTTTATCGTTCCCAACAGATATGCCGTGCGGCGGCTGGAGGGAGAGATGCGGATCAATCTGGCGGCGCCGATGCCACGGCGGAAGGTTGCAGGAGGGATGCGACCGGCGCCGATCATCTATTATTTTCAGGATAAGGTGCGTGTCTCTTTTGAGATACCGCAAAGCAGCGCGGGCTAAAGGCTTTTACGGTTTACAGGCAAAGGGAATGTGACAGTAACAAAAAAGGTTGTAAGGGGTATCGTTTTCAGTTATAATTTCCTTTGCGGGGTGAAAACAGAACCAGTTGTTCTTGTTGTTTTATAGTAAGCGCAATAAATAATTGCGCTTACTATAACGCTCCGCGAGGATGCGCACGGATTTTGTAAGGAAATATGCCGCTTTCAGCGGCCAAAATCCGGCGCAGTAAACGACAAAACGAAAATAGTTTTGTCGTT
>JAFUUX010000222.1 GCA_017471325.1 Lachnospiraceae bacterium | reverse complement strand
TAAGCGCAATAAATAATTGCGCTTACTATAACGCTCCGCGAGGATGCGCACGGATTTTGTAAGGAAATATGCCGCTTTCAGCGGCCAAAATCCGGCGCAGTAAACGACAAAACGAAAATAGTTTTGTCGTTTACTATAAGTCCCTTGCCGGGGGGTGAAAAAACGCTTTTGGCAGGGGGAGATCATAGCGGGAGAACAGGGAAACATATCTGTCCGGCGCAAATGCAAGGGCAGATGGAATTAAGAAAACGATGCAGTTAAGAAAATGATGCAGAAGGAAACAAAAACAATCTTACAAAAAACTGTCAGGCTGGCGATCCCCATGATGGTGCAGCAGGCCATTACCAATGCGGTAGGGCTGGTGGACAATATCATGGTGGGCTCGCTGGGGACGGAGCCCATGACGGGTGTGGCAATTGCCAACCAGCTGCTCTTTGTGTTCAGTCTGGCAGTCTTTGGCGCACTGGCAGGACCGGGGATCTATGGCGCCCAGTATTACGGCAGCGGAAACACGGAGGGTGTGCGGCAGACCTTCCGATTCAAAATACTTACAGCCCTGGTGCTTACCGTGCTTGGAAGTACGGTATTTTTTCTGGGAGGCGAAGGGCTGCTGTCGCTGTATCTAAAAGGGGAAAATGCAGTGCTGGATCCGATGCTGACCAAGGCATACGGAAGGCAGTACCAGTTGATCATGATCGTCGGCCTGCTGCCTTTTGCTTTGACGCAGTGCTATGCCGGCACGCTGCGGGAGACCGGCGAGACGATGAAGCCGATGGTGGCGGGGATCGTATCCGTGATCGTGGATGTGGTGCTGAATTATCTGCTGATCTACGGAAAATGCGGCTTTCCGCAAATGGGCGTGCAGGGAGCGGCAGTGGCTACCGTGATCGCAAGGCTGGCAGAGTTTGCCACGCTGATCGTCTGGAGCCATGCGCAGATGCGAAAATACCCTTTTTTACAGGGCATTTACCGGCAGTTCCATATCCCTGCGGCATTGGCACGGCGGATGTTCTTTAAGGGACTGCCGATCTTTGTCAATGAGTTTTTGTGGTCTTCCGGCATTGCGGCACTGACGCAGTGCTATTCCTATAAAGGCCTGGATGTGGTGGCAGCCATCAATATTTCCAATGCGATCTGCAATCTGATGAATGTGTCTTTCGTGGCGCTTGGAAATGCAGTGGGGGTGATCACGGGACAGTATCTGGGCAGCGGCCGCATGGCACTGGCAGAAAAAGCCAGCGTGGTGCTGATGCGTTTTACGGCATTGGTGAGTACGGTGTTTGCGCTGGTCCTGATCGGCATTTCCTTTCCGTTTCCGACATTTTACAAGACCACGGAGGAAGTGCGGGATCTGGCAAGACAGTTCATCATGGCCACTGCGCTGTTTTTTCCGCTGCAGGGCTATCTCAATGCCATCTATTTTACGCTGCGTTCCGGTGGAAAGACCTTTATCACCTTTTTGTTTGACAGCGGCTATAACTGGGTGGTGAGCGTGCCTGTGGCATGGCTTTTGTGCCATCGGACGGCATTGCCCGTGATCGTGGTCTATCTGATCATACAGGCGCTGGATATGATCAAAACCACCATCGGGCGCATCATGATCGGCAAAAAGGTATGGATGGACCGGTTGGTGGAGGGGGAGTAAATGAAAGCACGGATCTATACAGTCACGCATAAAGCGTTTACCCCGCCGCCCGATCCTTTGTATGTGCCGCTGCAGGTAGGGGCGGCCTGCCCGGGGCGTGGGGATCTGGGTTTTCTGAAAGACGATTCCGGTGAAAACATATCTGAAAAAAATCCATTTTACAGCGAACTGACCGGCATGTACTGGATCTGGAAGAATGACAGGGACAGTGATATTTTGGGGCTTTGTCATTACCGGAGGTATCTGCTGGACCGGCGGGGGAAACTGTTTACGGAAAAGGCTGTATCGGAAGCACTGCGGGACTATGATGCGGTTACCACCAAAAAGGTGGTGCTGGATCATCCGTATCAGGAAGCCTTCGGGGGAAAACACAATCCGAAGGATCTGGTTTTTCTTCAGGAGGCCGTTGCGGCGCGCTGTCCTGCGTATCTGCCGTTTTATGAAAAGACCGCCGGGGGAAATGAGACCTATTTTGGAAATATGCTGATCGTGAAACGTTCCCTTTTTATGGAATATTCGGCCTGGCTGTTCGATCTTCTGTTTACGGTAGAAAAGCAGGTGGATATGACAGGCTATAATGACTATCAGAAAAGGCTGTATGGTTTTCTGTCGGAACTGCTTTTGATGGTGTATCTGCGTTATCATGGCTGCCGGGTGCTGGAATGCGGTGTAGCGGTGATCGGCGGCAAGAAGGAAACGGAGGAGGCGGTTGCGGTCATTGCGGCGTATTTTAAGCAGCAGGATCTGGATGCCGCAGGACAGTATTATATGGAACTGTACCGCAGGCGGCCGGATGTTTTGATGGAAGCGTCTGATACGGAAGGAAAACTGAAACTGATCACGCAGATGCTTTCGGTTTTTTATGCGGAGCGTGAGAAAACAGGGCACTGCTATCTGGAAAGGCAGCCGGAGATGGAGGTGCTGTTAAAAGAGTTTGCGGATCTGAATGAAGCGGTGCACTGCAAAAAGAAGGTGATAGACACGCCGCTTTCGGAGATCGCCGTGGAGATCGCAGAAACGCTTGCGCGAGCACAGTAGCCGTGTCTGCACGGGATGGGGATCATACCGGTTAACGTTAATGATTTCCAAACGAATGATAAAAGCGTGACAGCATTTCCAATGCTGCTGCAAATGGAATGGCTATAGATGAAACAGTCGTCATTTACGGCTGTTTTTTTTATTTTTATAAAAACGAACAAATGTTTTGCAAAAGAGTAAATTATTGGACACATAATGACTATAATGATATTCAGAAGGAAGGGAAAGCCGGAAACGGCATAAACAGTACAGGAGGAAAAAGAGATGGATATCAAGGTAAAGACAAGAATGGGACATTATGAGATCTATGTGAGGGGAGAGTTTTACTGCGCATGCGAGGATATGCGTGAAGTGCGTGAGGAACTGGAAGCGCTGGAAAAGAATGCGGCTTAAGGAAGAATGCTTGTAAATACTTCATAAATATAGATGAGACGTGATACAGGGAATAAACAGGATGGAGGGTGTGAGATGATAAAACAGAGAAACAGGCGGATGCGGATGCAGGCAAACAAAAATTGCGGGAAAAACAGATCCGGGAGGGTAAACACGAAGGGGATGGAAGGCAGGATCAAAAAGATGGATAAAAATGATAAAACATTTTATGGACTGGTATTCCTGCTGGTAATCCTGATGTTTTTCTTTTCGCAGGTGAGGGCGGCAGGACAGGAGGATATCCATGCGGATGAGGATCTGTACTATCAACAGCTTATAAAGGACTATACGCAGAACCTGCGGGGCGAACTGGCAAAGCGGGGCTGTCCGAACAGCGGGCTGACGGTATCCGCGGTCATTGATGGGCAGATCCGCACCTATTATATCCGGATCCACCATGACAGGCTTAGCCGTATGGACGAAACGGGGAGACAGGCGGTGCTGGAGAGCCTGACAGAACTTCCGCCGGAAGCAGACGGCGTGAGATTGGAACTGTCCGTATTGTGATGGCATTTGCCGGCAGGTTATGCCTGCGGACCAAGGGAACAGCTATTGGTCCGACGGCTGTTGCGGGGAAAGGGCGGCATTGGTTGCAGCGGTGTTTATTTTAGGATATAATATTGATTCGGATAATGTTTTTGGGAACAGTTACGATCCAAAAGCATTTCAGAAAAGAGCAGATGGGGAGCCGGATACAAACTGTTATTTATAGAGGAGATACATCATGAGGGATATGCCCAGACCGTATGAGAGGTACAGACATTTCAAAGGGAAAGAGTATCAGGTGCTGCTGCTGGCCGTCGATGCCGGTACCGGCAGGCAGAGCGTGGTCTATCAGGGATTATATGAGCCCTTTCAGATCTATGTACGGGATCTGGAGGAATTTATGAGCGAAGTGGATCATCAGAAATATCCGGACGCGGTACAAAAAAAGCGTTTCCAGCTGTTGGAAAAGAAAGATACGCCGGTGCCGGCAGAAGAACCCGCCGTGAAAACGGAACGGGCAAATACGGGAGCACGGAACGATCCGGGACCGAAACCGGTAAAGGCGGAAGCGACAAAGGTTTCGGAGACAGAGCCAAAGGAGTCCGGAACAGAAGGCGTGAATCCGGTACTCTCTGCGTTTCTGGATGCGCAGACGGTGGAGGAGCAGTTGGAGGTACTGCGGAAAGGGCAGTACAGTTTGACGGAAAAGGATCTGACATTAATGGAATTATGGCTGGATATCCGTTCGCAGGAGGGCACGCCGGAAGAACGCTGCCGCTATATCCGGATGGTACTGCAGGAGAGAAAGAAATACCAGCACGGACGATAAGAGGGGAGGGAGTATGGCATACGAATTGGATAAAAAACTGGTGATCGGTGTTTCTTCCAGGGCGTTGTTTGATATGTCGATGGAAAACGATATCTTTGAGCGGCAGGGAGTAGAGGCATTCTGCAAATATCAGGTGGAGCATGAAAATGAGGTACTGAAGCCGGGACCGGGCTTCTCGCTGATCCGGTCTCTTCTGGCCATCAACAAATTACCCGGACAGGAAGGCAGGGTAGAGGTGATCATCATGTCAAGAAACAGCGCGGATACTTCGCTGCGTGTGTTTAATTCCATAGGTCATTACGGGCTGGACATCACCAGGGCATCTTTAGTCAGCGGGGCGTCGCTGGCTCCCTATCTGAATGCCTTTAAAACGGACCTGTTTCTTTCGGCTTATGAAGATGATGTGAGAAGCGCGATCGATTCCGGGATCGCTGCAGGCATTATCTATAGTGATGGCGTGCATCATTACGATACAGAGAATCAAAGAGGGGACGGCCTGATACGCATTGCTTTTGACGGGGATGCCGTGCTTTTTTCGGATGCATCGGAACGGATCTTTCAGCAGGAGGGGCTGGAGGCATTTGAGGCAAATGAACGGGACAACGCGAAGGATCCCATGAAGCAGGGACCTTTTGCAAAACTGCTCAAGACCATATCGGATCTGCAGAAGGAATTTCCGGCAGATAAAGTACCGATCCGTACAGCTTTGGTCACTTCCAGGAATGCGCCGGCGCATGAGCGCGTGATCAGAACGCTGCGTGCCTGGAATGTGCGTATCGATGAAGCGCATTTTCTGGGCGGCATATCCAAACGGGATGTTTTGGAGGCGTTTGGCGCGCAGATCTTTTTTGATGATCAGGCGGTTCATACGGAACGCGCCAGTGAAGTGGTCCCGGCAGCCCGTGTTCCCGTAGGGGGAGTATCCTGAAAAAAGCAAAGTGGCAGCGGGGGCAGGGCAGAGAGCGCATGCGCCACAAAAATGGATTGACTTTTATGGCAGAAGTCCTATAATTTTATAGAAAAATATTAAAAAGTGTGATTGATGGAGGAGAGGTTTTATGGAAAGAACATATATCAAGGATGTAAAGAACCGGATCGGAAATGAGATCAAAGTACAGGGTTTTATTGAGAATTTCAGAAACAGTAAGGCCATGGCTTTTATCGTGCTGAAGGATATCACGGGAAAACTGCAGATCACGATCGAAAAGGAGAATACACCGTTATCCCTGGAGGAACTGGATACTCTCACAAATGATTCCGTGATCACTGTGACCGGTAAGGTGATCGAGAATGAGTACGTAAAGATGGGCGGGCTGGAACTGATCCCCACGGCGCTGCAGATCGAGAGCATTGCAGAGGCGCTTCCCATCGCGCGAAAGGAAATCCCGGCGACCAAAAAAAAGAAAGCAGTGGAGCGTTCCAGCATCGACCAGAGGATCGACTATCGCTGGATCGATCTAAGGACGGATGAGAATCAGCTGATGTTTCAGGTGCAGACAGCATTTGTAAATGCCATGAGAAAGTATCTGCTGGAGCAGAACTTTATCGAGATCCACACCCCAAAACTGATCGGTACGGCCAGTGAGAGCGGATCGGATGTATTTGAAGTAAAATATTTTGACCGTAATGCATATCTGGCGCAGAGCCCGCAGTTTTATAAGCAGATGGCTATGGCCAGCGGATTTGAGCGTATCTTTGAGGTGGGACCCGTATTCCGCGCGGAAAAGTCCTATACCAGCAAGCATACGACGGAATTTACCGGATTTGACCTGGAATTCAGTTATATCGACTCTTTCCGGGATGTGATGAAGATGGAGGAGCAGCTGATCATCGCGGCGCTCACCGAGGTCAAAGAAAAATACGGCGAACAGATACAGGAACTCTTCGGGAAAGAGGTGATCGTTCCGAAGGCGCCGTTCCCGGTGGTGACACTGGCTGAACTGTATAAAGGACTGGAAGAGGACTTTGGCTACGTGGTAGATGATTCCGAAAAAGGCGATCTGACGACCGAGGCGGAGCAGATGAGTTTTGAATGGGTGAAGAAACATTATGACCACGAATTTCTGTTTGTGACAGATTATGCCGCAGAGAAGAGAGCCTTTTACCATATGCGGGACGAGAACGGTGTCCCGATGGGATATGACCTGATCTGGAGAGGCGTGGAGATCACTACCGGCGCGCAGAGAGAGCACCGCTATGAGCAACTGAAGGCTCAGGCGGATGAAAAGGGACTGGGGGAAGATGTAAAGTTCTATCTGGAGTTCTTTAAGTATGGCTGCCCGCCGCACGGCGGATTTGGCATCGGTGTGGACCGGCTGACCATGCTGATCCTGGGGCTGCATATCAAAGAGGCGATGTTTATCTTCCGGGGACCGAACCGCCTGAACCCGTAAATATTGGGATATAAGACGATAGCAGGGCTGCCGTGCTCGTATACCCGCGCGAACAAATAAAGGGGATTCCGTATGCTGGACCGCGCGGTATATGCAGGATTTCCGGTAAAGGGTGCGGCAGTTTTTGTATTTGTGTAAAAACAGAACCTATGATATAATCCTATGGTGTCATTTTGCAAAAGCGGATCCTTATGTTGCGATACGGGAAGGGAAAAGGGACGGGAATGTTAAAGCAGCAGAGTGTATGTACGGATACAGCGCGGATGGGAGTGGAACGGTAAATGGTTTTTTCGAGCATTATCTTTCTGTTCTGTTTTTTTCCGGTCGTACTGTTCTGTTATTTCCTGTTGTGCAGAAAGAACATCGTGGCAAAGAATATCTGTCTGCTGCTTGCCAGCCTGGTATTTTATGCCTTTGGAGAGGGCTGGAATATCATTCTTCTGCTTTTTTCGATCGCGGTAAATTATGGCTTTGGCCTGTTTCTGGCACCGGGGAGCAAAAAGCCGAGAAAACTGTTGCTGGCCTGTGCTGTGATCCTGGATCTGGGACTTCTGTTTGTATATAAATATCTGGATTTTGCGATATCCAATATCAATCAGTTTACGGGACTGCAATTACCGCTGCCACACATCGCCCTGCCGATCGGGATTTCTTTTTTTACCTTCCAGGCACTATCCTATATCATTGATGTGTACCGGGGAAAAGTAGCGCCCCAGAAAAATCCCTTGTATACCGGGCTTTATATCTCCCTGTTTCCGCAGCTGGTGGCCGGCCCTATCGTAAGATATGAGACCATCATGGAGCAGATCTATGAACGTGAGGAAACGCCGGAGGGTTTTGCGGCGGGCATCAAACGATTCATCTGCGGCATGGGCAAAAAGATACTTCTGGCAGATACCATGAGCCTGTTTGCGGACCGCATCATGGCAAAGGTGCAGGGGGGCGACCATATATCCGTTGCATTGGCCTGGCTGGGGGCATTGTGTTATACACTGCGCATTTATTATGATTTTGCCGGTTATTCGGATATGGCGATCGGTCTGGGACGGATGTTTGGCTTTACTTTTGAAGAAAACTTTAATTATCCGTATATTTCCAAAAGCATCGGGGAATTCTGGCGCCGCTGGCATATTTCCCTGGCCAGCTGGTTTAAAGATTATGTCTACATTCCGTTGGGCGGCAGCAGGGTGAGCCTGTGGAAACAGTACAGGAATATTCTGGTGGTCTGGCTGCTCACCGGTCTGTGGCACGGCGCAGCCTGGAATTATGTGATGTGGGGGCTGTATTATGCGCTGTGGCTGATGTTTGAGAGGGCAAGCGGATATGGAAAGAAATGGAAACTGCCGACAGTACCGGCATATATCGTCACGGTCTTTTTAACGCTGGTCGGTATGATGATCTTTGCTTCGCCGGGCTTAAAGGTGATGGGGGATTATCTGGGCATGATGTTTGGCATCGGGGCGGCAGGGATCACGGATGCCGCGGCGTGGTTTTACATAAAAGACAACTGGCTGTTCTTTGCGGGCGGGATCGCTTTTGCCATGCCGTTTGGCAAGTTGATCGAAAAGAAACGCTGGATCTATGAACTGCTTTTGTGCGCGGTATTTACGGTATGCATTATTTATATCATCAAGGGAAATTACAGTCCTTTTATTTATTTTAATTTTTAGGATCTGTTCATAGATTGCTTGTACGGATGACGCAGGAGAGGTGTTTATCTGCAAGAAGGAAAACGCAGCCGCAGCAGATGGGCACATGGATAAGCCGGATGTGCAGGTAATTTGTAACAGTTCCTTAGCATGACTGTGTCGGAAGGATCGGGATATGGATCAAACGGAAACAAAATCAGGTTTAAAGAACCGGCCGGAGGATTGGTTCCTGCTGGTGTTTTTTCTGGCAGTGATCTTATGCTTTTCGGCGGTGAACCTTTGGGAGATGGTGCGCAGTCTGGAACCGGACGGGCGGCGCAAGGGACTGGAAAAACTGGAACTGGTGCAGGACCATGCCATCAACGCCTGGGGAGCGCTGCAGAAGGCGATGGGGAAACGGCTGGCGTTTGGCAGCACGGTCTATGAGGATGTGACGCTTCTGGATAACGGTGTGGCCACCATGGCGGATCAGTATGGGGATATCAGTGTGGGCATCCGCGGTGCGGAGGATGCGTATGCATTTGCCCGGGAGATCGGGACGGAATTTTTGTTTGTTGCAGTGCCGGGGAAGGAGTATTCCGAGGAGGATCTGCCGGCAGGCGTGGTCAGTTATGCCAATGCAAAGTATTATGGTATGGTGGATGCGCTGAAGGAACGGGAAATCCCTTATATCGCCATGCGGGATGTGCTGGAGGCAGATGGGGCGGACTGGTATTCTTATTATTACAGGAGCGATCATCATTGGAAGAATCGTGCAGCGTTTCTGGCGTACAGGCAGGTGGCGGATCACCTGTTTTCCATGGGACTGGACAGCGGCCGCAATGATGCGGCGCTGGAGGAGAGCGGTTATACCAGACGGCTTTATCCGCAGGTGTTTTTGGGCACGCACGGGCGCATGGCGGGACGGTATTATACCGGACTGGATGATTATGAACTGTGGCTGCCAGTGTATGAAACAGATTATACGCTGGATGTGCCTTCGGAAGGCATTCATAAAGAAGGGGATTTTGAAGCCTGTTTTGTAAATTATCAGAATGTGGCACATTACAGTTTTGATTATTATGCATATTACACGTATCTTGACAGGGATTATGACCATATCCGGATGGTCAACCGCAGGAATCCGGAAGGACCAAAGCTGGTGATCGTGCGGGATTCCGTGGCAGTGCCGGTATCGGTGTTCCTGATCAGCCAGTGCAGCAGCATCGACCTGGTGGATCTGCGGTATCTTTCGGCGGAGGATTCTGCAAAAGAATGGATCCGTGAGGCAGAGCCGGATATGCTCATCTATATGTTCGGCCCCGGCTACCTGAGTGTGGAGAACGCGCTGCAGTTAAGATAAAGCGGCGTGGAACGGGAGGTTACTATCACAGCACGAAGAACTGTGAATAGTAACACGGGAGCGTTTCGGGAAAAGTGTAATACTTGCCCGAAACGCTTTTTTTTGGTAAAATAAACAAATATCGTTTTATAGTAAGCGCAATAAATAATTGCGCTTACTATAACGCTCCGCGAGGATGCGCACGGATTTTGTAAGGAAATATGCCGCTTTCAGCGGCCAAAATCCGGCGCAGTAAACGACAAAACGAAAATAGTTTTGTCGTT
>JAFUUX010000221.1 GCA_017471325.1 Lachnospiraceae bacterium | reverse complement strand
GTAAACGACAAAACTATTTTCGTTTTGTCGTTTACTGCGCCGGATTTTGGCCGCTGAAAGCGGCATGTTTCCTTACAAAATCCGTGCGCATCCTCGCGGAGCGTTATAGTAAGCGCAATTATTTATTGCGCTTACTATAGTTTTTTCTGCTGCAGACGATATCTTCCAGTTTTCCCAGCCAGGATAGCGATCCCGTTGCCAGGATCGGAAGTTTGCCGCCCGAAAGCAGTTCTGCCAGTTCCAAAGCTTCCTCCACGCTGTCTGCCGCTGTCACCTGGACACCATATCGCTGTACCGCATACGCCAGATCGATCGCAGCCAGTGCCCGCGGATTTTCCGGCGGTGTCAGCGTGACGATCTGCACTGCCCGCTCCACAAGGCAGCCCAGCACCTCCTCATACGCCTTATCCCGCAGCACTCCCAGTATCATCACAAAAGAACTCCCGGGGAAATACACATCCAGAGACCTGCGCAGTACTGCGGCGGCTGCCCCGTTATGTGCCCCGTCCATGATCAGATAAGGACGTTCCTGCAATACCGTAAAGCGCCCCGGCCATACTGTCCGCGCAAAAGCCCGCCGCAGTTTTGATTCCGGCAGCACAAAGCCGCGCTTTTTTAACGCTTCCAAAACTGCCAGCGCTAAAGCCGCATTTTCCGGCTGGTATACGCCTGCCAGCCCGATCTCCATCTTCCGGTAGCCCATGGCGTCAAAACTCTGTTTTTTGATTCCGTAACGGATATGCAACGGTTTTTCCGCATACTGCAGCGTGATCCCCATTTCCCCGGCTTTCTGCTCCAGTACCGCAGCCGCCTCTGCTGTCTGCGGCGCGCTTACCGCGTCCGAGCCTTCCTTAAGAATGCCGGCTTTTACTCCGGCGATCTCCGCGATCGTCTTTCCAAGGATCGCGGTGTGATCTAAGGAAACCGGCGTAAATACACATACCTCCGGTGCAGGTATCACATTGGTCGCATCCTGCAGGCCGCCCAGCCCGCATTCCAGCACCACGATATCGCATGCCTTCTTTTTGAAATACCAAAACGCCAGAGCCGTTTCTGTTTCAAACAGCGTCGGCAGCACGCGGCCTTCCTCCTGCATACGCCCTGCCGCTTCCGCGATCAGCCCGATCCCCTCCCGTACTGCCGCTTTGGTGACCGGCCGCTGCCCCACCTGGATCTTTTCCCGGGGATCCTTCAGTGCCGGCGAAAAGAAACGCCCCACACGATACCCAGCCTCCTGAAGCGCCATGGAAATATAGGCCAAAACAGAACCCTTGCCATTGGTGCCCGCGATATGCACATAACGCAGCCCTTCCTCCGGATGCCCTATGCGGGAAAGCAGTTCCTTAAGCGCTCCCAGCGACATCTCCCCCTGCCCCTGTATCGCCCCGGCTGACAGGCTTTCCATATATGCGCTCACTTCTCTGTCCGTCATCACCATCGTGCCTATGGTTCCGTCCTTACTGCAGATCATCCGGAATGCCGTCACCATTGACATCCATGTTATGACCGATATTCTGCATGTTTACTGTACGCCGCTTGATCTTTTCCTTATCGGAATGCTCTAAGATAAAGTCCTTGATCTCTTTTGAATTGCGGATATGATGCAGTGTCAAAGTCTGGTCCGTCACATCCCCGGTATAGCAGACGACCGTGCCGATCCCCACGATCCTCTCCCAAAACGACCTGCGCAATTCCACATCGTTTACCTTGTACATATAGCAATCTTCTTCATACTTGCTGAAAAAGCCTTTATTCACGGTGATCATTTCCTCCCGCACCTGATACACCGTAAATGTCCAGGGCAAACCTAAAAATACCCAGCGTTTTCTTTCTCTGAATTCAGCCATAACTGCACCTCCTTATTTTCATTTGATCCGAATGGTTACTGACTACGTTCTATTTCTTTGCCTGCTGCTCCTGATGTACTTCCGTATTGTTATTGGCATTTGTATTCACATCCTCTTTCAGGTTCAGACGGGCGATATAATCCAGCACTTCCTGATTCTGCTCGGCGCAGCGGCAGCCGTACAGCACATATTGATCCATCTTTTCCTTGCGGATCACCTTCCCGCGGATGTGTATCGTGGTACCATCCTTTTCATTGATCGTACAGGTCACATTCTTACCGTTCACGATGGGCAGACGTTTCTTAGGATCCAATACGAAAGCAAACCCGCTGGGGCTCACATCCTTGAGCGTGGTAAACACCTGCTCTGTGACGCCCTCTATCGTAAAGATCGCAGGCTGCCATACATAAGTACGCCGCTCCCCGCGTCTGTTCTCTATCCCTTCCGTCATCGGTGTCACGATGCGGTGATAGATCAGTCCATTCTTCTTGATGGTGTCGATCTTGCAGTTTTTAAAGGTCCAGTTATTACCTTCCCCGTCCGGCACCTCCATGTTGATATGGATATTCTGCCCGTTAAAATTGACACGCACCCCCTTGTGCATAAAAGGGATCACCAGCAGGCTTTTTTCGCCGGTCTTCATGACGCGTGAAATAAACCTGGCCTGCATATCGCCGCCGTTTGTCACGCAGATCTGCACTTTTACGCCCAAAGGGATATCCGTATAGTTCATGCTTTAAACCGTACCCACTTCATATACTGCCGCGCTGAATGCGGGGATATTCAGGATCATCTCCCGCTTTTTGGACTTCAGCACCGTCTTTTTCTGCGGCAGGCTGCCGCCGTATTTCTTCCATTCCGTGGAAAGCAGCAGGTTCCAGCTTTCCTCTTTCTTTTTCGGCGCTTTCTTTGCCCTCTTTTTCTGCTCCTTCTCTTCCACCTGTTCTTCCGCTTCCGGCCGGTCCAGCGGCAGCGCATGACCTTCGATCGCATTTGCGCCAAAGTTCATCACACAGACATAAGCCCTGTCTTTCCGCTTGCGCTTCATCACATACAGGATCTCCGGCCCCTGCTCGCAGTAGAGCCACTCAAAATTATCCCGTGCATACTCATCCGCGTACAGTACCGGCTCTGATACATACAGTTTCTGCAGATCGCAGAGCAGATCATACAGTCCCTTATGCAGCGGCTGCTTCAGCAGTTCAAACTCCACTTCCCTGGATTCGTTCCATTCCACGCGCTCTCCCAGTTCATTGCCCATAAAAGACAGTTTCTTGCCCGGATGCGCGTACATATATGTATAATACGTTCGTGCCTGCGCAAATTTCTCCGCATCGCTGCCATGCATCTTTTCCAGGATCGTGCCTGCGCCGCCCACCACCTCGTCATGGGACAGGGACAGGATAAAACGCTCCGTATAGAAGTACCACATGGAAAACGTCATCTTATGATATGCCGCCTCACGCTGCTGCACCGGCCGGGATAAGAAATACAGGCTGTCATACATCCAGCCCATATCCCATTTGTAATCAAAGCCGAGACCGCCTTCCTCCACCGCTTTCGTCACGCCACCCTGCCAGGACGAGGAATCCTCCGCAAAGAGCATCACCTTCGGGTGTTTCTTTTTGATCAGCGTGGTCAGGTTTCTGGCAAAACGCATGCCGGATGGATTTTCGCCGCGGCTCTGCTCTCCGCCCCAATAGATCAGGCAGCTCACCGCATCCACACGCAGGCCGTCGAAATGAAACTCGCTCAGCCAGTAGTCTGCTGCCGAGAGCAGGAAACTCACCGTCTCGTTCCGTTCATGGTTGAACATACAGGTGCCCCACTGGCTGCTGCCATCCCGGTAATACTCAAAGAGCGGCGTGGTATCATATAATTTCAATGCAAAATCATCGACCGCAAAATGCACCGGCACAAAATCCATGATCACGCCGATGCCTGCCTTATGGCACTCGTCGATCAGGTACTTCAGATCCGCCGGGGAACCATAACGGCTGGTCGGCGCGAAATAACCGGTCAGCTGATACCCCCAGGAACCGTCAAAGGGATGCTCGCACACCGGCATCATCTCGATATGGGTATAACCGCTTTTTTTGACATGTTCGATCAGCGGTGCCGCGATCTCACGATAGTTATACCAGCCATGCTCCTCCTTGGGGTTGCGCCGGAAGGCACCCAGATGTACCTCATAGATCGATAACGGCTGTTCCCTGCAGTCATTGCGCTGCGCCATCCATGCCTCATCCGTAAATCTGTATTCTGACAGATTGATGATCTTTGACGCACTGCCCGGACGCAGTTCCGCGCCAAAGGCATAGGGATCGGCGTGCTCCGCACGCCAGCCGTTATTGCCGTAGATCACATATTTATATAACTGTCCGGGTTTCGCCTTTTTGATCGTGCAGCTGTATACCCCGTGCTCATCCCGCTCCATCGGCTCCTCTGTCCAGCCGTTAAAGTCGCCGAAGATATTTACACTGGCCGCGCCTGGCGCATAGGTGCGAAAGGTCACGCTGCTTTTATTTACATGCGCCCCGAAATACTGATATGCCGTTAATGCTCTTCCCTCAAAAAATTCCTTCCGTAATGCCTCGTTGTTCATCCGCTCTCCCCTCTGTTTCTATCACTTAATTGATCGACACAAAGCCGATCCGTATCCCCTGAATGATATCCGTCTGTTCCCGCACCGCATAGGATGCTTTCAATGCCTCATATGACGCGCCACCCACATCCAGATCTCTTTCCCCAAGGCCATATAAGTATAACATATATTCCCGTGCAAGTGTTTCTTTTTTCACGGAATCGATCAGCAGTTCCCTGGACAAACCCATGGACTCCTGCGCTTTCTGCGTCAGGTGCAAAAACATCTGATCCGCTGCCAGCACCGCCGTGCGCTCCTGCACCTCGGTCAGCGCAAACCCAGCCTTTTGCGCCTCCCTGGCGTAGATGGCATCCCGTACCGCATAGTCCACCACGGCTCTCCGCCCCAGATCCGACATATACCCGGACTGTTCGCCTTCATCATTCAGAAAGAGGCTCCAGTAGGCTTTGGGATCTTCCGGATCATAGGCTGTCGCGCGCTCGTTCCCGTCCTGCTCGATCCGCAGCACATAATATGCCAGATCCTGCAGATCCAGCTGCATTTCCACATCATCCGGCGCCGTCATCACCACTGCGATATCCTTCAGATGCTCAGCATAGGTAAACCCCGCGCCGGCATTCCCCCGACGCAATAATATCCCTGTCAGCATCACAAACAAAAGGCTCATGATCATAGGACGGTATTTCCTGAGCAGGGCACGCCTGCGCTTTTTGGACTGCGTGATGGCATCCTCTGTCAGTCCTGCCGTCTTTCTTGGGGATTTTCCGTTTTTAAAATAATGATAGACGATCGGTTCCCCCGTAAAAGGATCGATCCTTTGCGGCTGCATCTGTTACCTCCCATACAGCAAATCCCATAAAAACGCAATTTATATTATATGCGATATGGTACAAATCTGCAAGAACAAAGCGTTCCGCAAGCGGAACGCTCGCGCGAGTGCGCATCCCGCCCGGAGGGCTTTTTGCTTTATAGGAAATTCCAGAGGAATTTCCTATAAAGTAAAAAAGGACCCCCGAAGGTTTCCTTTCCGAATGGCGCAGTTCCCCGCCCCCGCGTCTCTGAATGGCTGCATTCAAAACTCATACTGGCTGCGGTACAGTTTGGCATAAAAGCCTCCCTGCGCCAGCAGCGCATCGTGTTTTCCCTGCTCTATGATATTGCCGTCCTTCATCACCAGGATCATATCCGCCTCTTTGATCGTGGATAAGCGGTGCGCCACGATAAAACTGGTGCGCCCTTTCATCATCCGTGCAAAAGCATCCTGGATCTTTAATTCCGTGCGCGTATCGATAGAACTGGTGGCTTCATCCAGAATCAGCATGGGCGGCAGCGACAGCATGATGCGGGTGATGCAGATGAGCTGCTTCTGTCCCTGGGAAAGCATGCCGCCGTCCTCCCCAATCACGGTATCGTAACCGTCGGCCAGCTGCACGATAAAACTGTGGGAATGCGCCAGTTTTGCCGCCCGGATCACTTCCTCCTCCGTGGCATCCGGTTTCCCCAGCATGATATTCTCCCGTATTGTCCCCGGCTTCAGCCAGGTCTCCTGCAGCACCATACCGTAAGACGTGCGCAGCGAATGCCTGGTATAGTCCCGGATATCCGTCCCGTCCACGGTGATGCTGCCCGCTTTCACATCATAAAAGCGCATCAGCAGATTGATCAGCGTGGTCTTGCCGCAGCCCGTAGGTCCCACGATCGCCACACGCTCCCCGTGCTGCACGGATACTGACAAATCCCGGATCAGTTGCTGCTCCTCCGTATAGGAAAAATCCACATGCGAGATCTCTACCTGCCCCTTTGCGTCCTTCAGTTCCAACGCCGGCTGTGCTTCCGGCACCTGCGGTTCTGCCTCGATCAGTTCAAAGACACGCCCGGCGCAGGTAATGGCATTCTGCAGTTCCGTGACCACGCCGGAGATCTCGTTAAACGGTTTGGTAAACTGATTGGCATAACTTAAGAAGGCGGTCAGCTGGCCTACGCTCATCGTGCCCCTGATCACTGCCCAGCCGCCAAAAAGCGCCACGCCGGCATAAACGGTATTATTCACAAACCGGGTGCCGGGATTGGTCGTCGATGAAAAGAACAAGGCTTTGAGCGCGATCTTCCGAAGATCCTCGTTATTTTCCGCAAAACGCGCTTTCGCTTTCTCTTCATAAGAAAATGCCTGCACCAGTTTCTCATTGCCGACCATTTCATCAATGATCGCCGTCTGCACGCCGCGCACCTCAGACTGTTTCCTAAACAGGCTGGAAGTATTCTTTGCGATAAATGCTGCCACAAAGAGGGATAACGGTGTCAGCAGGATCACCACCAGGGCTACCCACTTATGGATCGCCAGCATCAGAAACAGCGTGCCGAAGATGGTCAGCACGCCCGTAAAAAACTGCGTAAAACCTAACAGCAGCCCGTCGGCAAACTGGTCTACATCCGCAATGATCCGGCTCACGGTCTCTCCGGCCGGATGGCTGTCCAGATAGGATAAGGGCAGCCGCTCGATCTGCCGCATGGCGCTCACCCGGATATCCCGCACGGTACAGTAGGTGATATGGTTGTTGCAGGCATTCATGATCCACTGCGCCAGTGCCGTCACCGCGATCAGTAATGCCATCTGTATGAAGATCAGTTTAAGACCCGCAAAATCCACTTTCCCTTTGGTTACGATCAGGTCCACCGCATTTCCGGTCAGCACCGGCAGATATAATGCCAGCAGAGCCGAGAGCGCCGCAAAAAAGACCGAGGCCAGCATAAACGCCCGGTATGCTTTCAGGTAATGCAGTATTTTCCTGATGATCTTTGCATTGGAAGCCATCACTGCAGCGCACCTCCTTTTCCGTCAGCGGGCCGTGCCTCTCTTCCAAACTGCGATCGATAGATCTCACGGTAGACATCGCAGTCCCGCATCAGGTTTTCGTGCGTCCCCAGTCCCACCACTTTTCCGGCATCCAGCACCAGGATCTGATCCGCGTGCATGATGGATGCGGTGCGCTGTGAAACGATAAAAGTCGTCGGGCTGTCCGGCATCTCCCGGATCGCCTTGCGCAATGCTGCATCCGTCGCATAATCCAGTGCCGAAGTGGAATCATCCAGGATCAGCACTGCGGGCTTTCTGACCAGCGCACGGGCGATCGCCAGACGCTGCCGCTGCCCCCCGGAAAAATTCGATCCCCCCTGTGCCACCGCGTAGTCCAGACCGCCCTCTTTTTCCAGCACAAAGTCTGCTGCCTGCGCCATGCGCAGTGCTTCCATGATCTCTGCATCCGTCGCATCCGCCTTTCCCCAGCGCAGGTTCTCCCGTATGGTTCCGCTAAAGAGCACCGAACGCTGCGGCACGATGGCGATCCTCTCCCGCAGACTGCGGTAAGTGTAATCGCGCACATTTCTTCCGTCTACATAAACCGCGCCTTCCGCCGCGTCATAAAAACGCGGGATCAGATGGATCACGGAAGTTTTGCCGGAGCCTGTACCTCCGATGATGCCTATGGTACTGCCTGCTGCCGCACGTAAACTGATCCCCTCTGCCCCATTCTCACTGCTGCCGGCATAACGCATCGCTGCATTTTCAAAGCGTACCTCCGCCGGACCGCCCTGCCACACCGGTGCCTCGCTGCCTTCTTTCATGGAAGGCTCTATGGCCAGGACAGAGGATATCCGCCCTGCACTGGCCAGTGCCCTGGTCAGTTGCACGATCATGTTGGCCAGTTTGACCAGTTCCACCAGAATCTGCGACATATAGTTGACCAATGCCACCACGGCTCCCTGCGTCAGCCTTCCCGTATCCACGGCCAGCGCGCCTTCCCAGATCAGCCATGCCAGTCCCAGGTTGATCAGCACAAAGGTCAGCGGATTCATCAGCGCCGAGAGTTTTCCGGCGAGGATCTGCATCCCTGCCAGCACCGCATTGGTTTCCTTAAACTCTTCCTGCTCTTTCTGCTCCAGACCAAACGCCCTGGTCACACGCACGCCGGTCAGAGCCGATCTCGTATGCATGGTCACCCGATCCAGATGTGTCTGCACTTTCTTATACATCGGGATCGTGATCAGCATGATCCCGTAGACCACGATACTCAAGAGCAGCACCGTTACCACAAAAGTCAGCGCCGCCTTCAGATCGATGGTAAATGCCACGGCCACTGCCCCGGCCACTACAAAGGGGGAACGCAGAAACAGACGCAGGGACATATTCACACCGCCCTGCAGCGTATTGATATCGCTCGTCAGCCTGGTCACCAGCGTAGAGGTTCCCAGGGTATCGATCTCCGTGTAAGATAACGTCTGTATATGGGAAAACACGGCATTTTTGACTTTCGCCGCAAAACCGACCGCCGCCTTTGCCGAAAAATACTGTGCCGTCAGGGAACAGGTAAGCCCCACCGCCGCCAGCGCGAGCATGATCAGTACCATGTGAAGCACATATTCCCGGTTTCCGTATGCAATGCCCACATCAATGATCCGCTTCACTACCAGCGGGACCATCAGTTCAAAAGATGCCTCCAGCAGTTTGAACAGCGGTCCTGATATGCACTCGATCTTATATGATTTAAAATATTTCCATAATGCTTTCATATCGGCTTATCTTAGGCGATATTGCATACTTTTACAGATAATTCATCAGCGTGCTCTGGATCATCTTGCTGGTCGCCATCAGTGCCGCCTCGTAGGAAACCTCCGCGCTGGAAAGCTGTACCGCCACCTCCGTGGCATCCGCATCCTCGTTATTGGACTGCAGTGTCTGGAACGTGGTCTCCTGGTCGCTTAAGCGGTTTTCTGCCAGCGATACACGCTGGGAACGGTTGCCGACTACCGTTACCGCTTCATTCACGCCATCCAGATAGCCCTGGGTGTTTGTGATATACTTGCTGAAGGTTCTCTGCAGCTGATCCTTTAACAGCGTTTCCGCTTTCTTTGCCGCCGCCAGATCCAGTTCCACCTGATCCTGGTCTTTTGCCGGATCGTTCTGCATCTCTTCAAACTTCGCCACCATTTCCTCTACCTTGCCCACGCGCTCCGCCAGGTCGATGATCTCATCCACATCCCGGCCGATATCGTGCTTGTACACATCGCTGGCATAGGTATTCACCTGCACGTTCTGGTCAAATCCTACCTGATACTCGATCTTCTGATCCGGTGAGACCGCCAGATTGGTCAGGTAATTCGGATTATATTTCACATTCAGCCCCTGATCGTTCCTGGATTCGCAGTAGAAATAATGCTCCGGCCGCAGATCCGTTGCTTTCCAGTTGGTCTTATTATAAGTGATATTATAGGTATTTCCGTCATTAATCTTGTTATACACCTCCTTGCCCATCACCAGTTCCCCGGTGGATGGCACCAGATAAATACCATTTGGATCGGCCGCTGCATTCTCATATGCCGTCTGTGCATCGGTAACCAGCGTCGGTGTATAAGCCGCAGAGCCATCCCCGTTACGTATGGTGATGCTTTTTACCTCCTTGCCGTCCAGATCCGTTGTCGGGATCGTGCTGTCGATATCGCCATAGGATAACCGCAGCCGGTAATAGTTAAAAGAAGAAACATCCTGCTCCAGGATCTTTTCCGATGTATAGTTTGCCTCCGTGATGCTGTTCAGGTTTGCGGTATCCACAAAAGTCATCTCTTCCAGATCTTCAAACTGAAATGCCTCCGTGATCTGATATTCCTTTGTCGTGGGTTTCGCAAAAGATAAGGAAGTATCCGTGCGGTATCCCGTAAAGATATAGCGCCCGGCATAGTCCGCATCCCCGGTCTTGTACGCCTCATCACGCAATGCCTTCAGGCTGTCGATGATCTTTTCCCTGTCGGTCGTCTGCAGATGATCGGATGCGCCGCGCTCACACTCACTGATCATGCTCTTGACCACCGAGATCGTCGTATTGATGGAACTCTCCGTTAAGGATAGCCATGCCTGCGCATCCGGGATATTTTTCTTATAGAACTGCTGCACCTGGGACAGATCGGTACGCAGACGCAGCGCGCGGATCGCCACCACCGGATCTTCCGAAGGCCTCATGATCTTTTTGCCCGTGGACAGCTGATTGTTCAGGTTATCCTGCAATACCTTGTTTTTATTGATATTTGCCAGCGCATTGTTCTGCATTACCTTATTTGTGATCCTCATACCTGCCTCCTCTATAAAATACACTGTAACTGTTCAGACCCCCGCGGGTTCTTCCAGTACTGCTCTGCCCTGTATCCGCTCCGGCTTCCTTTATACGCCTGTCTGCAGGATCAGACGGTCATAGATCTCGCTTAACACCTGTATCATCTTTGCCGCCAGATTGTACTGCTGCTGGAACTTGGACAGGTTGACCGCTTCCTCATCATTATCCACGCCGCTGACGGACAGCCTCTGGTTCTGTATCGTCTTCTGCATATAGGTGTAGTTGTCCGTAAATGTCCGGGCGCGTTGGGAATTCAATGCCACATCCCCCAACACGTTCACCAGATACTGGTCTGCGGAACAGCCGCGGAAACTCATCACGGAAGTATCCGTCTTCATTTTGATCAGGGCCTGTACGATATCGTTTTTTTCCACCCCGTCACTTACCTGCGTCAGTTCACTGCGGGTTGCCAGATAGGACGCATCGATCTCCAGTTCCTCCGATACCCCGAAATTTCTGGCGGTCAGCATATAATAACTGTCACCCATCCCCACCATGCCTTCCGTGCCGTCCACATTCAGCGTCTTCGATGTGCCGTCTTTCGCCGTGAGGGTATATACATTTCCGGCAGCTGCCGTTACGGTGTACTCTTTGCCGTTCTCATCCGCCAGCACCGTGCCGCTTGACGTGGCCGTCTCCACACCCAGTTTCATGCCGGCTTTCCCATCATCTCCCACCGTTTTCGTGATGCCCGCAGCATTCACGATGCTGTACTTCGTCCCGTCCGCATCCTTGATCCGGTCTGTCTTTGCAAAGGACATATCCGCGCCGTTCACCGGATGTGCGCCTGTAAACAACTGATGCCCGTCCGTGCCGTCATCCAGCACGCCGCCCTGCACGATGTCATTGCTGGCCTGGGAATACAGGCGCACCCACTCATTCATCTGGGACAGATAATACGGAATACCCTGATAATTCACCGCATTGCCGATGGTCGCCGCCTTATCCCTGGCACTGGCCGTTACCAGTTTGCCATCGTTCTTTTCGTTATCCAGCGTGATCGTATATTCCGCGTACGGATTGCCTTCCGTATAACTGTAACTCCAGTTTTTGAAATAATAATTCTGGTTTGCGATCTGGATCAGGCCGCCGTCCTGCGTAAGATTCAATTTGTTCAGATCCATCAGGTAATCCTTGCTCACACGGATGGTCACCGTCTGGTTGCTCTTCCCCTCTTCATCCACTGCCGTGCCGGTATCCGCTACCAGACCTTCAAAAAAGTCCCCATTATTGCCGTCGCGCATCTGGATCAGTCCCGCCAGTTTGCCGCCTGCCGTGGAAGTGTACACCTGCAGCACATCCCCTTTTCTGCGGTAATCATCCGCTGTCCAGTCGCTCTCCCCGGATACATAGATATCATACAATCCCTGGATATCCGTCTGGTTGACCTTCACGCTGTTTTCCCTTGCCACGCAGGTCAGTGTTTTATAACTGTTGCCGTCGATCAACTGCTGTCCGCACACCTTTACCAGATAACGCGTGCCGCCGGTATCCCGGTCCACACTGGTATAATCGATGACGGGAACCTCTTCCACCGCCACATCCACGATCTCCGACAGTTCATCGATCAGCAGATCCCGCTGATCCCGCAGTTCATTCGCCACGGCGCCGGAATTCATCTCTATGACGTTGATCTGTTTATTTAACGACGCCACCTCTTCGGCAATGGAATTGATGCGGTCCACATTCACCTTGAGTTCCTGGTTCACATCATCCTGCAGTTTCTGCATGTTCGTAAATGTATCATTAAAATAATTTGCCAGATTCCCGGCGTAGCCGATCATCTGCTGCCGGTACTTTACATCATCCGGATTCTTGGCCAGTTCCTGGACCGCATTGTCATATTCGTTAAAGATCGTGGTGAAACCTTTGATCGTCTTGTCATCTTTATAATAATCCTCGATACAGCCGGTATAATACTGCTTTGCTTCGTACTGCCCCAGCTGCGTCTGGTTTGCCCAGTACTTTTTATCATAGAAATCATCCCGGATACGCTCGATGGCCAGTGTGTCCACACCTGCCCCCACGCAGCCGTAGGTCGTAAACATACGGATCGCCTCCGCCGCCTGCGTTGTCACGTTCTGTCGGCTGTAACCCTTGGTCTCCGCATTTGCGATATTGTTCGCCGTGGTATTCAGCGCCGCATTTGCCGCCTGCAGCCCGGTATATGCGGTATTCAGTCCCATGAAAGTTGATGACATAACCCTGTTTCCTTTCCGGTATGCTCTGTGTGGATTCCCAAAATAGTATCTGAAATAAATATCGGCAGGCTGCTTCTTTTTCTAAAGCCTGCCTGCCGAAAAAACGTGTTTATACTGCCTTTATGCCCCCAGCGTATTGATGATGTGCTCAATGCACTCATCGATCACATTGATAAAGCGGCTGCTCGCATTATATGCATTCTGGAACTTGATCATATTTGCCAGTTCTTCATCCGTTGCCACACCGATGGACCCCTGCCGGTTTGCTTCGATCGACTCCACCGTCAGATCCTGATTGTCCTTCAGGTTCTGGTATACATTGCCGGAATTGGCGATCTGCGCCACAAAGTTTGCATAATACCTGCGCAGGGAAGTCTTATTGGTCAGCGTCGGATTTAACAGATAGTCCTCATTCTGGAAAACATCCCTCAGTTTTTCCGCCGTATCATTTCCGCCATCCTCGGAAGCATCCGGCAGTTTCAGACCCAGGTGCGTCGGGTACTGCAGCAGGTCTGCGTTCACCACCAGGTTTGGCGTGGTAAACCAGGTCATGTTGTCGTTTTTATCTTCCGCGATGTAGGTTCCATCCGGCCGGTATTCCTCGGAAGAGATACGTTCAAAGATCTGTATCGTATTGCCGTTTTCATCCCGCAGATAGCCAAAAGCCGGATCCACTGTTGCCGCCGCATCCTGCAGCACCTGGTTCATGGCCGTTACCACATTATGCACCAGACCGTCAAACTCCGCCATGATGTTCATCATCACGGAATCCGCTACCCTGTCATAACTATCCTCACTCTCCAGATCGTAGAAATTGCCCCTATGATCTCCTCTTGCCAGCAGCACGCCCTTTAAAGTCCCCACATCGGTATCCAGTTTGGAAGAGATATCCAGCGTCCAGTCATAGACCGCGCCGCTGGCTGTCTTTCCGGTATTCGGATTGTTCCGCACCGTATCCTGCACATATTTTATGATGTTGCCATGCTCATCCCTGCTCTCCACCGTGGCACTGTCCGTCCAGAACACGTTGTAAAAGCCCGGCTCGCCTACGGAATCATCATCCTCGGCCTGGTATCCCATCTCATTGACACCGTTCATCGTGACAAAATCATGGTTTTCCGCCTTGACCAGGACATTCCCGAAGAAATCCTCCTGATAACTGATATTGATCAGCGCCCCCAGTTTATCCAAAGCCAGGTTTCTCTGGTCATACAGGTCATTCGGGTTTTCCACGCCACCGGTAGCGATGACACGGATCTTCTGGTTTAAACTGTAGATCTCATGTCCCAGTGCATTGATCTCATCCACCGTTGTCTGCACTTTCAGATTCAGTTTGTCCTGATAATTCGACATATCGCGGTAAGCATTCTGCGAAGCCTCCACGAAAGACTGGGCGTACTGGATCACCATGGACTGTTTTACTTCACTGGTCGGCTCTTTGGCCAGTTCCGCCAATGATGTCTGCAGGCTGTTCATGGCATTTTCAAAAGTCGGTCCGTCCAGTTCCCCAAAGATCTCTTCGATCTCTTCGATCGCAGCATAGGAAGCATCATAAAAACCCTGGCGGCCTGCCTGATTCCTGTAAGATGCATCCACAAAACGATCCCTTACCTGCCGCACCTCGGAAATATAGACACCCAGCCCGGCCTGCTTTACCGCCACGCCGATATTGGAATTGGAAAGGCGGCTGTATTCTCTTGTGCCATAGGAAACCTGCTGTCTGGTATAGCCGGTCGTATCCGCATTGGTCACGTTGTGCGCTACTACGTTCAACGCCTCCTGGCTGGACTGCAGTCCCGAATTTCCTACATACAGATTTGCAAATAATCCCATAAACGAACCTCTTTCGTCTGTCTGTTACTGCTTCGCGTCAAAGCGCTTGGTACCGCTCCCCATGATGGTGCCGGTAGAATACGCGCTACTATTATAATCGGCTGTTTCCGGCGCTGTCTTTAGGGATTGCAGCAGATTCATCTCAAACTGTACCATTTCCAGAGAATTCCGCAGTAGGTCACGGTTCTGCTCATTGACCTGTTTCATACGGCCCATGGTGGCTTTCAGCCTGTCATGCAGATCCCGCAGCCTCGCCTGCTCGGAAGGGTGCTTTCCCATCATTTCGATCAGGTCACCCAACTTGATATCCGCTTTGTAATTGGTTACTTCTGCGATATCCTTCATCGTCTGCATCCGTTCCTTTTCCAGTTTTTGGATGCGCGCAACAATGATCTGCTCTGCCTCCGTGATCCGGTTCAGGTTCGGCAGATCCCCTTTTATGATGACCGGTGACTTTTCTTCCGAAAGTTTAATGAGCGACTGATACTCCGTATTTTCCTTCTCCAATACTTCCACGATATTTTCCATCAGGCTGGCCATGTGCTCTCCCCTTCCTTAAAACGTATCCGGTTGGAAAAAAACGGCATCTGCAATGGTCTTACAGATACCGTTTCGTTTTTTGTTCCTTCGTGTTCCTTTGAAAGAAACAACTTATACGATTGCTTCAAAATTCGCCAGAATCTTATCAGCGACTGCATTTGCGCTGACATTGTATGTGCCGCTTTCATACGCGCCTTTCAGCGCTGCCACCTTATCCTCACGGATATCCGGTGCTGCGGCCACCGCCTGTTTCCCAATCTGCAGATCCTTCCCCGGTCCGGAAATATTCAGTTTATCCTTAAAATCCGCTGCCGGTGCCGGCGCTGCATTACGACTGCCTGCCGTTTTGGAAACATTATACAAATTCTGGATCTGCGAATATGCGTCAACTCTTATCATATTCCCATCCTCCTTTTCCCCAGATAAGTATCTTGCTTTATGTATCGGCAGGTTTGTGAAAGACTTTAGGGGAAAACCGACTTTTTTTTATTTTGCGTCCGCTGCGAGTTTCTCTTCAGCTTTCTTTGCCGCCTCCGGATTGCTTTCCTTCATGATGGCTACCATCTCCTTAAGCAGCTTCACATCTGCGGGATCTTCCGGTACCGGCGCTGCTGCCGCTTCATCATCTGCTTTCTTCTTTGCCAAAGCCTTTGCTTTTTCTGTTGCCGTATTGATGGCTTTCAGCATGATAAACAGTACCAGAGCGATGATCAGGAAATTCACCACCGCGGAAAGAAATGCACCATAGTTAAACGCAACGCCTCTGATCGCAAACTGGCCGCCGATCTGCAGGCCGTCCTCACTGTTCCCGCCAAAGATCACAGCGATCAAAGGATTGATAAAGTTTTCTGTCAGTGCAGTCACGATATTGCCGAAAGCAGCACCGATGATCACACCGATCGCCATATCCATGACATTTCCCTTTAACGCAAACTCCTTAAATTCTGCTAAAAATTTTTTCATGTTTCTCTCCTTCTTTCCTTGTTGTAGTGGGATTTAGGATCTGTCCATAAATAAATCTGCAATTTTGACGAAATATCTTTGTCCATCCGCAAAGAGAAAATCGCAGGCACAGC
>JAFUUX010000220.1 GCA_017471325.1 Lachnospiraceae bacterium | reverse complement strand
AGCGCAATAAATAATTGCGCTTACTATAACGCTCCGCGAGGATGCGCACGGATTTTGTAAGGAAATATGCCGCTTTCAGCGGCCAAAATCCGGCGCAGTAAACGACAAAACGAAAATAGTTTTGTCGTTTACTATAAAACTTTGCTTTCAGCCTGCCGCATCATCATAAGCCAGATTGCATAAAGCAAAGCAGATTATTTTTTCACATGAAACGCATCCATGCCCGGATAAACCGCTGCATCCCCCAACTCCTCTTCTATGCGCAGCAGCTGGTTGTACTTTGCTACACGCTCACTTCTGCTGGGCGCACCGGTCTTGATCTGGCAGGTATTCAGCGCTACCGCAAGATCCGCGATCGTGGTATCTGCCGTTTCTCCGGAACGATGGGAAGAGATTGCCGTATAGCCGGCATTGTGTGCCATCTTGATCGCTTCAAGTGTCTCGGATACGGAACCGATCTGGTTTAATTTGATCAAAATGGAATTGCCCGCTCCCAGACGGATCCCCTTGGAAAGCCGCTCCGTATTGGTTACAAACAGATCGTCACCGACCAGTTGGACTTTTTTGCCCAGTTTTTCCGTCATACGCTGCCAGCCTTCCCAGTCTTCCTCATCCAGTCCATCCTCGATGGAAATGATCGGATACTTATCGATCAGGCTCTCCCAATGCGCGATCAGTTCATCAGAAGTAAATTCCTTACCGGACTTCGGCTGTTTGTAATAACCCTTGCCCTTTTCGCTCTTCCATTCCGAAGATGCCGCATCCATCGCGATCATAAAATCTTTGCCCGGCACAAAGCCTGCCGCCTTGATCGCCTCCAGAATCTTCTCGATCGCTTCTTCATCGCTCTTTAAACTGTTCGGGGCATAGCCGCCTTCATCACCGACTGCCGTCACATCCCCCATTTCCTTGATCAGTTTCTTTAAGGTATGGAATACTTCCGCGCACCAGCGCAGGCCTTCTTTAAAGCTCGGTGCCCCCACCGGCATGACCATGAATTCCTGGGTGTCTACGGCACTGTCTGCGTGCGCGCCGCCGTTTAGGATATTCATCATCGGCACCGGCAGACGATTACCGGATACACCGCCCAGAAAACGATACAGCGGGATATTCAGTGACTTTGCCGCTGCCCGTGCTGCCGCGATGGAAACAGCCAGGATTGCATTCGCGCCCAATTTGGATTTATCTTTGGTACCGTCCGCCTTGATCATCGCGGCATCTACTGCATAGGTATCTGCCGCATCCATGCCCTTAAGCACCTCATTGATCACGGTATTGATATTTTCAACTGCCTTTGTTGTGCCTTTTCCGAGATAACGGGATTTATCACCGTCACGCAGCTCCAATGCTTCAAACTCTCCCGTGGAAGCGCCGCTGGGTGCAGTCCCCAGTGCCACCGTACCGTCAGTCAGTGTTACTTCCGCCTCTACCGTAGGATTGCCGCGTGAATCCAGGATCTCTCTGCCTGTTACTTTTTCGATCGTACATTTTGCCATGATAACAACTCCTTTCATAAAGTGAATACCCCTCCCCGCATGCCAAACAGATTCCCGGGTCTGTTTTATAGCAGGAAGGAGTTTCATATGATTTACCAAAGTTAGTTATATCATACTTTCAGCAGTTTTGTCAATCACCTTTCAATATACCTCCGCTCCTTTTATAAAAAGCATGGATCCTGCACACCGGATCCGGTGCGGATTTTTTCAGCAATTTCCTGTATGTACATGGACTAAATATTTTGCCGCCGTCTCCGCCAGAGCATAGACACGATCCACATCGGTCGGCGGTCTGTCCTGCATACGATACCGCGGAAAGAAGCGTGATACGTGAAGCGGGATATCTTTGCCACCCGGCAGGGAAGCGATCCATGCCGCCATCGCCTCCATTTCTTCAAAACCGTCATTTTCCCCCGGAACGACCAGGCAGGTAAGTTCGATATGCGCAAAGCTGTGTGCACATTGGATAAACTCCATAACCATCCTGCGGTCGCCGCCGGCCAGTTCTTTATAAAACCGGTCCGAAAAGGCCTTCAGGTCAATGTTCATCGCATCGATCCTGCCGCGCAGCCGCTCACATGTCTCCGCCGTTGCGAGCCCGCCGGTCACCATCACTGTCTTCATGCCATGCCGGTGCAGCAGTTCCGCACTGTCCAGAACATATTCCAGGCCCACCAGCGGTTCATTATAAGTAAATGCCACGCCGATGTTCCCCTCCGAAACAGATCGTTCTGCCAATGCGGTCAGTTGTATGGGACTGATATATTTTGACGCCTGTTTTATCTCATTCAGATCATCCGGATGGGAAATCTCATGATTCTGGCAAAAAGGACATGACAGATTGCAGCCGTAACTGCCGACCGACAGAATACGGCTTCCCGGGTAAAAATGATACAAGGGCTTTTTCTCGATCGGATCCAGCGCGATAGAGGAAACCCAGCCGTAATTGTCCGCAATGACCGCTCCGTCCCTGCATACCCTTGCCAGGCACCGTCCTCTTTGTCCCTCCCGCAGTTCACACCGATGAATACACAACCCACACCCTGCCATCGTTCCTGTCCTTTCTCCCCGTATGCAGTCCGCTCCCCTCGCTTCCCCGGCAAGCCCCCGGCCATCAGATCTGCGCGATCCTGGGCGTGATCTCTTCCAGCACATCCAGAAGGATCCGTACCGTATCCAGCGAGGTAAAGATCGTGACACCGTTCATTATAGCACACCTGCGTATCGCTGCGCCATCCTCATAATGCACCCCGGAAAAGATCGCCCTGGTATTGATGATATAACTGACATAACCGGCCCGGATGGATGTTAAGATCTCATCGCTTCCGT
>JAFUUX010000219.1 GCA_017471325.1 Lachnospiraceae bacterium | reverse complement strand
GCCTGTTTAAAAAACGCAGCAGGTGCTTCCTGCTATGATCCCCGCTGGCGTATGCGTACATGGCCAGGATGTCCTGCCCCGCTGCCCCGGAAAAAACACTGCCCATATGCTCTTTCATAGAGAAAGGTATCCCTGCCGCACTGAGTTTCTGGGAATAATAACGCGCCGAGGCATTGGTGCGGAACAGCAGGGCGATCTCCTTGCGCGCCATGTATTTTTCCGCGCTGCGTATCACCTGCAATACCGCTTCTGCTTCCTCCTCCTTTGATTCAAATGCAGCCGCTGTCACATCATGTTTTCCTGCACGCTGCGCTTTCAGCTGCTTTGCAAAACGGCTTTTGTTATACCCTGCCAGCCGCAGGGCACTGTCTACGATCCCCTGCGTGCTGCGGTAATTGTTTTTTAACAGCACACGGGACAGTCCGGGAAACTCCTTTGGGAACCCCAGCATGATCTCCGGCGCGGAACCGCGAAAACCATAGATGGACTGGTCATCATCCCCCACGATGAACAGATTATACGCCGGTGCCGCCAGCATACGGATCACCTCATACTGCATCGGATTGATATCCTGAAACTCATCGATCAGTATATAGCGGCAGCGCGTCTGCCAGACCTCCAGAATGTCCCTGCGCCGCACAAACAGATCCCTGCAGCGCAGCACCATGTCATCAAAATCCAGTTTGCCTTCCGCATGCATGATCCTGTCATACTCATGACAGATCGCAAGGAAAGTCTCTTTTTCTACCAGACAGCACGCATCAGAGTATTCCTCCGGCGCTATCCCGTCATTTTTGATCTTTGAGAACGCCGACAGCAGATAAGAATACGTCTGCTCATCCTCTGCCACTTCCGCATGCGCGCTCATGGCTTCTTTCAGATACCGCCTCTTTTCTTTTTCCGTAGCGATGGCAGAGGCATCGTAGTGATATGCCTGCTGTAAGATATGAAAATAAACCGCGTGGAACGTGCCAAAGGTCACGCCCACGCTTTCATCCCCCATCAGTTTCCAAAAGCGCTCCTGCATCTCCAGTGCAGCCGCCTTTGTGAACGTGATCACCAGAATCTCCTCCGGCGGTATCCCGTGCACCTCGATCATATGCCGGAGCCTTCGGGTGATCACAAAAGTCTTTCCCGAACCCGGTCCCGCCAGCACCATCATCGGTCCGTCTTTATGCCGGATCGCCTGCGCCTGTTCAGGATTTACCGTTTCCCTGTTCTTTTTTTCCTGCTGAAAAACACTGTCCGTTCCTGCACTGCCTGAACGGACGGATACAGATCCCGTATTCTTTTTCATTGGCATACTCCTTTTTCATACCGGTCCCTGCCGCCTATCCGGCCGGACGCCATATGTTTTTTGTATGCCTTCTCAGATGACGATATTATATGCCGTACCTGCCGGCTTGTCAATCCTGCGAAAACCCATATGCCAATGATGTCAAAGTGCGGGATCGCAACAAAGCCCCTCCTGGCGGAGAGGCTTTGGGTGGAATCCCTGATATTCGTTTTTATCCTTCGAGAAGTTCTATTGCCTTTCGTATCCTTGCAAGGCTTTCTTCTTTCCCTAAGAGTTCCATGATCTCCGTAGCGCCGGCAGGTGTCATCTGCTTGCCGGAAACCGCGGTCCGTACCGGCCAGAGCACATAACCGTTTTTATATGCATGGTCTGCCGCGTACTTCTGCAGCAGGGCATAGAGCGCATCGTTACTGTAGTCCTCCTGCGCCTCAAGCAGCGGCAGCAGTTCCTTTAACACCATGAGCGAACTCTCCTGCGTCGTCTTCATCTTTTTATGCACATACATTTCGGTGCTGTATTCCGGCAGCGCATTAAAGAAATCCACCAGGCCTTCGATATCCGGAAAGATCTCGATCCTGGTCTTTACCATGGCCGCGATCTTTTTCCGGTCCAGGCCGAGCTTTAAATATTTCTCAAGATAAGGCGCTGCCAGTTCCATAAAGCGCTCATCATCCATTGCTTTGATGTACTCGCCGTTCATCCATTTCAGTTTCGTAAAATCAAATACCGAAGGCGACTTGGTAATCCGCCGGTAATCAAAGATCTTTACCAGTTCCTCCAGGCTGTAGATCTCCCGCTCTTCTTCGGGCGACCATCCCAGCAGCGCCACAAAATTCACCACTGCCTCTGACAAAAAGCCCTGCTCGAGCAGATCCTCATAAGAAGAATGGCCGCTGCGCTTTGACAGTTTCTTATGCTCTTCATCCGTGATCAGCGGGCAGTGCACATAAACCGGCACGTCCCAGCCAAAGGCCTCATACAGACGGTTGTACTTGGGCGAAGAGGAAAGATACTCATTTCCGCGTACCACGTGTGTGATGCCCATCAGATGATCATCCACCACATTTGCAAAATTGTAGGTAGGGTATCCGTCTGATTTGATCAGGATCATATCGTCCAGTTCTGCATTCTCTACGGAAATATCCCCGTAAATCTCATCATGGAAGGTTGTCGTTCCTTCCGTCGGGTTGTTCTGCCGGATCACATAGGGCTTGCCTGCTGCCAGATTGGCTTCCACCTCTTCTTTGGACAGGTGCAGGCAGTGCTTGTCATAAATGGTGATCTCTTTGCCATCTTCCCCCATCGTGGTCTTTAACGAAGCGAGACGCTCCTTGTCGCAGAAACAGTAATAGGCTTCTCCCTTATCGATCAGTTTTTTGGCATACTCCAGATACAGGCCGGATGCCTGGCGCTCCGACTGTACATAAGGTCCCACGCCGCCATCCTTATCCGGTCCCTCGTCATGGATCAGGCCGGTGCCAGCCAAAGTGCGGTAGATGATGTCCACTGCCCCATCTACATAGCGTTCCTGATCGGTATCCTCGATCCGCAGCAAAAAGTCTCCCCCTTCATGCTTGGCGATCAGATAAGCATATAAAGCCGTGCGCAGATTGCCCACGTGCATGCGCCCCGTAGGGCTGGGTGCAAATCTAGTTCTGATCTTTGTCATTTTCTTATCCTCCATTAAAAAATAATTTTACACAATCTTATATCTTCAGTCACCCGTGCCTGCGCCGGTACCAGATGAAAAGCCCGCAGGCGAGCAGTGCGCCGGGCAGCACGCCGATCAGTATCGCTGCATAAAAATCCTTCGCGGTACTTCCGATCAGGATCGGATCATAAGCATATCCCTTTACCGGAATGTCCGTCATATCTTCCGTTTCACTGACTTTGCCCAGCGCCTTCATGAACAGGTCATAATTGGCGCCGTTGACAGCCAGATTGATGTCCTTATACATAAAGTAATCCGAAGAAAAGACCACAATATGCGATGTGCTTTCGGCCCCAAAATGCTCCGCAAATACACCTAAGGAAAACGGGCCCTGCTCCTCCTCCGCGCCTTCGGTATGGGACTCCTTTGTCGAACGTAAAAACGTCATTGCCGTGGAATCTGCGGTTTCCACCAGCCGCAGCCCCTTCGCAAAAGGCATGTAGATATACCGGGTGCGCCCTGCCGTATAGATTTTTTCCGTCAGATCCCCTTCCACGATCTCCGGCAGCAGAAAGGCCGGTTCCATATTGCAGTAGTCCGGATCATTCTCATGCACCACCCCCGGCAATACCCGGATACCGTAATCTTCCAAAATACTGTAATAATTGGTCAGTTCCGCCGTATCCGTATAGGCCACCACAAATATCGCGCTTTTTCCTTTTTGCAGAAATCCTTTTACTTTTGCAACATCCTCTTCATTCAGATCGCTAAAGGGCGCCAGGATAAAGATGATGTCCCCATCCTCCGGGATCTCCTCATGCATGAGCAGCTTGATCTCTTCTACCTCATACAAGGCGTTTTCGATCCTGCTCTTTAACTCATCCTCCAGTGAAAGTTCACTGTGTCCCGTAATGCAATAGATCTTTGGCACATGGTCGCTGGTCACATAAGAGATTGCCGCGGTCAGCCTGCCTTCCCCATCATAGCCGGATACCTGATAATCCGTAGCGATATAACTGCCGCTCGCAACATCATAGGAATAATCATAACTTACCTGATAGCAGTCGTAATAATTGATCACACGGCTCTTTCTGCCGCAGACCACGATCATGCTGTTCGGCACCGGCTCCGCATCGGTATAAGAGAGATAAAAATACGGATTCTCCTCCGGTGAGAGATATTCCACCTTTAAATAACCGCTCAGTTCCTGCATCCGCTTCAGCGTAGCATCCAGCGTCTCATCCTTCTCCTCCGGATCCACCAGCACATAAATCTCTACACCTTTATCCAGTGCCTGTATCACCGCAGTCCCCTCCGGCGTCAGGGAACGGATCCCGTTGTATGTCATATCGATGCTCTGTTTCTCCTGCGGGACCATGAAGCAGATCACATTTACAGCCACCACGGTTCCCAGAAAGGCTACGGCCTTTACGATATTTCCAAAAGCACCCAGGATCCCATGGGTACGCACGTGGAAACGCCTGGCCGTGAGCAGATATACCGTCAGGAACAATGCCACTGCGATCACGGACAGATAATACACATAGGAAGGCCAGTGCAGCACGCCATAAAGGCTGTGGTCAAACGGGGCTGTCAGTTCCAGGATGCGCAGTGCCCTGGTCAGAACATTGCCTTCCCGGCTGATCATCGTCGAAATGCTCGGGATCATCACGCTTAAGAGCAGCACAAAAAAAGTCAGCACCGCTGCGATCACCTGGTTTTCCGTGAGGGCCGAGATAAAGATCCCTACCGCCAATGCCGACAGCCCGAAAAAAACAAACCCAAGGATCGCCAGGGCATTTTCCGCAAACGGCACTTCACCGTATATCCCAAGGATGCACGGATACACCATCATCACCGGGATGACCGGCAAAAAAACACAGGCTGCCGCAAGATACTTTCCCAGCACTACCTCCCATACTTCCACGGGTGCCGTGAACAAAAGCTGATCCGTCTTATGCCTGCGCTCCTCCGAAAAACTGCGCATGGTCAATAACGGCAGCGTAAACAGAAAAATAAACTGTGATGCGCTGATGATATATGACAGATAAGGCAGTCCGCTGTTTAATCCGTAAAAACGAAAATACCACCCCATAAAGAAGATGGTTACCGCAAGAAAGATCCAGCCGATCATCGTCCTAAAACTGCCCAGCCACTCCTTTTTAAAGACCGCCCACATCTTCGGCCTCCTCCTCCGGATCGTCAGTTTCCGTTTTTCTTGTCAGTTCCAGATAAACATCCTCCAACGTCACATGATTGCCGGCCAGTTCCAAAAGCGTATAGCCTGCGCTGATGCAGGCTTTGGACAGGACTTCCCGGATATCGCAGCCTCTTTTTGCCACCACTTCTATCGTGCAGGACTCCGCATCCTCCTTCAGCACGCGATGAGATTCTATCTCCGCGATCTTCTCCATCTCATGCTCTGCTGCCGTGGCATTTCCTTTTAAAACCAGTTTCAGCCGCTGCTGTTCATTGTACTTTTCCAGCAGATGCTCCGGCGTATCATCCGCCACCAGGCTCCCGCCGGATAAGATCATGACATGATCGCACAGACTGCTCACCTCTCCTAAAATATGCGTGCTGAAGATCACGGTATGATCCCCGCCCAAACGGCGAACCAGTTCACGCATTTCCACGATCTGCTTGGGATCCAGCCCGGAAGACGGCTCATCCAGGATAATGATCTCCGGATTTGCCAGAAGCGCCTGGGCCAGTCCGACACGCTGCTTATAGCCTTTTGAAATCTGCCGCAGAAGATGATTTTTGACATACTCCAGCCCCGCCAGATCACTGACACGTCCCACTTCCTTCTTTTTCCCCTCGCCGAACAGTCCCTTTAATTCCGCAGCATAATCCAGATATTCCTTCACGGTCATATCCGGATATAATGGCGGCTGCTCCGGCAGGTATCCGATCTGGCGCTTTGCCTTGCGCGGCTCCCGTATCATGGAAATGCCGTTCACCAGAATTTCCCCGCCACTGGGCGCCAGATAGCCGGTCACAATATTCATGGTCGTACTCTTGCCTACACCATTTGGTCCCAAAAAGCCATAAATACCGCCTTTCTGCGCCTCAAAAGAAACATCCCTGATGATCTGTTTCTCTCCATATCCCTTGCTTAAGTGCGTTACTTTCAGCACATTGTTTTCCTTCTTTCTATATGATCAGCCCGCTGTGATCCCCGCTGTTCAAAACACTTCCTGAAATTCCGCCAGCCCCATGGCCGTTTCATACATCTGCGGAAATTCCCTCTGCAGCCGCTTTAAGCATCTTCTTATAAAAGCCCGCCGCTCATCCATGTTAAATTTCAGCACATTTTTGTGCCCCCAGATATGGGTGAAAAGATTCTGCTCCCGAAGCTGTTCCATGCGGTCGCAAAATGCGTAGATGTGCAGCCCCCTGGCCTGTGCGCACATCGGCAGGATACGCTGCTCCGCAAAAACCATGGGACAGAGATGATCCGTGGTCGGTGCGAGCGAATGCATAAAACGCAGTGCCTCTGCCACATACGCATCCCGAAATGCCGCATCCTTCAGATACAGAAGCGCCGTATTGGCCGGCTGTACGCGAAAATCCCAGCCGGCAGGGAACTGATACGCCTGCTGCATCTGAAAATGCTCCGGTGCCGGATAAATCTCCGGGTTTAACTCCTCACGGTGGATCACCGCTACCTGCTTATTCCGCAGCGTTTTTCCTATGGACTGCCAGATGATCAAATCCGTATCGATCATCACACAGGGCATCTGCTCCATCTGCAGCGCGCAGAGTTTCCCCGCCGCCCAAAATACCGCCGGATCGATATCCCCGGGCACGGACAACAACTCCACCCCCCGGGAAAAAATCTTCTCCAAAGAGCGCTCTTTCAGATACGCCAAAGCGGCTTCATCCGCGTACATTTTTGTCTGCCCGTTATATTTTTCAAAAGCCGCAACCGACAGCAGCAGGGTGATCAGGTCAAAATCCTGCATCATAAATGCTGTCTTTGGTTTTTTCAGAAAATAAGGTGCCGACCAGAGAGAATAAAAACCATTCATATCAAATCCAGACCATAACCCCTCTCTTTTATAAAGGAACCAACCCGCACCGTCTTGTCAGATCAGATCCGGACCGTACCCCATTTCTTCTATAAAAGAGGTCAGCCCGCACCGTCTGTCAGATCAGATCCAGACCGTACCCCATTTCTCCTATAAAGAGGTCAGCCCGCACTGTCTGTCAGATCAGATCCAGACCGTACCCCATTTCTTCTATAAGACGCCGCACATGGCTTTGTCCGGGATACAACTGCAGCGCCGCCGCTTCCTCCCCCGCCGGCAGTTCTGCGCCGGTATCCACTTCCAGAAGGAAAGCCACTCCCGTTAAACCACTGTACAGAAAACTGCCGTGCCGGTAACAGCCGCCGATGTAACTGCCGGTATAAAATGCTTCCCGCAAAAAACTGCTGCCGGTTCCAAATAAAATGCGGAAACTGCCGCCTGCATAACTGCCTATCCCAAAGAGCGCCCCACGGTAACTGCCTCCCGCAAAACTGCCACTGCCAAAGCCCTGATAACTGCCGCCCTGCCCCCGCCAGCCGGCATAAGAACCACCAAAACCGCCAAAACGGTAACTGCCGACCAGCCAGCCGCCAAAGCGCCAGCTCCCTCCCGTAAAAAACCTGCCGCTCCCTATCGCCGAACGTCCGAAACTGCCATTTCCCCAGACTGCTCCATAATAACTGCCACTGATCCCGCGCTGCCGGAAACTGCTGCCTGAAAACTGCTCCAGCCAACTGCGATAACTCCCCACCGCCGCACTGCCCCAGCGGTAAGCCCCCAGCCGGTAACTGCCGGCCACAAAACTCCCCCGCAGATAACTGCCGGCTGATCCGCGCCGGTAACTGCCCCGCAGGCTCCCGGCACTCCCCTGTGGCCGCTTTGGTTCCTCTGCCGGTGCGTTTTTTTCCGGAAGATATTCCTCTCTGTGCGCATCCGCCGGCTCCCGCTGTCCCGCAAAAACAAGCCGCAGCCGCTCCGGCGGTGTCACTTCACAACCATTGAAATAAAAATCGTACACCCGCTCCTGATCCGCGAGCACCATATTCTCTACATACAGCCGCCCCTGCTTTGCCAGCAGTTTGACAAAGAGCGGAAATCCGTCCGGAAACGCGCATAGTTCCTGCGCCTGCTCCGGCGTACAGTGCATCATAAAACCGCCGGACGGCATGGGGTTTTCCAGTTTGGCGTTAAACTCCCCGTTCCAGACTGCATAAGCGGCAAAAGCACATAACTCTGCGCTGTAATTCTCCCATGACAAAAAGGCATATCCGGCATGGAATGCCTGCAAACGGTTGATTCGATTGTCATAGCCGACCACCGTTTCCGCTTTCCCACGGTCCAGCCAGTGAAACAACTTGCCCATGCATTTTCCTTTTCTGTAATAATATTTAGGGCATATATTGATATATTAGCATAAAAAAATGGCTGTTCCAAGCCATTTTTCTTCTTTTTACGGCCTTTTTACATCTTTTTGTTACGATCACAGTCCTTCTGGATGCGATCTGCCAATGAAAACCGCCTGCGGCGATGAAACACCCTCAGCGAAACATCCGTTCAGGCCTTGCCCGTACTGCCAAATCCGCCCCGATCCGTATCTGTCAGGTGCTCCGTTTCCTCAAAATCAATGGCCGGCTGATGCGCCATGATGCGAAACTGACAGATCCGGTCATTCACATGGATCTGCGTATCCCGCACTGCCAGTACCGGCATATACCACTGGTCGTTATCCCCGCAATAACTCTCATCGATCACACCGCAGTGATTGGTCTGTATGATGCCAAAATTCTTAAACGTGGAACTCCTGGGCACCACATGTGCCTCATAGCCCTGCGGCAGCTGCATTCCTACTCCCAGGGGTACAAGTTTAAACTCCCCTTTTTTCAGGCTGATCTCCTCAGCACACCGCAGATCGATCCAGTCTGATTTTCCGTCAATATAACGCAGTTTTTCGATCTGATCCGAAAAATATTTGATCCTTATCTTTTCCATATTTATGATGATCCCCGTTTATTTTTGAGTTTTATTTTTGCTTTTTATTTTTGCTTTTTATTTTTGCTTTTTATTTTTGCTTTTTATTTTTGCTTTTTATT
>JAFUUX010000218.1 GCA_017471325.1 Lachnospiraceae bacterium | reverse complement strand
AACGACAAAACTATTTTCGTTTTGTCGTTTACTGCGCCGGATTTTGGCCGCTGAAAGCGGCATATTTCCTTACAAAATCCGTGCGCATCCTCGCGGAGCGTTATAGTAAGCGCAATTATTTATTGCGCTTACTATAAAACGGTCTGCAGGAAACGCGGGCGGATATGTATGCATGGGGATCCGCCCGCGGATAAAAAAACGAAAAACTGACGAGGTGAAATATTATGCCGATATTAGCAGCATTTATGGTACCGCATCCGCCCATGATCGTTCCGCAGGTGGGACGGGGCGGCGAGGAGCAGATCCGTACAACGATCGATGCTTATCAAAAAGTGGCAGAAGAGATCGCGGCTCTTGCGCCGGATACGATCATCATATCCAGTCCGCATACGGTTCTGTACGGGGATTATTTTCATATTTCCCCAGGAACTTCCGCAGCGGGTTCTTTCAGCGATTTCCGCGCGCCGGAAGTACGCTTTTTGGAAAAATATGACTCAGCGTTGGTTGAGCGGATAGAGGCGCTGGCACAGAAAAGAAGGTTTCCGGCAGGAACCATGGGGGAGCGGGATCCGTCCCTGGACCATGGTACCATGGTGCCGCTTTATTTTATCCGGCAGAAGTATCAGGGGTTCAAACTGGTACGTGTCGGGTTATCCGGGCTTTCCCTTTTGGAACATTATGTTCTGGGAGAGTTGATCCGGCAGGCAGCAGAAGATTTAGACCGCCGCGCGGTATTTGTGGCCAGCGGTGATCTGTCACATAAGCTTCAGGAGTACGGGCCCTATGGGTTTGCGCCGGAAGGGCCGCAGTATGACAGCCGCATCATGGATGTGTGCGGAAGGGGCGCTTTTGGGGAATTGTTTGACTTCAGCGAGGAATTTTGTGACAAGGCATCGGAATGCGGCCACCGCTCTTTTGTGATCATGGCAGGTGCCCTGGATGGCGTGGAGGTAAAAGCAAGCGTGTATTCCCATGAGGATGTCACCGGCGTGGGATACGGGATCTGCAGTTTCTATCCCGGTGCGCCTTCCGAAGAACGGAAGTTTTTGGAGATCTGTCAAAAACAAAAGGAAGAAGAAGCAAAACAGAGATTGAGCAGGGCCAGCGTCTATGTGCAGCTGGCATACCGTTCCATGGAAAGTTATATCAGATATGGAAAACGGCTTTCGGCAGAAGAGGCCATGCAGGGGCTTGTGGATACGGAAGGTCTGCATGAACAGGCGGGCGCTTTCGTATCGATCCATGAGCATGGCCGCCTGCGCGGATGTATCGGTACCATCCTGCCGACCACGGACAGCGTGGCAGAGGAGATCCTGCAGAATGCGATCAGCGCATCTACCGGGGATCCGCGTTTTGATCCGGTCCGCGCAGAGGAACTGCCCATGCTGGAGATCAATGTGGATGTACTGGGAAAGCCGGAAGCGATAGCGGGCCCGGAGATGCTGGATGTGAAGCGCTATGGCGTGATCGTTACCAGCGGGATGCGGCGCGGCCTGCTCCTGCCGGATTTAGACGGGGTGGATACCGTAGAGCAGCAGGTATCGATCGCGATGCAAAAAGGCGGCATCCGCAAAGGCGAGCCGGTGCAGCTGCAGCGTTTTGAGGTGATACGGTATACCTGATGATCATACCAATTATAGTAAGCGCAATAAATAATTGCGCTTACTATAACGCTCCGCGAGGATGCGCACGGATTTTGTAAGGAAATATGCCGCTTTCAGCGGCCAAAATCCGGCGCAGTAAACGACAAAACGAAAATAGTTTTGTCGTTT
>JAFUUX010000217.1 GCA_017471325.1 Lachnospiraceae bacterium | reverse complement strand
AGGAGGGCGTGCCGGATGCGCTCTACCGCAGCCCGCGGGAAGAGTATACCCGGCTGCTGCTGAAAAGTGCCGGGATCTCATAGTTTTTCAAAAGTTTCAGTAGCGCTTTGGCATAAAAAAGTGTATAATCGTTTTATGAATATTTTGAAATGTTTTTTTCCGGGGCTTTATACGAAAAGCACCTATCATATTGATTTTGCACGTCTGTACGGACGCGGATACCGGGGGGTGATCTTTGATATCGACAATACCCTGGTGCCGCATGATGCACCTGCGGATATCCGTTCCACGCTTTTATTCCGGAAACTGAAAAAAATGGGTTTTCAGGCCATGGTGGTATCCAATAATAAAGAACCGCGCGTAAAGACTTTTGCCGATGCGGTGGGCTGCGATTATGTTTATAAAGCGGACAAGCCGGGCACGAAGGGATATCTGGAAGCAGTGCGGAGGATGGGGCTGCCGCGCAACCGCGTGCTGGTGGTGGGCGACCAGTTTTTTACGGACATCTGGGGTGCGAACCGCAGCAGGCTGGATTCCATCATGGTAGGACGGATCAGTCCGAAGGAGCCGCCGCATATCCATTTAAAACGGATGCTGGAGCGGCCGATTCTGGCAGCATATTTCAAATGGCGTCGTAAGGGGGAAGAGTGATTTGAAAAGCAATAGGGAGATCAATGCCAGGACAGGGCTGCTCGGCCTGCTGGGACATCCGGTAGCGCATTCTGTATCGCCGTATCTGCAGAATCATCTGGCGGCGATCTGCGGGGATGATCTGCGCTATCTTGCCTTTGATATTGAAGATGAGGAGGCACTTGAGGATGCGATCTGGGGCGCTTATGCCATGGGCGTAAAGGGCTTTAACGTGACGGTGCCTTATAAGAAGGCCGTAATGGATTATCTGGAGCAGGTAGAGGAAAACGCGCTGCAGATCGGCGCGGTGAACACCTTAAAGCGTGAGGCGGACGGCTGGTATGGCTACAATACGGATATGCCCGGTCTGATACGTGCCCTGCACTATGACAAGGTGCAGATCGAAGGGAAAAAGGTCGTGCTCATCGGTGCCGGCGGCGCTGCAAATGCCGCCCTGTGTGCAGTGCTGGAAATGGGGGCGGCTGAGGTGCTTGTGCTGAACCGTACCAGGACCCGTGCCGAGCAGTTGGCAAAACGTTTTATCGTGAAATATCCGAAAAGCAGGATACGCACCCGCGGCATGGATCAGGATTTCGTGGGCTGTATGCGGGAAAGCGGGACAGACTGGATCGCGCTGCAGACGACCAGCGTGGGCATGCATCCGGATGTGAACGGGCTGGCCATTACGGAAGATGATTTTTACAAACTGCTGACGGTCGGATATGATATCATCTTTAACCCGGCGGAAACCGCTTTTATGAAAAAAGTAGAGGCTGCCGGCGGCAGGGCATACAACGGATTGCGCATGCTCTTGTTTCAGGGGATCCGTTCTTACGAGATATGGAATGGTGTGCAGATCGGTGACGAAGCGGCAGAGGAACTGCTGCAGGGCATGCGGGAGCAGATCGGGAAATAAAGATCAAAAAAAAACAGAGTTCAGAAAACAGAAAAAAATTTCAGGAGGATAAGACAATGAAAGACGCAAACTGCGGATACTGCATGAGAGGGGAACTGCTGGATAAATTCGGCATCTTTATCTGTGATCTGAAGGTATCGAGCCTGATCCTGTTTAAAGAACAGACCAAGCCGGGGCGCTGCATCGTGGCTTACAAAGACCATGTGAGCGAGATCGTGGATATTTCCGAAGAGGAAATGCATCTGTTTATGGATGATGTGGCACACGCAGCCAGGGCGATCCATGCAGCATTCCATCCGGATAAGGTCAATTACGGCGCTTATGGTGATACCGGCTGTCATCTGCATATGCATCTGTGCCCGAAATATAAGGACGGGGATGAATGGGGCGGCATCTTCCAGATGAACCCGCAGAAAACTTTTCTGACCGATGCGGAGTATGCGGAGATGATCGAAAAGATCAAGGCGAATCTGTAAGCAGCAGAGCGACAGGATAAAGGGGGATGTTCTTATGAAACTGCTGATCATCAACGGACCGAATATCAATTTCCTGGGGATCAGGGAAAAGGGCGTATACGGGACCAGGACCTATGACGATCTGCTGCAGATGATCGAAGAAAAAGCAAAGGAAATGGACTGTGCCGTGGAGGTATTTCAGTCCAATCACGAGGGCGCGATCATTGACCGTATCCAGGATGCTTATTCTGACGGCACGCAGGGGATGATCATCAATCCGGGAGCCTATACGCATTACAGTTATGCGATCCGGGATGCCCTTGCCAGCATTACGATGCCAAAGATCGAATTGCATATCTCTGATATCATGACGCGTGAGGCTTTCCGGCATATCTCTGTTACGGCAGAAGTGTGTGATGAACAGATCAAGGGGCTGGGACTGGACGGCTATCTGGTGGCACTGGAACATATGCGGGAAATGGTGCGGAATGCAGAAGGCTAAGGCGGGGGAAATGGATACTATCATACTGGTCGGTTTTATGGGCTGCGGAAAAACCACGGTTTCGGCGGCATTGTCCCAAAAACTCGGTGAAAAATTTCTGGATACGGATGAAGAGATCGCGCGGGAGGCGGAAATGTCCGTGAGCGAGATCTTTGCCGCAGAAGGAGAAGCAAAGTTCAGGGACAGGGAAACGGCGCTTTTATGCAGATATGCGGAAGACTGTCCGTGCCGGATCGTATCGACCGGCGGAGGTATGCCGCTGCGGGAGGAAAACCGTAAACTACTGCAAAAGATCGGCAGAGTGTTTTACCTGCAGGCGCAGCCGGAAACGATCTGCAGCAGGCTGGAACATGATACCGGCAGGCCGCTTTTGGCAGGACTTTCCAGCCGGGATGAAAAACTGCGGAAAATCCGGGATATGCTCACGCAGCGCGAGGAGGCCTATCGGACGGCTGCCGCACATATCCTTCCCGTAGACGGAAAGAGGCCGGAGGAGATCGCATCAGAGATCCTTCAATACATCTCTTATTAAGCATAATACTTGCACATTTTCCGTGAATATTATATACTACTTTTTAAGTATGTCAGATAAGGGCGGAGTATGCCCTTGGAATAGCGTCGTCAGGAGGACCGGGATATGATAGAAGCGGTCAGTTGCGGCGGTGTAGTGATTTTTCGCGGGAAGATCCTGTTGCTCTATAAGAATTACAGGAACCGGTATGAAGGCTGGGTGCTTCCGAAGGGTACGGTAGAGACGGGCGAAATGTTTCCGGCCACTGCATTACGGGAAGTACGGGAAGAAACCGGTGTACAGGCAAGGATCGTAAAATATATCGGCAAGAGCGATTATACCTTCAATGTACCGGAGGATACTGTGGAAAAAGAAGTCCACTGGTATCTGATGAGATCCGGCAGTTACTACAGCAAGCCGCAGCGGGAAGAATACTTTATGGACTCGGGTTATTACAAATACCACGAGGCCTATCATTTACTGAAATTCGCAAATGAAAAACAGATGCTGGAAAATGCATACGGAGAGTATCAGTTACTGTATCGGGCGCGTCTGTGGGATCAGGGATAAGCGGTATGTTTTTTCAATTTGAACCGGGATTATATGTGAGCAGCGACCTTCGGGAAGAGAAACGGAAGATCTGCGAGAGCATGATGCGCGGGGAGATCCCGAAGGGACTGTATATCATCTGCAGAAATGACAGGAGCGGGAAACCGGAATTCATGCCCGCGAAAGACCTGCGGCAAAAGTATTATGAAAACCGCACGATCCGGGTAGTCGGGATCACGAAAGAGTATGCGTCTGCCTTGGCATATCTGGCCTGTGAGGCTTATGAGATGGCGGAAGGGTAGGGTATGACAGTTTTCTTTTTATGGACGATTGATGGCGGGAGGCACGGGCAGTAAAAAATGGCAGTCTTTCTTCAGATATTGAAAATCATCGGGATCGTACTGCTGTGCATCATCGGAGTGCTTTTGCTGATTCTTCTGGCGGTTCTTTTTGTGCCGTTCCGTTACCGTATCGATGCCGCAAAGCAGGATGAGATCACGGGGAAGGTAAAAGTGACCTGGCTTTTGCATTTCATTGTGGCGGAGATCATCTGGCAGGGCGGCTTGAACCTTCGCGTAAAGATACTGGGCATTCCGTTTTACGATAAAAAGCGCAAAGAAGAAAAAGCACGCAGGCGTGCCCTGAAAAATGCAAAAGAGGCGAAGGACGGGCAGGCAGTTTCGGCAGATGGAGCAAAAATAAAAGATACCGAAATAAAAGATCATGAAATAAAAAATGCGGAGATAAAAGATAAAGACAGGAACGCAGATGCGGCGGAAGGATCATCCGGGGAGCCTGAACAGGAAATGCGGGAGACGATAGCATCGGAAAAAGAAGCGTCTGCCGCGGAGGATCCCGGAAAAAGGGAAGCAAAGCAGAAAAACGGGCATAAAAAAACGGACGTTGCAGACCGGCTCCTTCTACAGTTTGAGCGCTTTGCTGATTTTTTGGAGCGGGCGCCGGAAAAACTCGCGGACTGGCTTGATGTGCTGCCCGATAAGCTGGACGAACTGTACGGTACTTATTTATATTATGACCGTTTGCTGCACAGTGAAAGCACCGAATGGGTGCTTGCTTTTGCAAAAAAACATGCCGGCGCGCTGCTGAAGCATCCGCTGCCGCGCAGAGTGGATATGACACTGGATTATGCAGATGAAGATCCGGCAAATGTTGCAAAGATCTATCAGTATCAGGTCTATGCCCTGCCCGTAACAGACCGCATTCCGGGAAAGATCGATATCCTGGCTCAGCAGGGAGAGAAGGATATCCGCTTTACCGCAAAGATCAAGGGACGGGTATTTTTGTTTTATCTGGCATGGCATGCGGCATGCCTGCTGTTGAATAAGAAAGTGAAGGTATTTTGGAAGCGGCTGAAACGGGAAGAAGCCGCTGCATAAAGAAGACCTGCAAGGGCAGGCAAAATAAAAAGAGTAATGACCACAGGAGGGTTGTCATGGCGGAGCAGATCACGAAAAATGAGAAGGGCAGCGCAAAGAATGAGAACACCATTACCAATGTAATGGATGCAATGCTCGGGAATATGGAACATCTGGTAGGTTCCAAGACGGTTATCGGGGAACCGACAAAGGTAGGGGATGCGACGATCGTTCCTCTGGTGGATGTCTCTTTTGGGCTGGCAGCCGGTGCAAGCCAGAGGGACTGCAAAAAGAACGGTGGCATGGGCGGTATGAATGCAAAACTTTCCCCTTCCGCCATCCTTCTGATCCAGAACGGGCATGCCAGGATGATCAGCGTCAAGGAAAGCAACAACGTATCCCGGATCGTAGACCTGGTGCCGGAGCTGATCGAGAAACTGAAAGCCAGAAAGAGCGTGGACGTGGATCCGCAGGAGGCAAAGGAAAGTGCTTTCCCGGAAGGCGGGGCAGATCCGTCCGCGTATGATAAAAAGTAACCGCTATTGCCGGTTTACCTGTTTTTGAGATAGTTACTGTTTTGCAAACGCGATCTATTTGGGATGGGCATGGACAGATTCACGGAACAACTGGACAACTGCAAATCGGAAGCAGAACTGGAAGAACTCCGGCATCAGCTGTTTAAGGAAAGCGTGCGTATCCGCGCGGAGCAGGCGCAGCTCGAAAAAGACTATGACGACCTGCACCGGGAGCGGAAAGCGCTGATGGGGGAACGGCGTCAGCTGCAGCGTGAAAAACGGCAGTTATCCATTGAGATGAATCAGCTGCGGGAAACGGTAGAGTATGAGCGAAAGCGTTTAAAAGATGATGAGCGCCTGCTGGATAAAAAACAGAAGATCATCGAGCGTTCCTACGCTCTGTTTGAAACAGACCGGCAGAACCTGCGGGATGAATATGCAAAGGTGGAACAGGAACGTGCCAATCTGCGCAGGGCCAATCTGTCGGCGCGTAAAGAAGTATATGCGACTGGTCTGTTTTTCCGGGGCGTGAACAATCAGGTGGCGCTGAAGAAACGCTATAAGGAACTGATGAAGATCTATCACCCGGACAACAGCTGCGGTGATCAGGAGATCCTGATCAAGATCAATGAGGAATATGAGGAATTAAAAGAACGATTTAACCGTGTGGGCCGGCAGGCTTAAATTATAGTAAGCGCAATAAATAATTGCGCTTACTATAACGCTCCGCGAGGATGCGCACGGATTTTGTAAGGAAATATGCCGCTTTCAGCGGCCAAAATCCGGCGCAGTAAACGACAAAACGAAAATAGTTTTGTCGTT
>JAFUUX010000216.1 GCA_017471325.1 Lachnospiraceae bacterium | reverse complement strand
CGCGATCAGATGTCATCCTTACGTATCTGTCTGAAAAAACCAAACTGATATATACCTGCGTTAACTATACGCAGGATGGAGATACTGTGAAGATCTTGGAATACTACTACGGTACGCCGACCGGGAGCAGTTCATCGGATGATGATGACGACGGGCGTTCCGCGGAAGAAGAACGTAATCTGGAATATGCCAAGACGCATCCGGGCGGGGCGCATACCTATATCCAGCAGGTTGTGTCGGATCCCACGGGGGAAAAGGACGGCGTTATGATCAATGTGTGCCGGCACTGCGGTTTTGTGGAGAAAGGCAGTGAGCAGGTGATATCCGCCTACGGCAACTTTAACGCAATCGTGCTTGCATCCGTAAAGAATGCGCAGGCGGGAGGTACAGCGGAGATGGAAACGGCACGCTGGATCAGCGTACACCGCAGGGTGCTGGAGGCGCTGGCGGGAAATCCCGGTGTGACATTAAAGATACATTTTATCTATGAAGGCACAAAGCATGTCCTGACCATTCCCGGAAATGATTCGAGACTTGCCACGCTGTTGGAGAGAGAGGATGAATATTTTGGGTTTATGTTCCTGGGCACTATGTTTCCGATGGCTACAGAGGAATAGGCAGAGGATTTCCGCTGCGGGAGTATGATCGTAAATGAGGGGCGTCGGTGGCTGCGCCCCTTTTGTTGTGCGCGGCGGCGTTCTTTCATACGTTTTTCTTTGCATATGGGAAAAGGAAATGCTATAATCACTCTATGCTGATGCATGATGATATCAGAAGAGGAGGTATTATGGTAACTATTCAGAAGGTACCGCGATACCAGTTCTTGCTTATCGAACGAAGTGAGATTAGCAAGACTGTATACAGAGTAGGGCTCCCGAAGCGTAGTGTAGGATGCCCGAGTTTAACGGCATTTCCGCCATCGAGCGAAGCGAGATTATGCATGGCGGAAATGCGTAACTGTCAGAACCCAGGGGGTTCTGAACAGTTACGTATTATGATCATATGATGCAGATGTATGGATTCAAAAAAAACAGGACATTTGTCTTTCGTGAGGAAGAGAAGCTGAATGTGCTTCCGGTGCAGGAGTGGAACATTGCCGTCTATCTTACGGCGGCGCTTGTCTTCCTGTCCTTTTTGCTTTCTTATTGCAATACAGCGGCAGCGGCAGAAACGGACGCAGTGACGATGCGGCTGTTGTATTGTTTTTTTTCCCTGCTTTTTGGGGCGGGGTTTCTGCTCTATGGCTTTTGGGGCAGAAAGATCACGGAAAAACGCCTTTGGCGGCTCCTGCTTTTTTGCGGGATATGCGCAGGGATCGTCTGCCTGTTGCTGTCTGCCGGTGTGGGAATGTACGCAGCAGGGGCAGGCTGGTTAAACCTGCTGCTTGGGATCATTGGCGGGGATCTGTACTATATCTGTGCCATGGCACTGAAAAACAGCCAAAGACGCGGACGGATCGTCGGAGGCGCCATGGCCTGCGCATATCTCTTTAATTATCTGCTGCGTGGTTTTGCGCAAGATTTATGGCCGATGGTTTTGATGGGGATGCTGTGCGCGGTGCTGCTTTTCGGCAGGAATGCAGTGCTGCACGCAGTACCGGAGGAAAACGGACGGGAGAAAGAACGAGCCGGACGGGACATTTTGCGCTATACGGTATGGAGTGTTGCGGGGATGCTGCTTTTGGCGGGGTTGCTGGACGGACAGATCACAGGGATCGCCTGGAGCAGTGGGGGGTATCGGGGGTGGTCTATTCCTGGCCGCGTCTGTTTGCCGCGCTTGGCTGTCTGCTGGTCGGCTTTCTTCTGGACCTGCTGCCGGAAGGGAGTGACAGTTTTGTGATGCTGGCAGTGCTGCCGGTCACATCCATGGCACCTTTTTTGTTCCGTATCACGGGGGAAATGATGACGGGACTTTCACTGTTTTATTTTGGACTGGGGTGTGTGCTGGCCTTTTATACCATTGTATTCCTGAAACTGGCACCGGATACCGGGCGCCCGATGCTGTGGGCCGGAATGGGCCGCATCATAGATGCCGTGGTGACTGTGCTGTGCAGCATGCTGGCTCCGTTATTGCAGACTACGATACCAATGGTCGTGACGGCGGGGATATCCTGGATGGTGGTGATCGCCGTGCTATGGCTGATGTTTCACAGAGGAAGACAGCAGGAGCACGAGAACGAGAACCGCCGGGCACGGGGGGAAAACCTGCGTAAGGAGCAGCAGACGGCTACGGAATGCGATGTGGAGAATATACCGGCGACATGCAGTGAAGAGGCTGTGCCGGGGACTGCAGCATGCATGCCGGCATGTGATGCGGGAGCGGATATGCAGGCAGCTGTATCGCAGGAGCGCCTACAGCAGAAAATATCAGATTTCTGCACGCGTTTTGGTCTGACGGCGCGGGAGCAGGATGTGCTGCGGGCGGTTTTGGAATCGGATGCGCCGGTCAAGGCATTGGCAGTGGAACTGGGGATATCAGAGCGTATGTTTTACCGGCATATGAAACGGATCTATGAAAAGACCGATACGGAAAGCCGGGCAGGCGTGGTAAAACTGTATTATGGAAAAGGTCCGGTATCCTCAGACAGTGATCAATAACTGCTATTAATATAGAGGAGAGTGTATGGCTGCAAAGAAAGGGAAGGAGCCGGCGGTTAACTGGGTGGCAGAGGATCTGAAGAGCGGGGAACTGAAGAATATCTATCTGCTGTACGGGGAAGAGGCTTTCCTGAAAAAACAGAATTTAGACCGGCTGCTGCACTATCTGGTCCCGGAAGATGACGGGATGAATTTTGCGCGCATTGACGGTAAAAAGGCCGATGTGGAGCAGATCATGGAGTTTGCGGATACCATGCCCCTGTTTGCGGAGCGGCGCGTGGTGCTGGTAACGGACAGCGGCTTTTTTAAGAGCGGCAATGCCGCGCTGAATGACTATGTGAAACACCTGCCGCCGACCACGTATCTGCTTTTTGCGGAGAAGGAGGTAGGCGG
>JAFUUX010000008.1 GCA_017471325.1 Lachnospiraceae bacterium | reverse complement strand
ACTATTCACAGCCCTTCGTGCTGTGATAGTAACGGGTTTTGCCAATGAAAATCGCCTGCGGCGATGGGCAAAACCCTTCTCTCCCGGAATGTTTTGGGTCGTAATCGCGCAGCAAGTGCGCGATTCGACTGTGAATAGTAACAGTCTTTGATCTACTCATAAATCACTTGTACGGATGCCGCGCGGACAAGTACAAGCAATTTTGCAGCGATTCCTTAGTTTAAAGCATCCTTAAATGCCTTGCCTGCTTTAAATTTCGGCGCCTTGGATGCCGCGATCTTCATGCTCTCGCCGGTCAGCGGATTACGGCCTGTACGCGCGTTTCTCTTGGTCACTTCAAATGTGCCGAAGCCTACCAGCTGGATCTTGTCACCCTTCTTCAATGCCTTGATCACGGTATCCGTAAATGCGTTTACTACTTCTTCCGCATCCTTCTTTGTCAGACCTGCCTTCTCTGCAACTGCTGCAACCAGTTCTGTTTTATTCATTGTTTTCTTCCTCCTGATTTGGTAATTATTCTGCAGCCCTCTTAAAAAAGGCTACGTTCTCCTTTATATTCTATTTTGTCTGCCTTGTCAAGGCTTTCTCTTTATGGCAGTTTTTTTTCCACAAGATGTGGTATTTTTCCAATAAAATGCAGGCTATTTTTGTCATTTTGCATATTGATTTTTAGCGGATCTCCACCAATTCCGAGAACGAATAATTCACATTGTTTTTGTCGCCGTCGATATCGATCGTATAACTCCTGGTCTGATAGCCGTCCCGGCGCAGGGTGATCGTATAGAGCCCTTCCTTCTTCGGAAAACTCACCGGTGAGATGCCGATATAACTGCCGTTTTTGTATACCTCCACGCCGGACGGGGCATCCACATAAACACGGTATCCGTCCGTGGAAACCACATCATTGGCCGATACCGAACTGGGCTGCGCCGTATTCGGATTGCCCGCAGGTGTGGGCGTTGCCGTAGATGCAGGTGTGGGCGTTGCCGTGGCATACGCCGCTGCAGACGCAGGCGTGGGCGTTGCTGTCGGATACATGGGCACTGCCGTTGGATATACGGGGGTGGGGGTTGCCGTCAGAGCCGGCACCATGGGCAGATTGCCCGGCAGCCCGTTTCCGCTGACCGTATATGCCGCATCATCCCCCAGCGTGGTCTGATTTTCGGATACGGCATTTTCGGATACCGGCCCCAGTGCAGCAGCCTCCCCCAGCGTGGTCTGCGCCTCATTGTCCGATACCGTGCTGCCGTTATACTCCAGCACGATATTCAGATTTGCTTTGTCTTCCGCCACACGGATATAGCGGCTTACCGTATCATAGCCTTCCGCAGTCGCCACCATCTGATGGATCCCGTAACTCAGCTCCTGCGGCTTTGCGGCATTGATCACCTCCCCGTCTATATAAACCTTTGCATTTTCCGGTGACACCGTAAATACCACCTTGCCAAACTGTGGCGTGCTGATCCAGCCGGAAGCATCGACAGATACCTCCTGGTTCCGCGCCACCGTGATATCCGCACTGCCGGCTGAGCCTTTATTGGAAACCAATACGGTATAACTGCCCTCCGGTACCGCCAGCAGCATATCGGACGTGATCTGCTGCACGATCCGGTCCCCGATCTGTATCCAGCCGCCCACAAAATAAGAAGCATTTTCCAGCCGCAGATAACCATGCCCCCGGTCTACCCGCAGGCTGTATATGGTATGTCCTATGCCGGATACCGTGAGGCGGTCCGCCGCATTGATATCCGTCACCTCTCCCGGGCCATCCGGTGTCAGTACCACAGCCTCCTGATCCAGCGTGTAATACTCGCCCTGCAGCGCGATCCTGCTGCCGCCCTCCATCACAAAATCCGTCACATCCGAAAACTGGAACGCCTCTGCGGATGCCTGCATGCTGTTGAGCCGCTTTTTCTCATGCATAAAGGTCACATCCACCATGGTCCCTTCCGCAAGCTGCGCCAGAGACACCGCCTGTCCGTATTTATCCGCGTAGGTGGTGGCACCGTCATAGTTTAAGGTATAACGCTTTCCCAACTCAAGGTTCAGGAATGTCAGTTTCATATCCGCGGTGTTTTTTTTCACCAGCACGGCCGTATCCGTGGAATCATAATTTCCGGGAATGGCCGGCAGAAATCCCGTTTCCGGAGGTGCCTGCGTCTGTGCTGCCGGCATGCCGCATCCTGTCAGCAGACAGAGCAGACAAATAATGAGATATTTTTTGATCGCTATCCTCTTCAATGTGATGTTTCCTATCCTTATCATCCTCACGGCGTGCCTGTATCCCCAAAAGGTCACTGCCCGGAACCAACATAATGTTCCATCAGGTATGCTTTATCGTTATGCTCCGGTGTATCCAGCACATCTTCCAGCATATTTTCCAGGATCTTTCCCAGCTGCGGCCCCGGCTGTACCCCGGCCCGGATCAGGTCAGCACCCTTTACCGCCAGTGTCTTTAAGGAAACGCACTGCTGCTGCGCACGGATCTCCGCATACAGGCGCCGCAGTTCTGCGATACGCTCCAGTTTTTCCGCTCTCCGGAAATCACTCTGCGCCAGCGCATCTGCCTCCTGCACATAAAAATACAACGGAAACAGCTCCTCACCATTGTGATACAGCGCCCAGCGCAGAGATTTTTTGGCAGCCGGAAAACGCCCCTCATGGGTGCGCACCAGTGCTGTCACCATATTGACCGTATCATTATCGTATTTCAGCCGCCGCAGCACACGTTCCGTGATCTGCGCGCCTGCTTCCGGATGCCCGTAAAAATGGCATACCCCGTCCGCATCCATAGTCTTGGTAAGCGGTTTGGCGATATCGTGAAAGAGCATGGTCAGCCGCAGGATACGCCGGTTCCGCTCATATCCTCCCGGCAATTCCTCCTGTTTAAGACGCTTTAGATCCACGGTTTCCAGGGAATGCAGGATATGCTCCCCCACGGTATACTTGTGGTGCGGATTTTCCTGCGCGGTCTCCATCGCCGCATCCCACTCCGGCAGGAAGTATTTTGTCAGCCCGCTTTCGTAAAACAGTTTAAAGCGGTACGGGTGGTCACTGACCAGCAGTTTTTCCATCTCCACGCGGATGCGCTCCGCACTGACTTTCCGGATATTCGGCGCCAGCGCCCTGATCGCCTCCAGCGTATCTTCATGGATCTGCGCATCCAGTTGTGCCGCAAAACGGATAGCGCGCATCATGCGCAGCGCATCCTCCGTAAAGCGCTCTTTTGGCTCTCCCACGCAGCGGATCACCCTCTGCTGCAGATCCTCCCGTCCGTGAAACAGATCCTGAAGGCCCGCCTGCGGATGATAAGCCATGGCATTGATCGTAAAATCCCGGCGCTTTAAGTCCTCTGCCAGTACCCCGGTAAAACTCACTTCCTTCGGATGCCTGGCATCTTCATATTCCCCGTCGATACGGTAGGTCGTCACCTCATAACCGTTCAGCTGCCCGTTCCGGCGCTGCATCACCGTGACCGTGCCATGCTTAAGCCCCGTATCCACCGTATGATGAAAGATCTGCTTGACCTCCTCCGGCCTGGCCGATGTAGCGATGTCCCAGTCCGCCGGCTGCTTGCCCAGCAGGCAGTCCCGCACGCAGCCGCCCACGACAAAAGCCTCGTATCCCGCTGCATTCAGACGGTTTAAGATATCCCGTGCCTCCGCGGGCAGATCTTCCGTTGTCATTTCATGCAATGTTCTGTTCAGATTTTCCATCCTGTCCTTCCTACAATGCTATCCCCGTTACTGACTGCACCATTACCAGATATCGTAATCCCCTCTCATTCGTTCCTGCTTTTATCATGCATACATTTTCTTAGAGTTTTTTTGATATTTTGTTATAGGAATCCCCAATCCGGAAGAATCCTTAAAGTTCCCTCTTGTAACAAAATCTGCTTCTATATATTCCCCGTTATATTTGTATATACTACATATCCGGCTTATCAGATAATAATTAGGATCACCCACATATCCTTCCGTATATTTTATTTTCTTTCCATTATCGTCAAATGAGATTAACAGATAAAATGTATTTGATCCTTTGCCATAAATACGTTCTTCCGCTCCGATAATATACCCCTGTTTGCGTTCCCCGTACTTTTTATAACGGTTTCTTTTTTTATCATATGTTATACAATAAACAAAATAACATATAGCTGATAATTCAATCGGAATCTGCAAGTACAATAATATCGGGGTTTCTTTTCTCCAGAACAGCATAACTCCAAGGAAAAAAAATACACATATAAACAGTATATATGAAGCTTCACATAAATTATATTGCCTACGGGTTGTATACATATTTTATAACGATATCTTTCACAAATCTATAATAGTATTGTTACCAACATAATCTTCTGTATATTATACTAATTGAACCTTTGTGGGTGCTCCATGCGCAAAAACTTTGAACTTTCCGGTTCATCCTTATATCATGCCCGATATGCATTCAGCGCATCGATCACCCGTGCCTGCTCCTCTTTTGTCATGCCGTTATAGATCGGGATTGAGAGCACCGTCTTTGCATATTCCTCCGTCAATGGCAGCGAGCCCTCCTTCACACCCAGATAAGCATACGCCTCGGAAAGATGCGGCGGCACCGGATAATGGATAATGGTATCGATCCCTTTTTCCTTTAGATACGTGATCAGCGCATCCCTGCTGTCACAGCGGATCACATACTGGTGATACACATGCTCCGAGCCTTCCCGCACTGCCGGTTTCATGATCAGCGGATTGGTGATCTGCGCGTCATAAACCTCTGCCAGATACTTTCTCTCCCGCGTCAGTTCCTCCATATGCGAAAGCCGCACCGAAAGCAGTGCTGCCTGCATCTCATCCAGACGGGAATTTACGCCTACTTCTTTATTATAATAGCGCACGCTGCTGCCGTAATTGCGCAATTGCCGGATCCGGTCACGATAAACCTCGCTGTCTGTCACGACAGCGCCGCCATCCCCAAAGGCTCCCAGGTTTTTGGAAGGGTAAAAGGAAAAACAGCCGATATCCCCAAAGGTCCCTGTCATCTTCCCCCTCCTGTGGGAACCATGGGACTGCGCGCAGTCCTCGATCAGTTTCAGGCCGTGCCGGTCGCAGATCGCCCTCACTTCCTCCATGCGCGCTGCCTGCCCGTACAGATGCACCACCATGACCGCTTTTGTCTTCGGCGTGATGGCCTGCTCGATCCGTTCCGTATCGATCTGAAAATATGCGTCCGGCTCTACAAATACCGGCGTACCGCCTGCGATCGTGATGCCCATTACACTGGCGATAAAGGTATTGCCCTGCACGATCACTTCATCCCCCGGTCCGATCCCCACCGCGCGGCAGGCCAGTGCCAGCGCATCCAGGCCGTTGCCTACGCCTACGGCATATCTTGCGCCCGTATATTCCGCAAAAGCCGCTTCAAACGCCTCCAGTTCTTTTCCCAGAATATACCAGCCGGAGCGCAGCACCCGCAGGGCAGCCGCTTCAAATTCCTCCTGATATTGATAAAAGCCCCGGTCCAGCCGGTTCGTCATGATCCTGTCCATAGTTTTCCTTCCTTTCCCGTATCTGTCCGAAACTCCCCGGTTTCCGAAACAGTTACCCTTTTCTTTCAACCAGCGATCCCGTTAAAAAAATCCCCTCTGAAAAAGGGGATTTTTTCAAGTTTAACTGCATATGCCGCGGCGGAAAATGAAAAACGGCACTTCATTTCGATCGCGAGTATACACACCACCGCAGCAGATCAGTCGATATCGATACCCTTTTCCTTAATGTAATCCAGCACATTGCCTACGGTCTCAAATTTCTCCAGATCTTCATCCTCTACCTTGATCCCGTACTCATCCTCTACCGCCATGATCAGTTCCATCAGTTCAAAAGAATCTGCGCGCAGATCCTCTTTAAAATTGGTATCCTCGTTGATCATTGTTGTTTCCGAAAGATGTAACTGTGTCCTGATCAGTTCTGCCACTTTTTCCAGCATAAGAAATTCTCCTTTTTCTTTCTGATTTCACCAGCAGCGTTTTATGGGCCGCTGCCACCATTTCTGTCTGAAAAAAGTATATGCAGAGTATTATGTTTTGTCAACCATAAGTTTATCCTTTTGCGTGCTTGTTTTCTTTCCCCCTGGCGATCCGGTCCACATCCTTTTTCTCCATGACTGCCAGCAGGGAACTGTCCTTTTCCAGTTTGACCGCAGGATCCACAAATCCCCAGCGTGCTCCATGCTTGCGCATCGCGACCACATTGATATTATGGTGTTTGCGCAGATCCAGTTCGATCAGGTTTTTCCCGATCCAGGCGCTCTGGGGCTTCATCTCGATCATGTACAGGTTTTCGTCCATCTGCAGAAAATCCAGTATCATATCCGAAAAAAGGATATGCGCGGAACGTTTTCCGCCTTCCTCCTCCGGATCTATGATCTTGTCCGCACCCACTTTTTTGAGCAAAGATGCCATGCGGTCGGAACTGGCCTTGGCCACCACTCTTGGCACGCCCTGCTCCTTTGCCACCGCTACCGCCATGATGCTGGCTGCCGTGTTCCCGCCCATGGCCACCACCACGATATCCATCTGGGACAGGTTCAGCGCTACGGTCTCTTCCTCATTGGTCAGGTCTGCGCAGACTGCCGAAGTCACCTTTCCCGAAAAATCCTCTATCAGATCCTCCTTGATGTCCACCACCAGCACATCCGCCCCCAGTTCATACAGCGTCTCCGCAATGCTTTTTCCATATTTTCCCAGCCCCAGTACTGCTACCGATTGTTTCATATTCCCCTCCTGTCAGATACGGATCCTGTCCGTGACCATGGCTGCCGGCCCCTCCGGACCCTGACAGCTGCGCATTCAATCCCCCCTGTGGTCAAATACCCGCTGCGTCTTCTTTTCCGATCTCGGCAGCGTATTGAGGGAAACGATGGTCACATTCGGCGTGACGTTCATCCTGGACTTAAAGAGTTTTTTGATCTCCTCTCCCGTCCTGACAAAGTCAACCCTGCCGTCAGCCTCCGCCGTGATCATGATGATATCCTTATTCCTGATATCGTCATGGGCGATATCGATCTTGTACTCGCTGGATACGCCGTCCACCTGCCCCAGGATCTCCTCCACCTGGCTGGGGAACATATTGACGCCGTGCACCTTGAACATATCATCGCTCCTGCCGCTGATGGTATCCAGTCTCGGATAGTTTCTGCCGCAGCTGCATTCTCCCGGAATGATCCTGGACAGGTCGTGGGTACGGAAACGGATCAGGGGGGCGCCTTCTTTCACCAGCGTGGTGATCACGATCTCACCCGGCTCCCCGTCCGGCAGCACCTCCCCGGTCTGCGGATCGATGATCTCGATGTAAAGATAGTCATCAAAGATATGCATGCCATGCTGATCCGGACAATTGATGCCGATGCCCGGACCATAGATCTCGGTCAGCCCGTAGATATCATAGAGCTCGATCCCCAGTTCCCTCGCGATATAATTTCTCTTCGCGTCGCTCCAGCGCTCTGATCCGATAACGCCTTTTTTCAGGCAGATCCTGTCCTTCAATCCGCGTTTGTTGATCTCTTCCGCCAGCAGCAGCGCATAGGACGAGGTCGCGCAGATCACGGTGGACTGCAGATCGATCATCATCTGCAGCTGCTTCTCCGTATTGCCGGGGCCCATAGGGATCGCCATCGCCCCCAGTTTTTCACAGCCCGCCTGAAATCCGATGCCGGCCGTCCACAGGCCGTAGCCCGGTGTGATCTGTATCCTGTCCTTACTGGTAATGCCCGCGATCTCGTAACATCTGGCAAACATCACAGCCCAGTCCTCTACATCCTTTGCCGTATAGGGAATGATCACCGGCTTGCCCGTCGTACCGGAAGATGAATGGATACGCACCACTTCCTCATCGGGCACTGCCTGGATCCCCAGCGGATAGGCATTGCGCAGATCCGATTTGTCCGTAAACGGGATCTTTTCAAAATCCTCCGGAGAGGACACGCCGCTGATACCGGCTTTTTGATAAACCCCGCTGTAGTAATTCCCGCTGGCCAGGATCCGCTTGATCTGACGGTTCACCTGCTCCAGTTGCTTTTCATTGATCTTCACGACTTTTTCCTCCTCTATTAAGTGCTCTTTCTTAATATCCGGCTCCTCATACAAAACATGTTTTATACCTGCCTGGATGCCCCGCTGCCGATCTCGTATCCGGCGGCAAAGGCTTTCAGGTTTTCCTCTACAAATTTCGGCTTAACCCGCCTGCGGATCTGCTCCGTCAAGGTCTCCCGCGAGATCCCCAGCACTCCGGCGCCTGCCGCGATGCCCGTGATGATGATATTGAAAAACCTGACCGATCCAAACGGGCGGCACACCTCTTCCGAATCCACAAAAATGCAGCGGCACTTTTTCTCCAGATATGCCCTCATGGGTTCTCCATCGTAAGACGCGGAACCTGCCGGCGCCACGACAGATGTGTTTACGACAGCGGTTCCGCCGGGGCAGAGATAACTTAAGTTTCGCACCGCCTCCGCCGGCTCAAACGCCAGCAGCAGTTCCGCGCTGCCGTGAGGGATCAGCGGGGAATACGCCCCCTCCCCGATCCGTACATGGCTGGTCACCGAGCCGCCCCGCTGCGCCATCCCGATGGTCTCCGCGGAATGTACCGCATTACCTTCCTCCATGGCTGCTGCCGCGATGATCTTGGATGCCAGCACCGTGCCCTGTCCGCCTACGCCGCATATCAGTATATCCTTATTCATCCTTCTTACCTCCGATCGCTCCCACCGGGCAGATCTGCGCGCACAAGCCGCAGCCGGTACAGAGATCCGCATCGATCACAGCCTTTCCCCCGATCATCGTGAGCGCGGGACAGCCGATCTCCCGGATGCACTTCTGACAGCCGATGCATTTGCTGCTGTCAACCGCGCATTTGCTATCCGGTCTGGAAATAGCGATGCAGGGGGACTTAAAGATCACAGCCTTGACGCCTTTCTCCTCTGCCAGTTCCCGGATCAGCGAAACGGATGCCTGCAGATCCAGCGGATCCGCCGTCACCACCCGCTTCACACCGATGCCTTCCAGCACCTTTGCAATGTCCACCTTATCCACGATGTTTCCCATCATATTTCTGCCGGTACCGGGATGGGGCTGGTGCCCCGTCATGGCGGTAGTGGAATTGTCCAATACGCAGAGGATCATGTCCGCCTCATTGTAGACCGCATTCACCACGCCGGTCATGCCGGAAGCAAAAAACGTGGAATCGCCCACAAAGGCAAAGCACACCGCATCCGGATCCACATGGTACAGGCCCTGTGCCATGGTGATGCCGGCCCCCATGCACAGGCAGGTATCCACCATATCCAGGGGCATGGCGTTCCCCAGCGTATAACAGCCGATATCGCCGCAGAAAAATGCCCTTCTGCCCTTCATGGCCTGCTTTACCGCGTAAAAGGAAGCCCTGTGGGGACAGCCCGCGCAAAGCACAGGCGGTCTTGCGGGCAGTGCCGGCGCGTCCGCGGTATCGATGCATTCCGGTAATGCTATGCCCCCCGTGAAAGCATCAGTCAGCCGTCCCGCCAGTTCTGCCGACATTTCCCCGTTATGCGGGACAGTGCCGTCCAGCTTGCCGGAGATCCTGATGTCCAGATGGTACCTGCCTGCCAGTTTTAACAACTGCTCCTCGATGTAGGGGCTCAGTTCCTCGATACAGAGCACCTCTTTTACGCCATCCAGCGCCTTCCGCGCAAAATCCTCCGGAAAGGGAAACGCCGTTGCGATCCGGATGAGCCTGCATTGTTCCTCCGCGCCATGCTCCTTTACATAGGCATAACTGACACCGGAGGTGACGATGGCCTTTTCCGCAGCGGTTCCTTCCACCGTATTGCGCGCATACGCGGAAAAATCCTTTCCTATCTGCACATTCCGCTCTTCGATCCTGCCGTGGTTGATATAGGAAAGCCTGGGAAAGATCACCCATCGTTTGGAATCCCTGACAAAGCCATCTCCCGCCCTGGCCGTAAAACTCTCCGGCACCTCCACGGACGCGTAGGCATGGCATACTCTGGTGGTCGGGCGGAACAGCACCGGTGTGGCATACTTTTCCGAACAGGCAAACGCATCCTGTATCATCTCGTAGGCTTCCTCCGGCGATGCCGGATCAAAGACCGGGATGCGCGCAAAATCCGCAAAGCGTCTGGTATCCTGCTCCGTCTGGGAAGAGATCGGACCGGGATCGTCCGCGCTCACGATCACCATGCCGCCTTTCACGCCCACATACGCCAGGGACATCAGGGGATCCGAAGCCACATTCAGCCCCACCTGCTTCATGGTGACCATGGCACGCACACCGCTGTAAGCCGCCGCTGCCGCCACCTCCAGCGCCGCCTTTTCATTGACCGACCACTCCAGATGCACGCCGGCATGGGGATACTTTGCCACGGTCTCAATGATCTCGGAGGAAGGCGTCCCCGGATATCCGGCCACCAGCCCTACCCCTGCCTTTAAACTTCCCAGGGCGATCGCCCCGTTACCCATCACATATTCTTTCATATCTGATATCATTCCTCACTGTATCGAAATACTATATGGAGATTGTATCAGATAAAACAGCGTTATGCAAGAATTGCGAAATCCGTTCTTCTCGGATATAATAATGATGAGATTAATTTTTGGGGAAAGAGGCGTATGTAATGGCTGCATTTTTCGGTGCTGAAGAAATATGGAACGGACATGCCGCAGGCGACGATACGGAGCCTGTGATCCTCGCGGGCGTGTATCAGTCAAACGGCGGGGAATACGAATCCGAGCGGGAATTCCGGCACTCCTTAAAAGAACTCTCTGAGCTGGCAAAAGCCTGTCACATGGATCCGGTGCATACCTTGACGCAGCAGCTTTCGCAGATCGACCGGGCACTCTATGTGGGCTCCGGCAAGGCGGAGGAGATCGCCGTTTTCGTAAAAGAAATGGAAGCACAGCGGGTGATCTTTAATGACACCCTCTCCCCTTCCCAGATCCGCAACCTGCAGAAATGCCTGAAGGTACCCGTGGTGGACCGGACCAGGCTGATCCTCGATATCTTTGAGCAGCGGGCACGTACCAAAGAGGCCCGGCTTCAGGTCGAACTGGCAAAACTGCAGTATTTAAAGCCGCGCCTGACGGGGTTGTGGGAGACACAGAACCGGCAGGGAGGGGCCTCCGGCGCACAATCCTCAAAGGGGGAAGGCGAAAAGCAGCTGGAACTGGACCGCAGAACCATCGATATGCGATTGAGTGAACTCCGCAGGGAGTTAAAAGCCGTGATCCGCGAACGGGAAACCAGAAGAAAGAAGCGGCGCAATTCCTCACTGCCCCTGGTCGCCCTGGTGGGCTATACCAATGCCGGCAAATCCACCATCATGAATGCCCTGATCAGTGCTTATGCGTCCGACGAACTGTCGGAAAAGAAAAATGTATTTGAGGCAGACATGCTGTTTGCCACGCTGGATACCACGATACGCAGAATCACCCCGGAAAAGGGCAGGGACTTCCTCTTATCTGATACCGTCGGTTTCATCCGCCATCTGCCCACCTTCCTGATCGAGGCTTTCCGATCCACGCTGGAAGAGGTCACGGAGGCAGACCTGCTGCTGCAGGTGGTAGATGCATCCGATGAATATGCCTGCAAACACGTCGAAGTCACAAAGGAAACCATCGCGGATCTCCATGCCGGACATATCCCCATGGTCACGGTCTTTAACAAAGCGGACCTGTGCGATCCCGCTTTGGAGCATCCCAGGCGCGGCCGCAGGGAAAGTTCCGTGGACGAAGAGCAGAATGAAAATATCTACATCTCTGCCAGAGAGCCGGATTCCATAAAACTGCTGGTCTCCGTCATACTGGAAAAACTGGAACGGAAAAACCTGTCAAGGGAATTTCTGATCCCCTACGACAAGGGACAGGTGCAGGCATACCTGATGCAGAACGCCCGTATAGATACGCTGGACTACCGGGCGGACGGCATCTTTATCAAAGCAAACTGCACCGCAGCCGTATCCGAGAAAGCCGACAGGATGCTCCGCTGCAGCGGATAGCATTCCGGACAGACATATCCCCTGCCCCTCGATCTATAGTAAACGACAAAACTATTTTCGTTTTGTCGTTTACTGCGCCGGATTTTGGCCGCTGAAAGCGGCATATTTCCTTACAAAATCCGTGCGCATCCTCGAGGAGCGTTATAGTAAGCGCAATTATTTATTGCGCTTACTATAGATACAGCGCCTACCGCCTGTATGTCTGTATGCCCCAAGTCAGGACCTTACCCGACATAAAACCTGCCTTCCGCATACCGGAGTTTCTGCCGTTCCGCATTCTGTCCGGTAAAAGCGATCGCCATGGCGATCGGACCGATGCGTCCCAGATACATAGCCAGGATCACCACCAGCCTGCCACCCGTATGCAGTGAAGAGGTCAGCCCGCGGCTTAAGCCTACGGTAGCGGAAGCGCTCACGATCTCGTACAGCGCATCCTCCAGAGCCACCGGCTCGATGCACAGCAGCACCATACTGAGTGCAGCCACCGTAAACATGCTGACAAATACCACGGCCGATGCCTTGCGCATCAGTTCCGTGGAAACTCTGCGCCGAAACAGGATATCCACCTTTTTTCCCTGCAGGTAGGATACCACGTTCATGATCACCAGAAAAAAAGTCACTGTCTTGACACCGCCTGCCGTACCGACGGGCGAGCCGCCGATAAACATCAGGATATATGCCCCCAGACAGGATACCAGCCGCAGTTTTTCCTGCGGAAACGAAGTAAAGCCCGCCGTGCGCAGCGTTACGGACTGAAACAGGCTGTTGGCCAGTTTGCCGGACAGGCTCAGGTTTCCTATCGTTTCCGGATTGTCATACTCCGTCAGGAAGAAAAAGACCGCTCCGCCAAATAACAGCACCAGAGTAAGAACCAGCACCAGTTTACTGTGCTCCGACAGGCGGCTGATGATCTGCCGCGGGGTAAACCGCTTCTTCAGCCCGCGCTTAATATTGCCCGCCAGGTCAAACCATACCACATAGCCAAGCCCGCCCAAAAGGATCAGCACCATGGTCACGCCCATGACCAGTGGATCGTCCCGCCAGCCGGTCATGCTGTCGGCCCCCATCACATCCATCCCGGCATTGCAGAATGCCGATACGGAATTAAACAGTGCCGCCCACAATCCCTTGACCAGCCCAAACTTCGGCACAAACGCACATGCATACAGAACTGTCCCCAGCAGTTCCACCAGGAAGGTCCCCTGTATGATCCTGGTCAGGAAACGGAGCAGCCCGTTGTTCACATCCAGATTCAGCGCATCCATCAGCAGCATGCTGTTTCCCAGCGTAAATTTCTTCCGCCCCAGCATCATAAATAATGACGCCACCGTGATGATCCCAAGTCCGCCCAGCTGGGCAAGGATCAGGATGATGGCCTGTCCGAAGATACTCCAGTGCGCATAGGTATCCACTACCACCAGCCCGGTCACGCATACGGAAGTCGTGGCCGTAAACAGTGCCGTCACGAAATCTGTATGCTCCCCCGGTGCCGTTGCCGCGGGGATCAGAAGCAGGCAGGTACCGATCAGGATCGCCGCCAGAAAACTGAACGGGATCAGGTGGATCGACGCGATCCTTCGGACCTTCTGCCCCTCCCTTTCTTTCTTGCTTTCTTGCTTGCTCTTTTTCTTCTGTTCTATGTTCACCATTTATTTACTCCTGTGCACCGCATCGTACACCTCCCGCTTGGGGATGCCGCGGTCCAGCGCCACGCGCTTTAAAGCCTCTTTGTGCTCCATGCCCTGTGCCTCATACCGCGCCACATGCTCCGGGATCGACACTTCCTCATACTGCTGCCGCTGCTCCTCCGCGATCCTGCCCCGGTCCTTTCCCTCCAGCACCAGCACATATTCCCCCCGGGGTTCCTCCGTTTCATACATCCGGAGCGCTGACGCAAGTGTTGTCGGCAATACCGTCTCAAAGCGCTTTGTCAGTTCCCTGCACAAAGTGATGCGCCGCTCTCCCAGCGCTCCATACAGTTCTTTCAGCGTCTTGACCAGATGGTGCGGCGCCTCGTATAAGATGATCGTGCGCGTTTCCCTCTTTAATTCCTCCAGGATCTGCCGCCGTTCTTTTTTATCCGCCGGCAGAAATGCCTCAAAACAAAAACGCCTGGTGGGCATGCCGGACAAGGTGAGCGCCGTGATACAGGCCGCCGGCCCGGGCAGGGAAGTCACCGGAACCTCTTCCTCCAGGCACCGGCGCACCAGCACCTCTCCCGGATCCGAGATCCCCGGGGTACCCGCGTCCGTGATCAGGGCGATATCCATCCCTTCCTTAAGCTTTGCCAGCAGGGTTTCCGCTTTATCATATTTATTATACTCATGGTAACTGGTCATGGGCGTATGGATGTCAAAATGGTTCAGCAGATGCAGGCTGTTCCTGGTATCCTCCGCCGCGATCAGGTCTGCTCCCCGCAGCGTATCCAACACCCGCTGCGTGATGTCGCCCAGATTGCCGATGGGCGTTGCGCAAAGATATAATGTTCCCGGCATCATCTGTCTCCTGTCGTATCTTCCTGTATCCCTCAGAATCCGTAATCCCTGCGGATCTCCTCACTGTACCGGCCCGGCGCTTCATAAATGATCAGCGGCTTTTCCAGCGTGATGCCTTTTCTGCCGCCCCGCGCCGCCTCGATCAGCACCATGTTCGGCTCCTTATCCGCAAAGGGATAAACGATGCGCAGCCGCTTCGGTTCCAGACCGCATCCCGTAAGCGTTACCAGCAGTTCCGAGAGCCTGTCCGGCCGGTGCACCACAAACAGCTTCCCGCCGGGCACCAGCAGTTTTGCCGCCTGCTCTGCCACATCCAGAAAGGTACAGCATATCTCATGTCTGGCAATGGCCCTGGGCGCATCCGGATTCTGCAGTCCCGCGCCCCCTGCGATATAGGGCGGATTACAGCTGATAACTTCAAAAGAGGCAGCGCCGAAAATCCTGTCTGCCTCTTTGATGTCTCCTGTTATGATGCGGATCTTTTCCGAAAGCCCGTTGAGTTCCACGCTCCTGCGGGCCATATCGGCACTTTCCGGCTGGATCTCCAGCCCGGTGATCCGGCCGGCCGGCGTCTTTGCCGACAAAAGCAGGGGCAGTATGCCGGTTCCCGTTCCCATATCCAATAGCGCTGCGCCTCCGGGCACACGCACAAAACCGGATAAGAGCACCGCATCCATGCCGAAGCAGAAACGTTCCGGATCCTGCAGGATCTTTAACCCGCTCAATTGCAGATCATCCACACGCTCCAAACTCAGTTATCCTTCTTTTCCAGTTCCGCCAGTTCCCGCAGTTCTTCTTTTATAAGTTTTTCCCCGCGGTCCGAACGGCGGTCATTCCGGTCTTTTTTGTTCCCGCCGCCCTGCCGTTTCGTAAACTTCAGTTCTTCTGCCGCGTATTCCTCGATCTCCTTTTCATCATTCACATCGACGATCACGCGCACACGCTGGCGCAGCACATCCACGCTCTGCACCTTGGCCGTCATGCCATAGGGGGTGATCACCTCGTCATTGATCCGGGGCAGTTTGCGGTTCAGCCAGGAATAGGTGTCCGATTCGTACTGCAGGCAGCACATCAGCCTGCCGCACATCCCCGATATCTTACTGGGATTCAGGGACAGATTCTGCTCCTTTGCCATCTTGATGGAAACCGGTACAAAATCCGCCATATAAGCATGGCAGCACAACTCCCTGCCGCAGCTTCCCAGGCCGCCCAGCATCTTGGTGGCGTCCCGCACACCGATCTGCCGCAGTTCGATCCTGGTATGGAACACGCTCGCCAGATCCTTCACCAGTTCACGAAAGTCCACACGGCCGTCTGCCGTGAAATAAAATACGATCTTGTTCCGGTCAAATGTATATTCCACATCGATGAGCTTCATCTCCAGTTCATGCTTGCGGATCTTTTCCTTTGCAACAGCGACCGCGCTCTTTTCCTTTTCCCGGTTCTGCGCATCCTGCTCGTCATCCTTTGGGGTAGCAAGGCGCATGATGGGCTTCAGCGGCTGCGGCACCTTCTCGTCCTCTATCTCCCTCGGCTCTCCTACCACCGTTCCGTATTCCACGCCCCGCACGGTCTCCACGATCACATGGCTGCCCCGCTTCAGTTCATAGTCACCCGGATCAAAATAATAGGGCTTCCCACCGCTGCGGAAACGCACTCCTACAATCTTCTTCACTCTTACGATACTCCTCTGTTAATCATACTTTTTAATATCTAACTACGTCCAGTGCCGATACCGTAACCAACGGTATCCGGCTCCTTAATTCTCTTTTATGGTCAGAAGCAGCAGTTCCATGGTCAGTTCATAATTCACCTTGGAACGCAGGCGACTCTTTGCCACTTCCAGCGCCTGGATCACTTCCTCGATCCCCTCATAGTCGCTGTACTGCGCTACCTTCTGTATGCTCTGGAACTCATCGCGGAAGATCAGATGGTTCATGTCGTGGGTTGCCTTAAAGAGCAGGATATCCCGGTACCAAACCGCCATGATGTCCAGATAATCATTGATATCAAAACCATACTCACGGATGTCCTTGAGCGCATCCATGATGTCCGCCGTATCCATCTCGTGGATATTCTTCAGCAAAGAAAGCGCATTGGTGCGGATCTTGTCAAAATCCTCGCTGGCTGCCAGGGCTTTGGCCCGCCCGATATTGCCCCGCGCAAAAGCAATGCAGATCTCTGCACGGCTCTCCGGCACATGCAGCTGCTCCATCAGATACGTCCGCATCTCATCATCCCGCACCGGCCGCATGTTCAGCACCACGCAGCGGCTTAGGATCGTCGGCAGCAGCGCTTCGGTCGAACTGGTCAGCAGGATAAACACCACATAGGCCGGCGGTTCCTCGATCGTCTTCAGCAGCACGTTTTGCGCCTGCGGCGTCAGTTTTTCCGCTTCTTCTATGATATAGATCTTGTACGGCCCGCTGTAGGGCTTGATCTGCACCGTCTCCACGATGCGGTCACGCACTTCTTCTACCCCGATGGTGCTGGGCACGTAGATGATATCCGGATGGTTTGCCGTCTGCGCCTGCCTGCAGGAATGGCACTCCCCGCAGGGCTCTAAACTGCCGTCCGCCGATGTCACCGGCTTTTCGCAGAGCAGCGCCTGCGCAAATACCTTCGCCACAAATTCCTTGCCGGAACGTACCTCACCATGGATGATGTACGCATGGGATACCCTGCCGGAACTGATGGCTCCCCGCAATTGCTCTTTGATCTGTCCCTGTCCTACGATATCCGAAAAATTCATCTTTCCACCCCCTTTGCTCCTTATGTCAGTATATCCAAAAGCAGGCCCCGGATCTCCCCGATCTTTGCCAGGATCGCCACATTGTCCTGCTCCTCCTTCACCAGTTCCTGCGCCAGCGCATCCAGGTTTTCATCCACCAGCCTCACGATGCCGTACACCCGGTGCCGCCCCCGTTTGTCCAGGAAATTTTCCCGGCTGAATTCATGAGAACGGTTCACCACTTCATTCAGGAATTCCTTGATCAGCCCCCGGTACTTTTTCATATCCCGGATATCCTTCTTTTTGCTGATCCGCTCGCCCTGGGCCGAGATCTCGCTCATCAGGCCGGTCAGTTTTTCCTGCAGCTCCGACTCCTGTATATTGCTGGCCAGAATAAACTTAAAGCCCTGATCCCCCTCCGGCGCCTTGTTTACCGTCTCGGTCTGCATCGGTTGTAATAAACGGTCTATCCTGATCTGATCCATCGTCCGGCTCCTGTGTTCCGTTCGCTACCCTTTTTTGCCTAACCCGGGCATCCTGCGCTGCGCTCCGGGCGTCCTATCGTATCGCGTATCCTCTTCAGGCACGCTTCCAGCTCTGTATTGTCATACCGCACCGCGATCCCGGCCTCTTCCAGCTTTTCCTCCGAGAAATCCTCGCTGTCCGCCAGAAAACGCCTGCACAATTCTTTATATTTCGGCTCCGTCTGCTGCCGTTCCCTCTCCAGTGCCCGGGACAGCCGCAGCCCGTCTTCTACTTCTATATAAAGAGGCACCACCAGATCCGCGTTTTCCTTCGCCTGCCCGGTCTTTTCCGCAAAATACTTCCGTATCTGCAGATAGGCTTCCAGCGTGCCGATCATCAGACAGTCCCCGGCCTCCAGATCGAACTGTCCGTCGTCTGCCGTGAAATAATGCCAGTCTCCGTGTACCGTGTGGTACACGCGGGCTTCGATCACTTTGCCCTGCTCCTGCAAAGCCGTCAGCCCTGCCGCATCCGTAAAATGATACTCCCTGCCTTCCTGTTCTCCCTGCCGGATGGGGCGGGTGGTATAAGGAACGATCTGTTTTAATCCAAGTGCCTCATCCGCAAGCAGCCGCCGGTATACCGTATCTTTCCCGCTGGCGCTCTTGCCCATAAGACAGTACAATCTGCCCATACTTCTGTCCTTACATATTTTATCTATTTTATATTACCACAAAATACTTCAGAATGCAAAAAATAGTTACGCTGCGGCGTAATGACAGCGCCGGAGCGTAACTATGCATTTATAGTAAACGACAAAACTATTTTCGTTTTGTCGTTTACTGCGCCGGATTTTGGCCGCTGAAAGCGGCATATTTCCTTACAAAATCCGTGCGCTTACTATAGAACATTCAGTGCCGCGGCATCTCTTTTAATGATACGAACAGGCCTATCCCTTTACAGATGCTCCTTCACCGTGGCGCAGATCCCGTCTGCATCCAGGCCGTACTTGTGGATCAGTTCTGCTGCCGGACCGGATTCGCCAAACCGGTCTTTCATGCCGATGCGCACCACCTTTGCCGGCTGCTTTTCCGCCAGGCACTCGCATACCGCGCTGCCCAGGCCGCCGATCACGGAATGCTCCTCTGCCGTAAAGATCATCTTCGTTTCTTTTGCCGCCTTGACGATCAGGTCTTCATCCAGCGGCTTGATGGTATGGATATTGATCACCCGCACGCTCACGCCGTCCGCAGCAAGCCTTTCCGCCGCGCCCAGCGCCTCTGCCACACACAGGCCGGTCGCTATGATCGTGATATCCGTGCCTTCTCTTAAGGTGACTCCCTTGCCCATCTCAAACTTATACTCCGGATCCGTATTGATCACGGGCACTCCATAACGCCCGAAACGCAGATATACCGGGCCTTCATATTCATAAGCCGCGCGCACCGCCGCTTTGGTCTCTATCACATCACTGGGGCAGATCACCACCATGCCCGGGATGGAACGCATCAGCGCCATGTCCTCATTACACTGGTGGCTGGCACCATCCTCACCTACGGAAATCCCCGCGTGGGTTGCGCCGATCTTTACATTCAGATGCGGATAGCCTATGGAATTACGTACCTGCTCAAAGGCACGCCCCGCCGCAAACATCGCAAAACTGGAGATAAACGGCACGATACAGCAGGTGGAGAGCCCTGCCGCGATCCCCGTCATATTAGCCTCCGCGATACCGCAGTCGATATGCCGCTCCGGAAACGCTTTTTTAAACACGCCCGTCTTGGTCGCTGCCGCCAGATCCGCATCCAGCACATACAGATCATCATGCTCCCTGCCCAGTTCCACCAGTGCCTCTCCATAGCCTTCTCTGGTGGCGATCCTCTTTACCTCTGACATAACGCGGCCTCCTCTTTCTTCAATTCCTCCATCGCGATCTCATATTCTTCCTGATTCGGCGCCTTGCCGTGCCAGCCGCAGGCATTCTCCATATAGGAAACGCCCTTGCCTTTTAAGGTATGCGCCACGATCGCGGACGGCTGTCCTTTGTGCTCCCTCGCGTTTTTCAGTGCCTGCGCGATCTCGTCAAAGTCGTTGCCGTTGATATTCTGCACATAAAAGTTAAATGCTTCAAATTTCTTATCGATAGGGTCCGGAGAGCACACCTCATCCAGAGAGCCATCGATCTGCAGGTTATTGTTATCTATGATGACTGTCAGATTATCCAGTTTTCTGTGCCCGGCAAACATCGCCGCCTCCCAGATCTGGCCCTCCTCCAGTTCGCCATCGCCGGTCAGGGCATACACACGGTAATCCTTCTGCTGCAGTTTTCCCGCCAGCGCCATGCCTACCGCGCCTGACAATCCCTGTCCCAAAGATCCGGTGGACATATCCACCCCCGGCACGCTCTTCATATCCGGATGCCCCTGCAGAAAAGAACCGGTATGGCGCAGCGTCTTCAGCGCCTCCACATCAAAGAATCCACGATTGGCAAGCGTGGAGTACAGCCCCGGAGCCACATGCCCTTTGGAAAGGACAAAACGGTCACGGTCCGGATCCTTCGGATTGCCCGGATCGATCCTCATCTCTTCATAATAAAGATAGGTAAAGATCTCCGCCGCCGAAAGAGATCCTCCCGGATGTCCGCATTTCGCATGATAGACACCTGTAATGATCCCCTGCCTGACTTTGTTCGCAGCGACCATCAATGCTTTCTTGTCCAACTCCTTTTCTCCTTCCTGTTGACAGGTGCCGTCCCGGCTGACCGTCTGCACCCGTGATCTTGCAAAACCGTCTGTTATCCTGTACCCGCGCGGACAGATCAATGGGATCATGTATATTACACCGCACGGTATATGCAGTTAAACCGATCCACCGCCTTACTCTCTATAGAGTTATACTGACAAACAGCGTCTGTATGTATACCTTCCGGCGGCAATCAATACGTTTAACCGGTATAAATATCCAAAGTACGGATATTTAAGAATTTTTAGTATACCTTATCTTGCGCCCGGATACAAGTATCAATCCGGCAGAATTTTTGTAAACCCTCCATTTTCATTCTTGTTTCCATACAGATAATTCTTATTTCCATACAGATAGACACATGCCTTTCAATATGTTATACTAAATAATACATTATCCTTATTTGCGGTCAGTACAAACTATCCGGATAGTATGCAGGCTCTCATTAGCATTCACAGTCGCATCACGCCTGCACAGGTACCTTTACGAAACGGGGGAGAGATCTCATGAAGCAGTTCCAGTTTGAGTATACGGGTGATCCTGAACTGAAAAAAGAAGTAGCGAAGATCGGGAAATGGTGCAGCAGCCGTATCACTTCTCACGTTGTCTTCCGCATCTTCACCGAGTTGCAGGATCGGGAACAGATCCTGCGCATCTGCGACATCTTTGCTCGCGTCATGCCGCATTCCATATACTATGGCTGTTCCACCAATGGCAATATTCTTTCCGGTACCTTTAAAAAATCTGATATCACCATTACCTGTACTATCTTTGAATATCCCACAACCAGGCTGAAACTTCTGCAATATCCCCTGACTGCGGACAACTACCGGGAAACCACCGCGGCACTGATCCGCGAGGTTGAGGCCAACCCCTGGGTGACTGCCATAGAGATGCTCACTACGATCCGCGGCATGTCCATGACCGGCTTCTGCGAGGAAATGGGAAAGGTACGCACCGATGTGGCTGTCTTTGGCGGCGGGGCATTCAGTGAGGATATGAACGACAATGATGCCTGTGTCTTTTCCAAAGCGGGCGGCTATTCCGAAAAGGCCGTGATCTTTTTGCTCATGGGCGGGCCTGACTTTCATGTCAAAACCGACTATCTGACCGGCTGGAAACCTCTGGGCCGCGAACTCCTGGTCACCAGGGCCTCCGGCAGCACCCTGTATGAACTGGATGGCAAGCCGGCGTATGATACTTATTATAAATATCTCCGCATCAAAAATGACGAAAATTTCTTTCTTAATACACTGGAATTTCCCTTCATTTACAAACTGAACGGCATCAGTATCTTACGGGCGCCGATCGCCAGCAATGAGGACGGATCCCTGACCATGACCTCCGATATCTCGGAAAACGTTCATGCGCGGATCGCCTATGGTGATCCCTGGACGATCCTGGATATCATACATGAGCAGGCATCCCTGCTGCGGAAGTTTCAGCCGGAGGCCATCTCCATTTTTTCCTGTGCCGCCAGGCGGACCTTCTGGGGCGACGAGGAAGCCGACCGGGAAACAAAACCCTTCCAGGAGATAGCGCCGACTTCCGGCTTCTATACCTCCGGTGAATTTTTGCGCACAAATAATATCTTAAACCAGCACAATGTAACATTGGTCATTACCGCTATGCGTGAAGGCGATCTGGATGAGTCACTGCCGGCTGCCGAAACTGCCCGGTCATACCATCTGGCAGGTAAAGTCTCCATGATCAACCGCCTCGCTACCTTTATCGAAGCAGCCACGGAAGAACTGGAGGAGGCAAACCGCAGACTGCGTATATCCGCCATGACCGACGGCCTGACACAGTTATACAACCGCATAGAGATACAGCGCAGGATCACGGACTGCGTGGGAACCTTTTCGCAGTCACACCGGGATGCTTCCGCCGCCGGCAGCGATATCTGCCTGATCATGATGGACATCGACAATTTTAAAAAGGTAAATGACACCTACGGGCATAATGAGGGTGACGCCGTCCTGCGGGGACTTTCCCATATGCTCACCGAGGTGCTGGAACAGAATGCCCCCGGCGCATCTGCCGGCCGTTGGGGCGGCGAAGAATTCATGGTGCTCATCCCCCATGGTCATCTCGACCAGGTGATCAGCCTTGCCGAACTGCTCCGCCAGCGTTTTCATGAGATCCCGTTTTCGCATGCGGGACACTGCACCATGAGCCTGGGTGTAACGGAATATATTCCCGGTGAAAATGCGGACATTTTCTGCATGCGGGCAGATACCGCGCTTTATGAAGCAAAGAACAGCGGCAAAAACAAAGTCATCGCAAGGCCGAAATAACACACGGCCTCCCAAACAGGATATCCCATTAAAAATAAAATTTTTATAAATTTTTACCTCGGAATTGTATGCCCAATTTTGTAAGCGCTTACATTTTATTGGGTTTGTGCACTTTTTACATAAAAAACCGCAAAAAATATCAGAATTGACAAATAAAAGATTCGGTGCTAATGTAGGGAACGTATTTTTTAGGGGATAAAGACGAAGGGAGGAATGAAAAATGTTTTGTAAAAAATGTGGCTATGGTGTAGAAGAAGGGATGCGTTTCTGCACAAGATGCGGAGCCGCGGTAGAAATGGAGGAGGCACAGAAAAGCACCGTACAGATGCAGCCGGCAGGTTCGGTACAGTCTGCTTTTGCTCCTGCAGCGTCCAAAACCGCTCCTGAACAGAAAAAGACTTCCGATCCGGTACAGCCGAAAGAATTTATCCAGGCAGCCAAAAAGGCTTCTGCCGCTCCGGCAAAGAAGCCATCCGTACTGCCTTTCGTGCTTCCGGCAGCGGGGCTTTTGCTTCTCTCCATTATCCTGTTTGCCATCTTCGGCCCCAAAAAAGAACTGTCTGCGGAAGCTGCGGCAGAAGATGGGACCGCAAGAACAGCCGCTGTTGTAAATAAACCCTCCGGAAAGCCGAGCGAAGCCGCAGAAACCGCGGAGGAGGAAGAGGTGACCGATCCGGAAACGACTCCGGGCGTACAGAAAAAGATCACCGTGATCGTAAGCGATTCCTTCGGTCCGGTCGAGGGCGCTGCCGTGGAACTGATCGATGAAAACGGCGAGGAAGTCCGCACCGTTGCCACAAAGGAGGGCGGCATCGCTACCATGACCATGGTGGAGGCAGGTACTTATGTACTCCACATCGCAAAGAAGGATTATGCAGAGGTCAACGAGACCATCACCATGGATGAGAACACCATGGCTTACGATCTGGCAATGGAAAGGACTTTAGAGCATTTGAGCACCACGCTCACCATCCATACCGGAAAGATCACGGGTGACAACCCGCTGGGCACGGTCAGCATCGCGCTGTACGCAGGCAGGGATGCTTCCGAAGGCGAGGCTTACGTGACCGGCACAAGTGATGCTTCCGGCCTCTGCACCTTTGAGGATTTCCCTTATGGAGAATTTACCCTGTGCTGCAATTCCGAGCAGTATTGCCCGCTGATCAAAAATATCGATGTCAGCGAAGAAAACGGCCGCAATGAGTACAACGTGTATCTGGTGCCGGTTCCGAAGGCAGGCGAGGCTTATGCCGTACTGGACTGGGATAATGCGGATCTGGATCTGGATCTGTGCGCTTTCCATTCCGAACTGAGGGAATATGTAAACGTTACGCATACCAGCAACCAGAAGAGAAGTTTTCTGTATGATGACAACAAAGGCGGCTGCCGTGCGGAAGCGATCATGCTCAAGGACGCAGACAGCAGTGCCGTACAGACCATCTATGTAATGGATACGACCACAGCGATCGCAGACTCCAGAGACTCCTCCATGGGCATGAGCGGCGTACATGTGACCATTTACCGCCGCGATATGGCACCGGTGACCTACACCATGGCAGAGGATGAAAATGCCCTGATCTGGACCGTATGCTCCATCCAGTCCAATGAGGTGCAGGAAGCAGCCCAGTACAGCACCATGGTATCCGACCACATCTGGGCAGTGGATATCCTGGAATCCAAGAAGCCGGCTCCCACACCGGATACGGCAATGTATGACGATGAGGACGAAGAGGATTATTGATCCTTCTTCGCCCAGCTGCAGATTCCCTGACTGCTCAGTCCGGAAAGCAGCACCGTAGTTTTATTGATATCATGATCCAGCCCGTTTTCCATATGCACATATTCTTTCACGGGCCCGTAAGCAAACTATAGCGTATGCTCATCCACCTGCTCCCAGTTTCCGATGATGGAACAGCATTCCAGCCTTCCATCTTCATGCAGGGATCCCAAATCCTTTCCTGCGGATATGCAGGTACAGGCACAGTGCAAAGATCCCGGCGGTCAGCCAGGCTGCCGGATCCGCGGCTGCTGCCAGATAGTAAGAATGCAGCGCCATGGACAAACCGGCCGTGGTCAGCCGCGCAAACAGCTCCATGATCCCCAGCGTCATGGCCGTCATGCCATATCCGCAGCCCTGCAGCGTATTACGGTAGATAAAGATCATGGAAAGCGGCAGGTAGTTCACCACGCACATATAAAAATACGGTTTGGCCCAAGGCAGATACGGCGCGATATCCACGCCGGTATCAAAAAACAGCTGCATCAGTATGGGCAGCAGCAGCACACCCGCCACGCCTACCGCCAGAGAATATACCAGGCTGATCTTCAGCGCATCCTTTGTCCCCTGGTGTACCCGCTCCAGTTCCAGTTTTCCGAAATTCTGGCCGGAATAGGCCGCCATGGTCTGGCCGATGCTCATCATGCCCTGCGTCAACAGGTTCTGCACCTTGCTGGCTGCCGTAAAGCCGGTCACGGCTACAGAGCCGAAACTGTTCACCGCCGTCTGCATCACCATGGTACCGGAAGCCGTGATCCCAAACTGCAGCGACATGGGAACGCCGATCTGCAGCTGCTTACGCACCGAAGGCTTGTGGAAGTGCCAGTGCTTACGCTCCGGCCGCAGCGCCTCCACCTTTCGGAAGATGTACACGCCGCATAAGACCGCCGATACCCCCTGGGAAATGTTCGTCGCCCAGGCTGCGCCTGACACGCCCAGCTGGAAGGCAATGACAAAGACCAGATCCAGCACGATATTGAGCAGTGCCGAGATGATCAGAAAGATCAGGGGCATCCTGCTGTTGCCGATGGCCCGCAGGTAGGAAGAGAACAGATTGTAAAACACCATCGCCACCACGCCCATGCAGATCGTGGAAATATACGCATAAGCATCCGCATAGATATCCTCCGGCGTCTGCATCAGATGCAGCAGCTGCTTCATAAAACTCAGGCTCAGTATCGTCATGACCACGGTAACAATGATCGAAAGAAATATGCCGTTCGTCACAGAAAGACGCACGCCATCCTGATCGCCGGCACCGTATTTCTGGCTGGTAAGCACCGTAAACCCGGTGGCCATGCCGTTGCAGATGCCGATCACCAGAAAGAAGATCGTACCGGTAGCCCCTACGGCCGCCAGCGCGCCGTCTCCCACATATCTTCCCACGATAATGGTATCGCACATATTGTATAACTGCTGAAACACGTTTCCCAAAAGCAGCGGGAACATGAATCTTAAGATCAGGCTGATCGGGCGCCCTTCCGTCATCTTGGTTTCCATCGATAACACTCTCCTCTTATAGTACAACAGCACGGTGCAAAAGCACCGTGCCATACAGACGAAACAGGGGGTATCATATAATAAGTACCTGCAAAATACAAGCACTTTTTTATTTTTCACACTAATTTCATAGTTTTCCCATCCATGTATGCACCAGAGAGATCCACGGCTCCACCACAGGCTCCACTTCCCGGTCGTTCTCGCCGGAAGAAAGGCGGCTGCCCAGGCTCAGCCCGTGGCGCCCTTTCTCAAACAGATGGTACTCCACCGGTATCCCATGTGCCGCCAGGGCGCTCACATACAGCAGGGAATTCTGCACCGGCACGGCCTGATCCGCAAAGGTATGCCACACAAAGGTACGCGGGATGGAATCATTTACCTGCTTTTCCATGGACAGGCTTTCCTTCTTTTCCTCATATGCATCCCCCAGCAGCATATGGAAAGAGCCGTCATGCGCATACTCCCCGGAGGTGATCACAGGGTAGCAGAGGATCTGTCCGTTCGGGCGCAGATCTTCCTTCCCGCACCCCAGCGCCTCCCGCAGGAAAGGCTGCTCCCAGAATGTGCAGAAACAGGATACCAGATGCGCTCCTGCGGAAAAACCCAGCACAAAAACCTTATCCGGATCGATATGCCACTCCCGCGCATGGGTACGCACTTCTTTTACCGTTTTGGCAAACTCCAGAAGCGCCGTGGGATACAGCGCCGGATTGCAGGAATAGCGCAGTACCACCGCATGGTAACCCATCGCCAAAAACTGCAGCGCCACGATCTCGGACTCCCGGTCCGAAGTATGCCCGTAGCCGCCCCCCGGGCTGATCACCACGACGGGACGTTCATGCAGTTCCAGCGCCTCCGTATCCTCGTGCGCATACAGCGTTGCGTGCGCATAGTCCAGTGAATTTTCATTTTTTATCTCCAGTTCCTTTAAAAGCATATCCATTACCTCCATCATCATACCCCTGATCGGGAAATATTCCGCCTTTTAGTGTAACATAATTTCTGCGATTTTACCACTCTCATATCTTTACCGGTACCCTGAAAATATGATATACTGAAAAAGCCTGTAGCATCAGTATGTATGCTGCTGATCATTGTTCAGAGGAAAAGTATATGGAATATCCTAACGTAGCCGTTGGCATTAAAAGACTTTACAACTCACAGTTGTTTATCCTGATCTCCACGATCTTGATCACCATCAACACACCCTTGATCATATTCGCATTTGAAGATTCCGGCGCCAGCCTCAGTCTCTCCAGGCTGTTGCTGGTTCTTTTAGGGATACTGATGATCATTGTCTCCACCATACTGTTTTTCATATCCTATATCACTAACATCAGCGGCGTGATCCGCTCTTCCAAAGATGAAAAGGCTTTCCGCCTGTCCCTGTTCTGGATCATCATCACCTCTCTTGCCGGCCTGTCTTCCGTTTTTTTTGACCGCGGCAGCACCGGTGCCCATCTGGCCAGCATCATCATTGCCGTGGGTGAATTGTTTGCAACCAGCAATATCATCAGAGTGATCGACAGGATCGCAAACCGGAAATATGCCCTTGAAGTCAGCAACTATGCTTTCAGCAGCCTGCATCTGTTATACATCACTTACAGCACGACCATTTTGCTGCAGATCATTGCTTTCAGCGTGCGTTTTTTAAACTCCGAAACAGCTGTGATCCTTTTGGAAATGCTTTCCAAAGCCGGTCTGTTCATCTGCGGCATTTTGAAACTGCTCTCCTATGCCATTTATCTCCGTTTTCTTGGAAAAGCAAAAACTCTGTTTATCGTATCGAAAAACACCGGAGACGGATGCGCATCAGCGTCCTGAAAGCTGTACCGCATGCTCCAGCAGATAGCGTCTGCCAAAAAGCGGTGTCACCGTAACGTTCATCTGCAGGTTTCCTCCTCCTAGAGCGTCCAGTGCCGGCTGCATGATCTGCTGCTGCGCCTCCCTTCCGGTATAAGCCCTGTACCATTGCCGGTACAGTTCCTCTCCTTCGATCACATTCCGGAAGCTATAATTTCCATAGCCGTTTGTGGTAAGCTGCGCATAGCAGTCATCATAATATCCCTGCAGATCGTGCAGGATCTCATTCTCACTGATATCATAATCCCCGATATCCGGCAACAGCTCCGATTCCGCCTCCTCCGCACCGGCATAGACCGTTCCATTGCAAGGGGGCAGATATACGGACAGACCGCGCCGCGCATGGTCTTTTGCCAGATCCGCATCCGTCCGGTTGAAATACTTGTGATTGCACACCTCGGCATTGTCCGTATCATCCCAGGTCACATCCACATTATAATATTCACCGCCCAGATAAATGATGTTCCAGGCATGGCTCTCCCCGGCATAGCCCGCACAGAAATAGCAGGGCACACCCAGCTGCTGCATCAGGTACTGGAACCCCCTCGCGTAACCGGCGCAGACCGTAGCGTCACCTACGATGGAACTGTAAGCGCTCTGGTTCATCTCCGCCCCCAGGCTGTAACGGTTGTGCTCCGCCAGGGCATCATGCACATATTTTTCCCGGTCATGATCGCTGGCGTAATTTTCCGCAGCCTGCACAAACTGTTCCGCAGCCTGCGCAAACCGCGCCTTCGCCGCGTCCGCCTCCTGCGCGGTCCGGTTAAATACCAGATCCAGTTCCAGGAAATCACCGTTATTTCGATATCTGGCCTGATATGCCGTCTCCAGCCAGAACAGTTCCGGATGATCGTAAAACAGAGCCGAAAACGCATTCTTGATCTGCTCTTTGGAAAGCGACTGATCCACTGCGCGGAAAGCTGCATTGTATTCCCCGGCATTTGCATAGATCTGTAGGTACAGCGCCGCTTCTTTGGCATCCAGCATGGCATAATAGGGATAAAACAGCGGATCAAAATCCAGTTCATCCCCGGTCGGTCCCGTAGGCAGGGTTGCCTCGATGCGCTCTGCCTCCGCATCGCTGACCACCAGGTCTTCCGGCAGGATCTCCTGTCCGCCGGTACGCCGTGCCAGTACATCCGGCACCGTCAGGTCGATCTGCGGCGCTTCCTCTGTCGGCTCTGCCGGGTTAAGGTCCGTGGGAAAGGTTTCCGTCGGATATGCCTCTGCCGGAACTGTCTCCGTCGGAAGCAGCGGCTCCGCAGACGCCTCGCCGCCCGCTGTCCCGCTGCCTTCTGCCGGCACGCTCTCCTCCCATGGCTGCAGGCTGCCGGCCGATCCGCCTGCCGCATTTGCCGGTGCAGGCGCGGCATCCGCCGGGGCATTTTCCCCCGGCCTGCCCATGATACCGTTGACCGCGGAGGCAAAACCGGGCACCAGTGCATAGAGCCCGATCACCAGGCACATCAGCAGTATCACCGCCAGCAGAACCCCCAGGATTTTTTGTATCATCTTCATGGTCACGATCCGTCCTTTTTCATTTCATGGGTTTATGATAGCATATTTTTTCCTGCATTTCACATCTTTTCCATGGCAGCCGCCCACGGATTTATACTCCCTGCATTTCGCATCTTTTCCATGGCAGCCACCCACGGATTTTTACTCCCTGCATTTCGCATCTTTTCCATGGCAGCCGCCCACGGATTTATACTCCCTGCATGCTGCATGCCGACGACTCCGTCATGCCTACTACCAAGGAGGCCATCGCCCACGCCCAGGCTGCCAACGTGCCTATGGTGTT
>JAFUUX010000215.1 GCA_017471325.1 Lachnospiraceae bacterium | reverse complement strand
TTTAAGCGGAATGACATGTGGATCACCTCAGGAACTGTTGTTATTCGTCCCTTACAGTATACCACATACGCTACGCAGTTACAGTATATTCCGCATATTTGTTACTAACAAACGGGGTCCATTTGACCCCAACATCATATAATGAATCTTAATTATAAGATCATGAAAGAAGGTTTTCTTTGGATGAAATTCCGATTTGTTAATCAGAAAAAATATTATCCGGCTTATTCCTCTCTGTTAGTATTACTGATCTATCTTATTATTCTGGCTTTCAGCAACATACTCGGATATGGAAACCTGACCATACTTTCCGGTGACCTTTTTACCCAGTATATTGCATTTATTCAAAGTTTTCTAAATAAATTGCGTGAGGGTGGAAATATGTGGTACTCATTTTCCCTCTATTTTGGTAGCAGTACCGCTACCACCTATGCCTATTATAGTTTAAGTCCCTTTAATCTTTTATATATTATCCCCGGATGCTCTGTTTCCGCGATGACACTGATCATAATCACCCTTAAACTTATGCTCGCTGCTGCCAGTTTTCAATTTTTTTCATTCAAATTTATGCAGCAGAAACATGTATATACAGTTGCTCTTTCTGCCGCATACCCATTATGCACCTTTGTCATGGTCATGCAGTATCAGATAATGTGGCTTGATGCTCTCTATATACTCCCTATCCTTCTTACTGCTATTAAAGAACACGTTCAAAAAGGATACAATATCTATCTGCCTTTGATATATGCTTATTTATTCATCACTAATTTTTATATGGGATACATCGTCGGTATCTTTTCGGCATTAGTGTATATTGCTCTACTGATTTATCACCTCCCTTCCATAAATAAAACGGATATCCTGTCCACGCTAAAGAACGCCGCATTTTTTTCATTTTTTGTACTTATTGCTGCCGGCATATGTTGTATTATCTTATTTCCTGTAGGATATGATCTTTACCTTTCCCGCAAAGACAGCAGCGAAGTCTTTTCATCTATTAATTATACTTTACCGGATTTATTTAATAATCTGTTTTTAGGTGAAATACAGGGAATGGGCAGCCCCATCCCTCTCCTATACTGTGGACTTCCCATCCTGCTCCTGTTTCCTTTCTATTACAAATCGATACACATTTGCCGCAAAGAAAAAATCCTTTTTTCTTCTGTACTGATATTTTATATGTTAGGAATGCAGTTCGTACCGGTTTATGCCTTTCTCCACGCCTTTGAAACCCCTAACTGGTACGCTTTTCGATTTGCTTTCTGTGTTGTCTTCCTTCTTTTATTTATGGCATTTAGGATCATTCCTTTTTATCAGGATATTCCTTTTCGACAGATGATTGTCTATGCTACCGGACTTATCCTGTTTTATTCACTCATGATACCATTTCAGCAAGCCACCCTTTCCTACCCCTCTTCCAACACCCACGAACGTCTGTTGTTGAATATGATATTTATTATCAGTTATGTTTCTGTTTTTTTCCTGCTACGAAAACACACTAAACAGAGACTCCTACAGATCCTTCTTCTATTCATTTGGATATGTGAACTTACGTGTAATGGCGTGATATGTATGCGCTCCAACAGTTTTGGACTTCTTTCAGAAGATTACGTCAATAACTGGGAACAGCAGGAATCAGAACTGCTCTCTATGATCCCTGTTGACAATACCGGTTTTAACCGTTTCCGTATAAACGAAGAACTCTCATTTAATGCTCCCTCATACTTTCATTATCCGGGAGTCATCTCGTTTTCAACTGCTGATGCACCTGTATTACGTTCAACAATGAGTTCTCTGGGTATTTCTAATGCCTTTGGAACACTATGCGATCATGGTTATACAGATGTCACCAAGATGCTTTTTTCTGTCAAATACGAAGCCAACCTCAAGGAATACAGCATGACCAACAATCCATACAGTCTTCCTTTAGGATATATGGTATCATCCGGGATTGCCAGTTATGCCCCGAAAAGCAATCCCTTCCTGTCCCAGGAAGCCTTAATAGAAAGCATGACCGGAAAACAGATAAAAATATTTGATGACGTGCCCTTTGACGAACTCGAATTAGATTTGAGAAATATGGAGATCATTCCGCTATCAGAAACCCTGGTATTCCAGCATTTATCAAATATTTCTACCAATGGGCTGATCTCTTTCAGAACCAGACATGATGACGGACGCACTCTTTATGTATTTATTTCTCCCAACCATTCTGCCGCCATGGATACCACCTCCCCCGAGATCATAGGTGTTGCAGACGGTTTCATGAAAAGTACTAATATGTCTGATTGCGCAATCACTGCATTTTCTGTAGATGAGGATGAAAATGACTGCCTTACACTTAAATTCTTTACCGGTGCAAACTATGACTATGAAATCCGCAATATACTTTTTTCGAGATATGATGCTTCAGTTCTTCCTATGATCTATAGTGACCTTTCACGCTATCCTTTGGAAATATCCAACTGGAAAGACGGCGAAATTAGCGGTACTGTTACCGCCACAGAGGACAGGCCTGTTCTTTTTACCTCCATCCCATACAATAAAGGCTGGCAAGCTACCGTAGACGGTGTGCCCGCCAAAGTACTTACTACCTTAAACGGTACTTTCCTTGCGCTTGTGCTTTCTCCGGGAGAACACTTGATCCATTTACAGTATGAACAGCCTTATCTTATGCCTGCTTCTGCTGTAAGCTGCATATCAGTATTATTATGGCTGTTGTTATGGCTGAAATCCAGGCATTCCGTTTCTAAAATCACTACTACTGGTCAACCGGGAGGTGCTGAATGAAATTGATCCGCAAAATGCCATATCCATTATTTGCTTTCTTTCTCAGCCTTCTTACTTTTATCCTGTTTCTTTTCCTATATGGTGTACTGGGTTTAGGAAATTATACCATATTAAGAGGCGATCTGTTTGCCCAGTATATAGATTTTATCTCACTCTTTCTCAAAGTCCTCAAGGGTGAAGAAAATTTTTGGTATTCTTTCTCTGTTTATCTGGGTTCCGGAACCGCTCTGACATACGCCTATTACACGCTCAGTCCCTTTAATCTTCTATATTTAGCAGATTTTATTCCCATTCCAACTATGACTATCATCGTCATTGCGCTAAAAATATCTCTTTCCGCCGCAACCTTTACCCTTTTCTCCATACGCGTACTGAAACAAAGGAACCTTTCAGCGCTATTTTTCTCTTTATGCTACGCTTTCAACTCCTTTAATATCACTTTTCACTTTAATATTGTGTGGCTTGATGCTATTTTCATGCTCCCTTTGATCGCCCTGCTTACTGTAGAACTGGTAAAGACAGGTCGTTTTCTTGCCCTTAGTCTTTCCTGGTTTTATCTCTTTCTCACGAATTTCTATATGGCATATATTGTTGGCATATTTGTTGCCGCCTGCTATATCTGCTGCCTGATCATATACCAGCAGCAGTGGAACCGGCAGACAATCAAACACTGGTTGTTTCTTTCTTTCCGCTTTGCGTTATCGGTCATATTGGCCGCCGGAATGTCCGCCGCAATCCTTATGCCAACAGCCCATTACCTTATATCCCATCTTGCTGACGATAATTCCGGATTCGAAACACTTGACACTTCTATCCTCTCCATTATCAACAGCATGATGGTCGGAGAAATGCCGGATCTCGATAACAGGCAACCGCTGTTATACTGCGGCTTACCGGTACTGTTTCTCTTTCCTTTCTATTTTTCTTTAAAGCAGTTTACTAAAAAAGAACGTATCGTTACCGGCAGTCTCCTGTTCTTCTACTTTTTTTCCATGCTGATCCTACCGGCCTATGTTTTTATGCATGCCTTTGATTATCCAAACTGGTATGGATACCGCTTTTCTTTCTGTGTTTCCTTTCTTTTGTGCGCCATTGCTTTACGCGCATATCCCTTTCTAAAACAGGTTCCCTCCGGAAAACTGTCATGCTGGCTGGCAGTCCTGATACTGATATACTCTGTCATGATCTCTTTAGGTCCAGTTTTAAACATATCATGGTCTCAATCCAACAATAGCCATGAATTCGCCATAAACCTTATCTTTTTTTCTGCCTGGGCAATCTTATACCTTGTTCAGAATAAGGGCATTCTTTCCAAGTGCAGGCACGTGGCTCCTCTTTTACAGGTCATGTCCTTCATCCTGCTGATTGCAGAACTGACTCTTAATGGTTTCTTATGCATGAAACATATCGGTCTTACACCGCTTTCGGAAGAAGAATTTGACCAATGGTACTATCCTGTAGCTTCATCGGTAAACACCATCAAGGAAAATGATAATGGTCTGTACCGTATCAGCGTTGCCGGTGAACGAAATCAGAACTCTCCCTGCATGTTTGGTTATGCCGGTCTGAACACCTTTTCCTCCTCCGATGATTACCCGCTCCGCCAGGCTTTGCGTTCTTTCGGGATTGCGACAGCAAACCGCTGCATCATGGAATCCGGCTATACAGATCTGACCTATATGCTTTTAGGTGTGAAATACAGGATCGAACTTGACACAAACGACGGCGAAGAATCACTCAATGGTACTGTTCCGGCACAGATTTCCCTGCTCCCCTATAACCTGCCCTTTGCCTATATGGTCAGCGATTCCATAAGAAACTATTCCCCCGTTGAAAACCCTTTCACCAATCAGGAAACTTTTGTACGCTGTATTACCGGAGAAGAATGGCACTTTTATACCCCGATCTCTTTAGAAGATCTGCAGCTTTTCAATTATAACGCTACGATGGATACTGGTTCAGAACACACTATTTTTTCCATAAGAAGTGCTTTTGGTGAGACCGGCTATGTCACCTTTTCCGCGAAGCCAAGAGAAAACAAAGAATACTATGCATGCTTTACCCAGAATTACTCTTCCGCCGATACGTACTCTGCGTTTATCGTCGGGGACGTAAATGGTTTTCGGGAAACCCCCGCCATGTCCTATGGTGCCCTTGCTAAAGGAACGGAATTTTTAGGAAAGGAGAGGAATGGCTATCTGAATATCTCTGTGTTCCTTCCCTCCGATGCGCCCAGTTATTCCTGCAATGATATGTTTTTTGCATACTATGACGATGCCAAACTCCCCGCTCTCTGCCAGTCCCTTTCAAAGCATGCATTTTCACTCGAGTCATATTCCCGGAAAGATACGACCATCACAGGTACTGTAACCGCTACCAAAGACCGCCCCATCCTTTTTACATCAATTCCCTTTGATAAAGGCTGGCAAGTTTGGGTTGATGGAAACTTACATCCTGTCATTTCCACGATGGATCAGGCTTTTCTCGCTGTTGAACTCCTCCCCGGCACACACTATATCACCCTGCAATATACAGCTCCATTCAGCCGGATCGGAAAATATATCTCCATAACATCCCTGATTGTGTATCTAATCCTCACTGTGCTGTCATTTTCCAGAAAAACTGTTGCATCAAATGATTATTGAGCATATATCATTTCCTGTTTTTCTTTGTCATATATAACGCCATAACAAAGACCAGCGCTCCAACAGCGCTCATACAGATGCCACATGTGACCCATTTATCCGTATAACGGAATTCGAGTGTATGTTCCCCGGTGGGTATTTCTACAGCCAGAAATGCCCCGTCACATACAGCGAAACACTCTGTCTTTTCACCATCCACATAAACCCTCCATCCTTTATCATACGGAACACTCGTAAAGAGCAGACCACCGTTACCATTCGTCTTTCCCAGAAGCCGTGTGCCCCTTATTTCAGTAAGTTCAACCCCGCCCTCCCGAAGTCTGCAAAGAGCTTCGTTCATGGCTTGCTCATCCAGATATCGGAAATATACATCTTTAAATGATGCCTCTGAAACCGTCCCAGGATCTATCATAATCCCCACATCGAACGTTCCCGCATCACCTGGGATCATTTCCAGAATGTGTGGCAGATTCAGAAATGAAAACAGCGTGGGAAGACCGCCATCAATCCCAGTAAAAACTCTTGCCGTCCCTTCGATCGGCTTTTCTTCATCCTGCGAAAAATATACATACGCCCGTGACATTTTCGCGGGAATACTCAAAATAACGCTCCCATATCCCTTGCTGTCACCAGCGAGATGCCAACTCTTTTCATTCCCGTTATCTTCGTATATGAGATTATCTTCCTGCATCTCTACCCCTTCCGGAGGAAAAAAGATCGTAATATCCTCGCCAAGCATGGCTGATAAGAGTCCGTTTTGATTCTGAAAAGGATTACCATCTGATGCAGAAAATGTCCTCAAACTTTCATCTACAAAAAAGGCAAGCGGAAGTACAATATCCTTCTTCTCAAAAACATAACTTTCAGCGCCCTCCACAATCATATTCGTTCCATGCGCCCTGTATTTCTGGGCAAAAAGTGCCTGTGTAAGTTCTGTGGCTCCGTAATCATCCAGTTCAGCAACACGCCCCTGGTATCCGAGCCGCATCAAGAAATGTCTCAATGCTACATTTTCCATACTGATAAAACTTCCCAATCCGTTATATCCCCAGAATGCAGCGTTATTCGCACTGAAAGCATTCTCATAATGTATACGGTAAAAACCGTCATCATTTCCATGAAACTCCTTGGCCAGCCTAATCGTCCTCTCTCCTTGTTCATTCCACAGACGATAGTATGCCAGCGAACGGTCCTCTGTATCGGCACCCCTGATGCGCGCAAAAAAAACATTGGTAATACTCTCCAGCATTATAAGAAAAACAAGAAAAAAATGTGCTGCACGAAATCTGCTGCCTTTTACTCCTTGAAAAGTAAACACCATTGCGAACATAAAAAGCGCGTTGACTAAAAGTCCGGTTATGTTCATCACATCTCCGCTATTCTCACTATTTTGTAGTAGCATGCATAACATATACAGAGCAGATGCGCCGGCGCAAATACATACGCCGGTCAAACTTTTAAAAAAATATTGTAAACGACTGAATTGATATGCCGTTATTGAGCAAAGCAGAAACGAAAACATGTAAGAAAATCGAAAAGCATTTCCATCCGGAATATTAAATGCGTGCATAAAAAGATACGCCCACTTCACAAAAACACAAATAATAAGGAAGCAAACGAGCGGCCACCAGAAGATCCTGCGTATGCGTTTAGTTCCTTTATCCATAACGAAAAACACAAGAAGCACAATCGCTACCGTGCCACAATAACTCATGGGCACGTGCCCGCGGATGCCATAATCTACTCCCCAGAAAAACCCGGCAAAAAAATCCCACGGTCTGGTCTCTCCCGCCAAAAAAACCGGGGTTCCTTCCGATTCACAAAGTAGGATTCCTCCAAAGGCCGGCATCGTCACAAAGGCACTGAGCAACATGGCAAGCAATACACTTCCCACATACGCAAGCATCCTTTTTTTCCATACAGAAGAAATAGTGTGCCGATAATAGATCATAAGTAGCACAAAAACCAATACCGAAAAGATCCCCAACTGATATCCGCTATAGAAACAGATCACAAAGCTGGCCGCATAAGCCAGGCACAGTCCCTTCCAGTGTCCAAAGCATACAAATCGTACAAGCATCCAGACGATGATCACAAGAAGATACAGTGCATCGATCAGATTGATATGCCAGTACGTTGAGACAAGGTAACCGCACTGTGCATACATAAGTGCTGCAAGCATAGCAGATACTTCATTTGCCCTCAGCACTTTCCTTGAAAAGAAATAGAACGATATCGCTATCAGAAGTTGTTTAGACAAAAGGATCAGATAAGCTGCCGTGTCTGCATCAGAAATGATAGCAACCCATATATTACACGGACTGAGGCAATAATAAGCATACAGTGCGGCAGTAGGATGGCCCATAGACACGTTAAAACTGTAACTTAGCCCCTTTCCTTCAAAAAGGGTTCTCCAAAAAAGCCGTATAAACTGGATGTATTGCACATAATAATCTCCACTCATAAAAATATGCGCGCCCTCTGGAAAACGGTGCGCCAGCGAAAAACCAGCAATTGAAGAGATAATGACCAAAATTGCCAGTACAAGCGGATAGCCGTACTCGTTTTTATTCTTCTCAACGATCGGCATAGTTACAACTCCTTATCAGTGATACTTTTTCCCACATACTCCAACTCGCATCAAACAAAAAACATACCCTTTACATCATCAAATACAGTGCCAAACTTCCCCATGTTCACCGTTTTCCTGCCTGAAATGGTTGTTTACCCTGTTTAAAGCAAAACCGCCCGGATACTCGGGCGGCTTACTGTGTCATTTAATTTTCAAATCTCTGCAAAATTATTCAACAACAATGTTCGGTGCACCAGCCTTGGAACCTCTGGAGTCAGAACCCGGAACCCAAACGGATACTTTGTTGTTGCCAACAATCTTAAAGCAAATGTCACTAGCACCAGTAGATTTCAGGCTACCTGTAATGTTAGAGCCGCTGTCGCCAAGAATCTCAAGCGCTGCAGAACCGATTGTTCCGGAACCAGTAGAAACGCCTGAAATACTCTGCCCTGTTCCGTAACTAGAAAACTCACTGTTGTAGGTAGACGTATTAACCACTTCCGGATCCATCATGGCCGTTAAGATTGCGGTGTGTACCGCATCAGCAGCCTGAGTATCAGCGGATACTTTAGACTTCTCAATATATTTGATCAACTGAGGAGCCATAACGCCAACCAGGATAGCCATGATAGCGATAACGATGATCAACTCTACCAGTGAAAAACCTTTGTTATTCTTCATTTTTGTTCTCCTTTTCTTCTTTTGATTTTTGCAGGAGAGAAAACTCAAGCGATACAAATTGCTGACACTACAATTCAAACGCCCTGAATCTTGCCCTCCCTTACCTTCGATGTATTTATAATAACACTTTGTCCCCACAGTGTCGATAGGATTCATGCCCCATTTTTTTTATTTCATGCATCACTGGTTTTCACCTCCCGGCATCGTAAAAAAGCCGTTATCTCAGGAATTCTATGCTTCTGCATATTGCTGTATACCATTCCGGATTTGCGTTGTTGATCCACCATACTCCTTCCTCCAGATAGGACAGGCCACTGATCCACACCGTCCATGCCGTGATCAACATAAACAGCATCCTTTCTGCCTTTTCTACGGTGACCACTGCAATTTTTTTATGGATCTCCCTTTCTGCTACATTCACCTCTCCCATTCGCCCCAGCCTCGTTCCGGCAAATGCCGAGGCAAACGCCAAGGCAGCAAACACACTGAAGTCCATGCGGTAGCGGTCCATAAGCCCCCCAAGCAGCGCTGTCACAGCCGCCATAAAAAAAACAAGAACCAGCCATATGCGTCCCATTATGATCAAATGCCATCTTTCACTTTTCCTCTCTTTCCCTCTTGCAAGCACCACCCAACAAAGAAACAGCACCGGGTAAAGCATAAATATCCCACCGGTGGATATATGATTTGCAAGCAGTCCGGGATTCGACCAGTCCATTTGCGTCATTTCCAGAAATGGCGCACTTCCAGTCATATGCGGCAATCGAAACAGGTAATAGTAGATTCCTGCAACTATGGGTTCCATGTGCATCTGCCAATTGTACGAATATGCAAAAGTCAGGTTATACCGCGCTCCAAATTCAAAAGGCGAACCAAAACGCACCATATTATAATACATAAGCAGTGCTGCCACAAACAGCAACGGTGCAAGGAAAGCCAGCAAGTCCTTTTTCCTGATCCTGGTCTTCCCATTCTCCTTACAGATAAGCAGCTTCATCAATACCGGTAATATTGCCGCAGCAGCCACGATCAGCTGCGGCCGGCATCCGGCCACCATACTCATCAAAAGCGAAGCGGTACCGACAAAATGCCAGGTCTCTGCGCCGATGCGGATACGCCGCAACGCTTTCAGATACAGCATCAAACTGTACAGATAGCAGGCCACCGCCGAAAGCATGGGGATATAATAAGCACACGCATCACCGATCACTAAAGGAAGCGTAAGTATCGATGTTTCCGACATCCATAGCAAAAGAACTGCTGCCACCGATAGTTCCCTGTCAAAACACGCTGCAATCTCTGTCTGTAAAAGAAACAGCCCCGCAAGAACCAGGATCACCAGCAGATATACCACCAGCCATCCCGGTATATCCACTCCTGTGATCATGTAGACAGGCAAATAAAAGACCAGGCATGGAACGATCCCAAAGTACACATAATAACGTCCTTTAAAAAGAGCATAGTCTAATTTAAAGCGCACTCCCGAATACAGTCTTTCCACCGGATCATAGGGGTTCTCCAGCGCCAGCAGTTCCGCCGGTGGTTCCTCTTGTATATAGGCATGCCCCTCTGCCAGTGCATGTGCCAGTTCCCTGTATGGCGTAAATCCGCCGTCTCCCTGTATATACACAGGGTTCTGATGCATGAGAATAAATACTCCTATTGACATCATCAGCCCTGACGGCAGTACCCATTTCCATAAATGACGGGACATCCGTCCCTCCGCCCCAATGAATCTCTGTTGCCACAGACTGCTCCACGGCTGAAACAAATAAACAAAAAACAAAAAGCAGAATATAACAGCATATCTTAATAAATGAAACGAAAACCTTGACGGCACATTCAGACGCATTGTTTCAAGCCGCACCGTCCTTCCTTTTAGCGGTCTTAACTGAATACTGATCATCTGGAGGTGATCCCTTTTCGGTAATGTCAGTATATCTGTTTTTTCCGGATCCGCACCGATCTGCCAAATCTCCAACAATTCATTCTGATTTTCATGTGTAAGAACAACTGTTGCCTCTACCATCGGAGAGGAAAGCGCCGCGTATGTCTCTCCATTATGGTTATCCCAGGTCTCATCACCATCTGTACAATACGCTTTCAGTTCCAGATTCATAACCTCTATATTATCTCCTGCTGAAAAATCCAACTGAACATAATTTTTCCCTTCCTCATCCTCCAGCAGCATACTGCCGTCCGTTTCCACTTGTGTACTCTCCGAATACTTACAGTATTCCAGCGGAATTTCAACAGGCTGCAGGTTCATATCCATCCAAAACCTGATGTTAAAGATCAGTACTTCTAATGCTGCAGCAACGACCAGCATACGGATCAACCATTTTATGACATCCAAATTTTTCATAATACCTCCATCTGTAAAATCCTGATATGCTCTGATGTGATATTCATAGCATCATCCCACCATTATCCGGATATTCTTTTTACGATCGGCTTTTCGATATATCTGTATACCAGTGCCCCGATCAGAAACACGATCATCATATACACAAATGCCACACATTCGTGATCATACCCTATCTCTAACCCTATCAGATCCGCCAGAAGAAAGACCGCATAGATCACGCAAACATGTATAATATAAGCGCTGAACGCAATTTTTCCCAAGGTCTTAAAACCCTTCCATGAAAACATTCTTTTTGCAGTATCTGTCTCCATGAGCACAATGGCTGCAGGTGAAACCAGCAAAGCCATAAGATTGTTCCTTCCAAAATACAATAAATGCGGCCATAAAACATGAAACAACAGATAACCTGCTAATATAATAGCAGAAATGCAGCAATCCCGCTTTTTCAGTCCATTCCTGTGTGTATGATTTCCAAGCAGAACTCCCATAAAAAAACTTTCATAGCCCCGTCCATCCATATAAGTAATGAATGGTATGCTGCTTTCGGCCGTAACCGCTGCGCACCCCAGCAGAAGTATGCCCCAAAAAACGGTACATTCATCAATCCCCAGTTTTTGCGACAGCCAGACTGAAAAATAGAAAAGCGCAAAGCAAAGGATAAGCACATCTATAAACCACGATTCAGGATTGATCCGGGTATTGATAAATCCCCATCCCTCCTGCACACCAAAACAACTGCTTAATACAGCCCATAAGGACGGTACACTGACAGTTTCATATAGAATTATCCCCCTGTTAACGATAACTACCAGCAGTGCCTCGCAAAGCAGTGTCCCAAAGACAAGCATGGGAATAAACCGCTGTAGTTTTGGACGCATAAAGTTCCAGAATGATGTCCCCGCCTTAATTCCGTCCGCCTTTTGCGAACACAGATACCCTGATATGCAAAAGAACAGTTCCACAAGATACTTTAATTCTATGCCACTTGTCTCATCATTTACCAATCTGTCCCCAAAATAGATTCCCCACGGACATGTATATGTCCTATAATGTAACCATATAATTCCACCACAAGCGCAAAAACGCAAAAAATCAATTCCACCATTTCTTTCTCTCTGCTTCAAGTTATTCTCCTTCACTGTTTTTTAATAGTTGTTTTATAGCATACATGTTTTCAGAAACCATCATGCCAATCAGCATTAAAACGCCAATTAAACTAACCACCCGGGAAAGTCCCATCCATTTCTCCTTATATGCAATAGCAATCTGATGCTCCCCCGGCTGCACTTTGACAGCAATAAACGCGCCATCCAAAACCGGCCGGATTTCCGCAATTTCACCATCAACGTACGCAGTCCATCCACTGTCATACGGCACGGAAAAAAATACCACATCCTTCTTGACCGTACAATTCACTTTTCCACGAATCACGCTCCCATCAAAAGAGATATCTTCCATTATCTGTTCTGACAATTCATCGTAAACTACATTTAGTTTATTATGATCGAGATAAGCAAAATAAATGTCTTTAAACGATGCCTCCGTCACTTCATTTGCCCGGAGTGCTATTTTTAATTCAATGGTACCATTTTCATCAGCAGTTAATGGAATAATATGCGGCATAGATAATTTGGATGGACACAGAGGCATACCGATATCCGCATTACTCCCCACCAACGCATCCATCTGCTGGTTTGCCGAATCTTCCTGTGCAACATACGCATATAAATTGTTGTCTGTATTCTCTTTATCCTCAACAAAAAAGGAGAGACTTCCTCCCTTATCTAAGCTATGGATCACCCATTTATCATTCTCAAATCCCAGATGTACAGCATCTTCCGATATCACAACCGTTCCCGGATACTGTCTAAAAACCTGTATATCATCCTCTCCTGTCATTGCGCTTGCAAGCCTGTTTTGGTTTTCAAACGGATCCGGACTTTCTGCCCGGTATTCAAAAACATCCTCAGATACCATAAACGCAACCGGCATCACCTGTTCATTTTCCGTTATCCGGAAAGAACTATTATCCTCAAATAACGGATTTGTCCCGTGTACTGTATATTTTTGGGCAAATATCATTCTGGTAAATTCTGTGGAACCATAATCCCGCACCACCCTGTTCGATGTACTATAGCCCAAATGATACAAAAGCCTTCGCAGGTCAGCCTGCTCTACGGATGAAAATGCTCCAATGCCATGATATCCAAATAACATAGAATTATTATTATGTGCTGCATTTTCATAATATACCCGAAAGAAAGCATGATCTTCCTGCATTTGGTTCAAAGCCATTTCAGCCTTCCTTCCCTCCTCAAGCCAATGATTATAATAGGACCTGCTCCGTTCCAGATTATCATCATCCGGCAGGATGCAAAAAAAAGCATTGGCTACTATCTCCATAGCCAAAAGACTGATAAAAAGCAATCCCCTTCGCTTTCCACTTTTATTCTCCCAAAAGAGCACGGCAATATAAAGGATCATAAAGGCGATCGCTGTTTTCATTTCAAGCGTGTTTATCTCCTGATCATTTAAAACCATACTTTCAATGGTGTGAACAAGTATCATCCCAGTTATCGTACATAGCCCGACCACCAAAACCGTACGTGTTTTCCGTTGTCCTGCGTATTTACGTTCTATTAACGCCAGTGATATAAGCACAAACGAATACAGCCAGGAAAAACGGTAGGTACTTCCATCCGGCGCTTCAAAACCATGTATTGCAATGTAAAAGTATTTCGAAAACGTACATAATATCAAAAAGAAGAGTAAAACTACAAATGGCCTCTTTAGTGTCTCCCTTCTACCGGCAATTACCAAAATGATCACAAGCAATACAGCAATCAGACTGCTGTAAACAGCCGGTTTATTACCTATCGGTCCTCTCATCGCTCCCGGAATAAGTCCCTCTATCACTGCCAGCATGCTTGCCATAGAATTGCTCAACTCGGCTGCCGCCGGAGAATAGTGGGAAAGTAGATAGCACGCCGTTGGAATGGTAACTGCTGCACTGATCAATACAGAAACAAACACAGAAATAAAATACTTTCTTATGCAGTAATATCTTTTCCTTTCCCCGGCTACGCACACGCAAAAGAATACAAATGACATAATCCCCAGCATATATCCGCTGTAAAAATTAACCAGAAATATATATGAATAGGAGAGTATGAGTCCAATCGATTTATTCTCCCGAATAAGTTTCATGATCATCATGATAATGATAGGAAAAACATAAAGAGCATCTTGAAAATGAATATTTTCAAAATATGATATGTTATAGCCGCACATAGCATATGCACAGGAAAATGCTACCGTCTCCCATTTATTCGCCTTCAATTCTGTTGTCGCGTAAATGCAGAAACTCCCTGCTGCAAGCATTGTCTTGATAATAAACACTATAAAAGCAGCAGTATCTATGTCATTGATCAACAGAAACACAAAATTAACCGGGCTTAGGCATTCAAATGCATAAGCCGCCATCGTCGGCATCCCCATAGAAAAATTGAAAGAATAAAACAGATCACCACCTTGAGTCAGATTATGTAGGAAAAGTCTAATAAACTGAACATACTGCACATAGAGATCACCCAACACAAATAACCGTTCTCTTCCCGGGAACCTTCCACACACAAAAAAGACCGCCGCCGTCAGTGCTCCAGCCAAAACAGCAGAGATCAGTCCAAGTCTGCACTTAATTCCTTTCTCTGCATTCATGCTCTGTCTCCCTTCCTTTGCGCTATTACCAGCACATATAACGGAACGATTGCAAACAGAAACGAAACATAACGCACCAAGGCTACCGGTCCGAATAAATACCATCCCCAATAAACAAGCACAAATCTGAAAAATGGTCTAAAGTTTTTTTTCTCTGCATTTACAGAATACATGTAAAAAAACAGAAACAGATAAAAATAGGTGGCTGGTGCAAATAAGACCGCAGTAAAACTATTTCTCGTAGCAAATTCGGAACTCTCAAATAGTTTATAATATGCTAATAAAGTCGGTATTCTGCTTTGCATTTCTGCCGGTTCAAAGCACTGAACTATCCAGTATGCTTTTCTGCCATCCGGATACAGTGTTAGTTCACATCCCGGATACCACAACCCACTATTCAGTTCCATGAACGACATCATCGCTATCCCCGGATTTCGCATCATCAAACTAAAATATGTTTGCCATAATTCTTTTTTATGGGCATGATAATAATCCATATCCATCCAGCCTTTTGCATGGTCAGCAATTCTAAACTGATAACTATCCAATCCCTCCCGGGTAATCAGATGCTCCACCATATCCTTTTCTTCTTCTGTAATCTCTGTTTCTCCATCCAGGTAAAAACGTCCCATCTGTTGTGCAAAAACAGACAGCAATTCTCTCTCATCCACTTTTTTGCTCACAAAAACAGGGACAAAAAGCATCTGATACAGCATAAAAAACATTACGGTAAGCGAACTAAAAACGATCACCTTTTTGCGTTGCGAAGGCATGTTTTTATACATACAGATTAAAAGTACAGGCAATGCAAGAATGCAGTTTTTCCTGAATATTGTCATAAATACACCGGAAACACTCCATAATATCCATTTTCCTACCGGAGCCTCCTTACTTTCCATTTGGTTCAGTTCAATTGTCAATGTCATGCAAAGTACAAAAAATGGAAGAAACATTCCATCCTTGGTTGTGGTCATCACTTGTAGAACAATCGGAGTAAATCCCCCCATATACAGTACACTGACTATATATATCCATTTGCGTCCGGTAAAGGTGTATATATATGATAACATATAAGAAAAGCAAGCCGCATTTAATATATACTGAAATGTAATATAGTCTGAAACGCCTGCATTTACACTTCCCTGCCAGGCACCGCCATCCATAAATGCCCCAAGAATAACCGTATGAAGCACCGGATGGTTATCCGTTATAGTATGAGATAAATATGCATACGTCTGCGGCACTGCATCAAATGCATATATTCCAGGATACAGTGCAAGATAAGATACAAAATACAAGATCAATAGTACCCCGAATGAGATAATATATATTTTCCAAAATGCCAGACGTGATTCAAGTACTATAATACGGCTTCCGAAAAAGCCGTACAGAAGTATAACAAAAATACCCCCGACCACAGTATGCCCTAAGGCGACAACAGCAAACCCGGCTGCTCTCCCCCTTATTTCCTGATGCTCTATCATATATCCCAATAAAAGCATTATCGAAAAACATACAGAGCAGGCAACCGCCTTTATCAATCTTTTGCGATCCAAGCGCTTTATTTCCCTTGTATTCTCAATCACTATCCTTGCAAGCCCCTTTCACTAAAAGAAACAATAGCGGCGAGGATGCTGCTATCGGTGCGTAATACCGGAAACAATCATTCACCGGCGAGAGACAGCATGAAAAAACCATAAGCAACATTGCAAATACTGCAATCAACTCCTTATATTTTTTTCCTCTCAACAGAAATATACCAACCAAAATGATGAGCCATGTATAAACTGCCTCCACATCCAGTAATCCAAATCCGGGCAGATTATGCCAGATCCCTGCCCATTTTTCCAGTCCATTTCTGATCGGCTCTGTTATTTCAATATAATCACAAGTAAAAACGGGATCAAATCGCGGATCTTTAGTCCATCCAAATAAACACATTCCGCAATTCCTGTTTCCTGCGGTTTCATCTTTTTGATCCGGAACAAATGAGTAATACCCATAACTTTCTGCAATTGCTGCCTCCAGATAAGATTTGGGGAAACGCCAAAACAAGTGTATCCATAATTTAAGATAATCCTTCACATCTGTATCCCTATAATAGGCATCGAACTTGATCGGATCTGCTATTACCGGATCATACTCTATACGCAATACATCATAATCCATCATAGAGGAGATCATTTTTTTTTCTTCAATTGTGAGCCTGTCATCATTATCTCTTGCTGTTCTCGCCATTTGCTGTAACGGAACGGAAATCGCCTCAACCGGCGGAATCCCTGCAATCCCCATAACATTGTATATATAAAACTGATACCCTTTAAATAATACGATTCCAAGCCACACCAAAAGGATTGCCAGCACTTTTTTCATATTTTTCTTTCTATTTATTACAATTGCCGCAGTCAAAGCGATCGTTACCGGCAATGCAACATAAAAGCAGTTATGTCTTATCAGGCAGGATAATAATGTTGCCGCCATATAATTAATATACCCCTTTAAATCAACCTTTCCTTTTTTTAGCAAGCATACCATATCAAACAGTGCCATCATATACCAGCAAAAAAATGCTGCCCCCAGCGTATCCTTGAACCCATGCTTTGCATATGCTCCCCATACCGGAACAAATGCGTAATAAAACACAGTTCCCCAAACAAACAATTTCGGAACCCCATGTTCTTTCAGGCGAACCACCATTCTTGCATAAATCAGACTCATAATGATTGCACGAAACATAATATATGCATACATTCCGGCATTCTTGTCAGCATATTCCCAACCCAATTTAAAGAAAAAACCAACTATCATACTATAAAACCATGGCTGCTGATTAGAACGTTCAATAAAATTCATATATTGCGCTATAGGATAATAAACATCCCAGTCAGCACTCCCCGGGTAAAAAGGTATCATCCAAACCATCCATCCAAACAGAATGATAACAAATGACAACAGAAATAAATCTCTTCCTCCCATTGATATCTCTTTCCTTTTATGGCTTACCATTCTCCCAAAACATGTTAACAGAATCTTTGCAACATGATAAAAAACAATGGCACCGGAAACCACATAACCAAGCATAAAGAATAGATCCAGAAAAGACGACGGCAGGTGATCCGTATAATATAATTGCTGGCCAAATGCATTCATGATTCCAAAAAACAGACTCACCATCCCCAAGACCTTATCAAAAATACAGTTTTGAATATATGTTCTTTCCAAGTATAGGATTCCCGCCAATATCAGAGGTGTACATATCTCAAATAAGCCATGATCACTATATCGAATTGCCAACTTATCAATCAGTGTCCCCTGAACAACTGACGAATCAACCAAACTCTGTTCTAAAAATATACTTATAACGATCAGGATAATAGCATCCGCAATACTGATATTTCTTTTTGCAAAAACATCTTCAACCATATTATTCTTCATTCAACTCCCCCTATCGTCAATTCTAATTCTACAACATTATTTTTCCAATTGTAAGCTTGCAAATATTCAGTACTGCTATTGTTCCATAAACAGAATTCCTTTTTAAATCAACTTGCCAATTTTCCTTCCCCCTTTTGAGCATTCTGTAGAATACCACCCATATCAGCAAAAGCAAGTACAAGGAATGTATTAAAAGCCACTTCTATCATATGATGTTCTATCATGCAATCAAAAGCAACAACCGCCATAAGGAACATGCCAAAGTACGCTTTTTTCTTTTTTAATCGGATCTGTACCCATGTCAAGAGCGCCATAAATATGATAAACGCTACTATCCCATGCATAGCATATACCCTTGTATACGAACAATCCACCCAAAAATAGTAACCCGTGTAGTCACTTTTTCCACCAGATCCAACCTGTACAAATGAAGTACCAAACCAGGAAAACGGAATCGCCTTCAGGAGTCTGTAATTTGTATGGATCCTGTTCTCCAAAGAATAGTATCTGTTATACCAGATTTGGGGGTCTTCTTTATATGTGATTGCAAGCAGAAACATGACCCCAGCCCCCACAACAAAAGCACTCTGTAACAGCCATTTCCATACACAAATCACTTTTTCAGGTATCTCCCATCCTTTCTTATCATATATACTTACAAAACAACAGCCCGCTAACGCCATTACTACACAGATCAATGCTATCTGGCCATCCACAAAAAAAACATTAACCGCACTGAGTCCGACAATCACCACGTAATCCCACCACTTCAGATGCCCCTGTTTCAGAAACATATAAAGAAATATAAGAAACATCACATGCGATGCCAGATCAGTACAATAATTCATGCCAAATGCATGTCTTTCAAAACTGCTCCCCGGTCTGTTCCATGTCAGATCCTCTATAATCCCGAAACGCGATAATACAAATGCCAAAAAAATCACAAAAACCCCCGATGCAAGAGACAACTTGATGATCTTCTTCATATCTCTGTTTGCACAGGCTACTATTACAAGCAGCGGCGAAAAAACAGCATAGTCCCCGCTCTCCCGCCAATACATAGCATAAAACCATCCTGCAAACAGCAATAGGGAAAGAATGATTTTTCGATTTCGTTCTTTTACTTCAAATATGATCGTAAAAACAGCTGGAATAATTATCAAATGTCTGAGGTTTAGAATAAGTTCAAATACCGGCTCGATCAGATCAATCGGCAAAAATAAAATTGTTTTCAGAATCATGTTCTGAAATGGGATAAACATCATAGATGAAGACAGATAATCATATATAAATATAATCACAAAAAACAGATAGAACATCCTCTCCATTGGTTTTCTGTATTTTTGTAAATTCTCGCTAACCACTGTATTATCCAACATATTCTTTTCCATCCTATGTTTATATGGATTCTGACGATCAGAGAACCTGGTGCAGCTCCAAATTCCCCCTGGGGATTTCAGCTGCACGATTTACCATCGTAGAATCAAGAATACATACCAACCTACCATTGCACCTATTATAATGCTTACCGCCAAAAACCAAATAATATCAGGTTTTTCAGAACATATGTTTTTCCAGTCAGCAACCACCAGTTCAATTGGTGGTTTGCCGAGGTTCTCTCATAAGAGGTACTGTTACTGCTCGCCCCACAAGGCGAGTATTGCAAGCGATATTACTGATCCGCTTATAAAGTGGTACTATTTACATCTTCTTTTTAGGATTCATCTAACTACTCAATATATTTCTTTACCACAGCCTCTATAACATTACCGATTGCCTCCACGAAGTATACACGTTCCCATAACGTTTTGTTCCACTTACTCTGCTGTTCCGGATGTCTATCATATATCATTAACGTGCTTTTCCCTTTCAAATATCCCATAAAAATTGATAGACTGTTTTCGGTGGGATGGCGAAACTTAAATGTCCATGATCTGCACATGCCGCTCCTGCTATGATCTCTACATTCTTGTATTTACATAGCACTTTACTCTCTTAGAAACACTACTTTACTATTCGGGTACTAATTCACTCTTTTTTTCACTTCCCCAGGTTTCGGATGGAACTTCTTCCTCAGTAATCCATATATCTCAAGATTCTCGGCATAGCCCTTATCCCTAATCTGTTTGATCGCTGTCTATAGTGCCAATACAGCCTCATTCACAACTGCTTTCCAATATGCCCCTTCCTCACTTCCCATCCATCGATTGTCCTTTCCTTTGAGTCAAAATTCACACCGATCTTGAGTACCGTGCGCCTGTCCGCAGCGTAAGGCTTCGCATATCCCATATCCTCTATCTGCTGAAGTGCCTCTTCCGCACTCTTATCTCTCTTAAACTCAAATACATATATATAATCATCCGTCTCAGCAATAACATCTGCCCTGCCCCTGGCTGAATGTATCTCCGTCATAGTAAACTGTCCCAGCAGCATAAACACAATGTAGATCACATTCTGGAAGTTCTGCTCAACTACCCTCTCGTCCTCCGGATAGGGCAGCCTTGCAAAAAGCGCGGTAAAACGTTCGCGCAGGCTGTCTGTATCGCCTTTTCTGAGGTTTTTTACAAAGTTCCTCACATCCAAAGGGGATGCGGCATTTTCATCACATAAATAATAGGGTGTGAGACTCTTTAAAAACCCGTATTTTACTTCCTCATTCGGGTATCCGAGCGCATAACTTCTGAATTCCTTATCAAAACCCTTGATCGTCAGATATCCGGTCTGGTAAAAAAGCGGAACAGGATTTTCACTTTCAATACGGTAATCAGTCAATGAAGCCTCATCTTCATAGTATTCATCTGTTGTAAACTGTTTTGCGTCAAATCCGGAACTTTTAAGTTTTTCTATCAGGAAAGTAGGCGTTCCGGTAGAAAACCAGTACATACCATAATTTTTATCCTGAAGTGCATTGAACAGGCTGAAAGGATTATATACTCCTTCGGCATAACTGCTGAAGTGGTAGCCGTCATACATTTTTCTAAGTTTACTGATACATTCATCTGTGCTGATTCCATCTTCATTTGCCAGTGCTTCTATTTCCGGCATAAATGTATTTTTCATTTCGCCTTCAGTTATTCCGCATATCCCCGAATAATCCCGGACAAGAGATATATCCTTCAACTGGTTCAGATCACTGAATATACTCACCTTGCTGAATTTAGTCACACCCGTGATAAACACGAATTTTATATATCTGTCATAACTTTTCAAGGTGCTGAAAAAACCCTTGAATACTGCCTTATTATGTTCAAGCCTTTCACTGTCACCGGCTTCCAGCAAAGACTTATCATACTCATCCACAAGTATAACTGCACCCTTGCCGGTCTTTTTGTATGCCGTTTCTACCAGATGCTGGAATCTTTCTTCTAACGGTTTTTTTTCATACTCACTTCCATAGATTTTTTCCCATTCCGTCAGATGTGATACAAGCACTTCCTCGATCGCACCATCCGCTTTAAAGTTCTTCTTGTTAAAATCAATATAAAAAACCGGGTACTCCTGCCATGCATCCGGATCATCTTTTTCAAGTTCTGCTACCGCAAGCCCTTCAAAGAGTTCCTTTTTTCCCTCAAAATACGCACGCAGGGTAGAAAGGAAAAGGCTCTTACCAAAGCGTCTTGGACGGCTTAAGAAATACTGCCCGCCGTTTTGGACAAGACGGTGTACGTACTCCGTCTTATCGACATATATGTACCCCTCCTCCTTTATCTTTTCAAAGGTCTGAATCCCTATCGGAAATCTTCTGTTTGGAATATCCATGCTCTATCCTCTCCGTAGATCATTGAAAAATCTTCAGGTTCTGTATGCAGATGCTTCAGATATGTTCCTGTTTCACAGACCTCCTTACCGCATTCTTTCTTGTGTCTATGATCCCTATGCTATCTCCACTTCCCCATCCGGCAACTATATTTCCCTGATTCCCATAGGTTTGGCTCTCTCCAGAAATCATATCATAAAACCAGCCGTCTGTGAATCAGATATTTATTTGATTCGTAACTGTCCCTTGTCATCTCTATGATGGCATTGTTTATAGTACTCTCCGTTCTTGCACCGGATCCTTTTCTGTCTGCTGTGGAATATTGCGTGATGTTTTCAGCCATATCTGCCGGCAATAATCTCTTCCCATCCCCCAAAAAAGAAGGCAGTTGAAAATAGGCTTAGGCATACGCATATCCTTCCTCCGAAATTGAAGCAGTCCGCTTTCCCGGTTTTTCCCTTTTTCATCCTGCTACCTCCGCCGGCTCAGTTTCATTTGCTTTGACTTTCAGATCATCTCCATCGTTTCCTTTTCCTGTCAGACTCCCGAGCCCGGCAAACGGCAGAAGCAAAAATATATTGTATGCCGGCTCAAGGATATGATGCTCCATGACAAAATGCAGCGCCAGTACTGCCAGTAGATACATACGGAACACCTGTTTTTCCTTCATCAGCCGAACCTATACCCGGGTAAGCAGCCACAGGATCAGTACAAATGCCACAATGCCGTACATCAGAATAACCCTTGCATAAGAGGAATCCAGGAACTCATAATTTCCCGTTTGTTTAAAAACATTCCCGGCAACCCAGTAATGCTCATAATAGTTTCCAAATAAACTCAGCCCGGTTTTTCCCATAATACGGTTCGGATTTCCGATCCTTCCGGCAAAGGACTCTAATACATGAAAACGGTTATAAAATACTGCCGGATTCGTAGTATAAGTAAATACCAATATCATAAACAGCCCTGCGCAGATTACAAAAGAAGCGGCCAATAGGTACTTCCATAGTTTCATAGCCGGTTCAGGAACAGGCCATTTCTTCTTTTGCCACAACTGATATATCAAACTCCCAACCACTATCAGAAAAACGGAAAGAAAAGATGTCCGGCCATCTACGAATAGCAGATTCAAAACACTTAGTATTCCTACGACCAGATATGCCATCCATTTTACTTTTCCATCTTTTACAAAGAAATAAGTCATGATTATAAAACCGACATGTCCGGCCAGATTTGTCGGTCCCAGCGTCCCAAAGGAATGCCTCACCATTCCATCCCGTTCCAGTGTTCGTTCCGGAAGTATTCCCAGAAAATAGGATGATACTGTAAGCAACATGACAATCCCTGCCAGCCACATGCTGACATGGGCTATTTTTTTATAATCTTTCCCGTAAGAGGCTACGATCATGGCCATATC
>JAFUUX010000047.1 GCA_017471325.1 Lachnospiraceae bacterium | reverse complement strand
TAAACGACAAAACTATTTTCGTTTTGTCGTTTACTGCGCCGGATTTTGGCCGCTGAAAGCGGCATATTTCCTTACAAAATCCGTGCGCATCCTCGCGGAGCGTTATAGTAAGCGCAATTACTTATTGCGCTTACTATAAATCTGTCTTTGGCCGTATCATTTCCGGTTGATCACTTCCTGCGCCAGTTTACGGTAACTCTCTGCACCGGCACATTTGGTATCATATACGGTGATGGGCTGTCCGAAACTGGGTGCTTCGGAAAGGCGTACATTGCGCGGTATCCTGGTCTGGTATACTTTATCCGGGAAATGTCCGGTCACTTCTTCCACAACATTCTGGGAAAGGATCGTGCGGCTGTCATACATGGTAAAAACGATGCCTTCCAGATCCAGAGGGGGATTGAGGCGCTCTTTTACCAGATTGATGGTCTGGATCAGATCGCTCAAACCTTCCAGTGCAAGGTATTCGCACTGAATGGGTACGATCACGGAATCGGCCGTGGTAAGTGCGTTTAAGGTAAGTGTGTTGAGCGCCGGCGGGCAGTCGATGATGATATAGTCATAGTCATCTTTGATATATTCCACTTCTTTGCTTAAGATGAATTCTTTATCCGGAATGCCGATCAGTTCGATCTCTGCCGCGCCCAGATTGATATTGGAAGGGATCAGCGAGATGCCGGGCATGACATCCGATAGGATACATTCCCGGATGGAATCTTCCCCTAAAAGCAGTTCATAGACAGTATGTTCCTGTTCTACTTTATTTATGGAAAAACTGCTGGTGGCATTTCCCTGTTGGTCCGCATCAATGAGCAGGATCTTCTTTCCGAGTTCTGCCAGACATGCCGTTAAATTGATCGCAGTGGTAGTCTTTCCCACACCACCTTTTTGATTGGTTATCGCAATGATCTTTTCCATAATCGTCCCCTTGCTGTTCTGCTTTAAATGATTTACATAAATGCACTATTTCTATTTTCGCCTTTTATGATAAAAAATGCAAGTACATGATATAGTGATATATATACTATATATAGTAATACTGGCTGCAGGTCAGTCAAACGACACCCGTAAAAAGAAGATCCCCGGTGATGTCCAGTATGGGTGTCGCCTTGTATATTGAACTGACAATATTTCAGCAGATTATAGAGGAGATACAGGATAAGCATTGTAGGAAGGGAAAGAGAAAACAATTTCTTAACGGATTACCTGAGATTACAAAGATCGGAAGCTCCGACGGCACTGTTTCAAAAAGGGCGCTTTTAGTCGGAGGACAGCTCATTGCAAAACATCAGCGGTCATTTTTCAGATGATCGCTGATGTCGGCGGCTATCTTTTTGTTGTGTCCCGTAAGCAATACTTTCAATTCCGTATATTCCTCAGGTATTGCAGCTTTGATCTATGCTGCATCGTTGTCTGCGTATTCCGATGCTTTCAGCACGATAAGTTCCTTGTTTATTTCATTTATCTGTGACTTGTATGACAGATATTTGTTGAGCCATATCATCAAATACGGTATAAGGAAAAGCAAAAACATAATAAAACAATCCGATACAGCTGACGGACTGATCCATCTGAGGAAAAAGGCGGTCAAATAATAGCAGCCCACTGTCACGATAAAATGACTGACAGTTGCACGTAGAATGCTCCATTTCTCAATATAGTAAACAGATGATCCTCCCATGCCTATCATGCCGTATATGCCGCTCACAAGCGCCTGTACCACAAAGGCAAGCAGAGGATTCCCGATAAAGGCATTAAATTCTTTTGAGCAAAGGTACACATTACCGTCAGCATACTCCATGGTCGTGGTTACGGCTGTAATGACGGTCCCAAGCATTATCCCCAGAGCAAATCCCATAGAGGAGAGAAATATTACACGGCTTTTGAAATTCATTTATTCTTCCCTTCCTGCTGCTTAATAAGGTTCTTGATAGCCTTTACGTGGCTGCGTGCCGCCCAGGATGTCTGGCCGTTATCGAACTCTATTCCTATGGTGCCCGCGATGTTTATATCAAAACGTTTTACCTTATACAGATTTATGATCTCTGACTGTGATATACGAAGAAATCTTTTGGGATTCAGATCTTCCTCCAGGGATACAAGACTCTTCTTTATCGAATAGCTGTGATCCGCGGTCTGAACCATGACCTTTCGTCCCTGGGTATATGCCCTGAAAATATCCCTCTGTGAAAGCAGTTCGACCTTTTCCCCATCATATGCCGGGATTACCGGGAAATCATTTCCCGATACATTTTCAATGGCATAGATAATATTATCAACCTGCTCCGTCTTTTCCTTCGTCTGGATCGTTACCTTTGGATCGATATATTTCTCATTGATAACCACATCAATATCTACCATGTTTTTCATATGTTTCCGTCTCTCGGCATAAACCGTTTGAATTTAAGACACAATTAACAAATGAATTATACCATTTTCCCCGTTGGGATTCATTAAAAAATGTCTATTCGGTTGTTTTTAATGTCTATTCAGTACCCGGCTGAAAATACCAGAAATGACGGATTACCGAATAGTTGCGTTTTGCGGTCTCTGGCGGTCGTTGGTGCGGTGTCCAGCGGTCGTAGTGCGGTAGGCGAACGGTCGACCGGCGTTCTGTACCGGCCGGCCGTCGTCTATAAATTACTCGCCTTCCTTTAAATTTATCATGACAGTG
>JAFUUX010000214.1 GCA_017471325.1 Lachnospiraceae bacterium | reverse complement strand
TACCTGGGATTCTACAACTCATCTCTGTCCAATACTGTGGATTCTCTCTGCATCTAAGCCTTATCTGACTCCATAAATGCCTGTCCTAAAATCGGGTCTGCTCAACTTTCAACTGTCCACTCTTTGGGGTACAGTTTAAACTACCTTCTAACAGTATATCCTTTTTTGGTACTTATTTCAAGCATTGTATGAGGAACGCCGTGAGGAAAAATCCGGCGGCGGAGTGGAGCGGCCGGCTTCAGGGACGGAGAGCGCCGGTCGCTAACAGATTGCTAACAACAGATCATATTTTGTCGATCTCCGGGAGCAGGTCATCGATAGTCAGATGAGTATAAGTCTTTTCGCCGATACTGTTGCCGGAGTGCCCTATGATGGCGTTGATCTTGGCTGGATAGATCTCGGCCTGACGCAGCATGGTCTCGCAGGTATGCCGCGTCTCGTGGACAGTGTGGGCCTGTTTCCAATCTGCAAAGTAAGTTTTCCAGTAACTGTTTTGGCGGCCGTAATACAGATCGTAACCGCGCCTTCCGGCCAGATCACAGCCGTTGAGCGTGATGAGATACGGGCCGTCTGAGGCGAGTTCATAAAAATAATGCCAGTAAGCCAGGGTCTTTGCGGAGAGGGGAACAGAACGCAGTCCTGCGGCAGTCTTTGACTTTCGTATCGTGATGCAGCGGTTGGCGGGATCACAATCTTCCTTTTTCAGGTTTAGCAGTTCGGAGATCCGTAGCCCGGAGTAGATGAGCATACAGACGGTCTTGCAGAAATCATTTGCCCGGGCATCTGATAAAAGACGGGATATTTCTTCCGGAGTGAAGATGGAGCGCTCTTTTTTCTGGCTGTCCCATTCCCGGCGAAGCTGTCTGAGACAGAGGTACTGCGCATAATTGACCTCGGCATGTTTACGGGGGATGGCATATTTATACAACTGGCCAAACAGGTTTTTCATGGTACGGGCACTCTGGTAATTAACGCTGGCCTGCCGGATGCAGTTTTCCAGGTCATCGAGCATGAGCGTGGAGAAGATCCGTTCATGCAGGGGTGAGGAATTGCGAAAGGCCGCCTGATAAACTTTTTGCGTTGATTCTGTGACCTCGGGAAAGTGTTTTTGCGACCACTGCAGGTACAGATCCGAAAAAGTTGATCCGGAGGCGGTGCTTTTTGCCGGAAACTGGGAATTATAGGTCAGGAGGGTGAGCATTGCTTCATCCTGTGTGGCAAAAGTGCCTAATAGTTTTCTTCTCTTTTTGGTATCATAGGAAAGTGTAATGACGGCAACCCAGGGACAGCGCCGGTTTCGGTCGGATAATCTGTAAACAGATCCGGTGCCGTTTACGCGCTTTGCTATTTTCATTTCAGTACCTCCGCAAATATTTGAATGATACAGTTCTTTATTATATTATATAATATGATGTTGGGGTCAAATGGACCCCGTTTGTTAGTAACAAATATGCGGAATATACTGTAACTGCGTAGCGTATGTGGTATACTGTAAGGGACGAATAACAACAGTTCCTGAGGTGATCCACATGTCATTCCGCT
>JAFUUX010000046.1 GCA_017471325.1 Lachnospiraceae bacterium | reverse complement strand
TAAGCGCAATAAATAATTGCGCTTACTATAACGCTCCGCGAGGATGCGCACGGATTTTGTAAGGAAATATGCCGCTTTCAGCGGCCAAAATCCGGCGCAGTAAACGACAAAACGAAAATAGTTTTGTCGTTTACTATAAGTAATAGTTTTTTTCTATAGCAGGCTATAGGGAACATGTCTTATCCACCGGTGCAGATATCGTGTATAGTATACTCGCGCGGATATAGAAATGGTGTCCTGGATGATACACCGTGCGGTATTACAGGCCGGCGGCAAAGAGGATCGGACAAGAAAGCGGGATGAAACGGTTAAGATGGATGATACACAAAAGAAGCGGAAAGTATATGAGATAAAAAATATCTCAAAAGTATATACGGATGAGGGGAAAGAGTTTAAAGCGCTGGACGGTGTGAGCCTGGATATCTATGAGGGGGAGATCTTTGGCATTATCGGTATGAGCGGAGCGGGAAAGTCCACACTGGTACGTACCTTGAACCGGCTGGAAGAGGTGAGCGCAGGTGAGATCGCTTTCTTTGGAGAGGATATCGGCAAATTGAAAGCAAAAGAACTGCGTAAGGTACGGCAGTCCATTTCCATGATCTTCCAGGGCTTTCACCTGCTGATGCAAAAGACCGTGATCGAAAACGTGATGATTCCGTTGAAGATTGCCGGTATGCCCAGGGCGGAGAGGAAAAAGAAAGCGCTGGAGATGCTGGAAGTCGTAGGACTGAGCGAAAAAAAGGATGTTTATCCGGCGCAGCTTTCCGGCGGTCAGCGGCAGCGTGTGGCTATTGCCAGAGCGTTGGCAGCAGATCCCAGGGTGCTGTTATCGGATGAGGCTACCTCGGCGCTGGATCCAAAGATGACAGGGGAGATCCTGGAATTGTTAAAGGAGATCAATCAGAGCAGGGGCTTAACGGTCGTGATCATCACGCATGAAATGTCTGTGGTAGAGCGGATATGTGACAGGGTGGCGATCATAGACGGCGGGCATCTGGCTGAGGTGGGGCCGGTATCGGAGATCTTTACGGCGCCGAAGTCAGAGGCGGCAAAGAAACTGGTGTTTCCGGAGGGGGAATCTTCCATGGTCAATCCGTTTGAACCATCGGACAGCAGCAGTAAACTCATTCGCATCGCATTTGACGGGCTTGCGGCCAATGAACCCTTTATATCCAATCTGGTGGAGGACACCGGCAGGAAGGTTAATATCTTAAGCGCCAATACCAAGAGCATGGGCGGCATCGGATACGGCCAGATGGTGGTGGAACTGCCAAAGGGGGAAGAGGACCAGAGGATCGTGCTGGACTATTTCCGCTCGAAAGGCCTGAGTGTAGTTGAAGTATAAAGAAGAGGGAGGCAGCAGATCATGACAGATTTTATCAGGGAAACGATCACAAGGGGGATCTGGGAAACCTTGCAGATGACTTTTTTCTCTTCCGTGTTTGCGTATCTTTTCGGATTGCCGCTGGGCGTGCTTTTGTATGTGACGGCGAAGGGGCATCTGTTTGAAAACCGCATCGTATATGCCGTAGTGGGAGCATTGGTAAATATCTTCCGTTCCATACCGTTTCTGATCCTGCTGGTGCTGTTTATCCCGGTGACGCGTTTTCTGGTGGGGACGTCCATCGGTACGACAGCGTCCATCGTGCCGTTAACGATCGGTGCGATCCCCATCGTAGCCCGTATGGTGGAGTCCTCCTTAAATGAAGTGCCGGCAGGGATCATCGAGGCGGCAAATTCCATGGGGGCGGGGCCGCTGTTTATCGTGATGCACTTCATATTGCCGGAGGCAGTACCATCGCTTTTGCTGGGCGGTGCGATCAATGTGGCAACGATCCTGGGCTACTCGGCAATGGCCGGTGTGATCGGCGGCGGCGGTCTGGGGGCGATCGCCCTGCAGTACGGCTATTACCGCTATCAAAAGGATGTGCTCTGGGTGACGGTCAGCATGCTGGTGATTATGGTGATGCTGATCCAGGAGCTGGGCGGTCTTTGGTCCAAGAGAGCGCGGAAAGCGTAAGAAGAGTGTGATAATGTTCATGGGTAAATCCGGGGGTGTGTGAGGTAGTTATAGTAAGCGCAATAAGTAATTGCGCTTACTATAACGCTCCGCGAGGATGCGCACGGATTTTGTAAGGAAATATGCCGCTTTCAGCGGCCAAAATCCGGCGCAGTAAACGACAAAACGAAAATAGTTTTGTCGTTTA
>JAFUUX010000213.1 GCA_017471325.1 Lachnospiraceae bacterium | reverse complement strand
AGCGGAATGACATGTGGATCACCTCAGGAACTGTTGTTATTCGTCCCTTACAGTATACCACATACGCTACGCAGTTACAGTATATTCCGCATATTTGTTACTAACAAACGGGGTCCATTTGACCCCAACATCATATTATATGTGTTAATATTTGAATTGATACTTTATCTGTATACGGACAACATAAAGTTCTTCGGCATAATTACAGTATTATATATGGGTATTAACTTTATCATCTGTATAAAACAGGGTAAAGAGATCTCTGTTTTTCCATATTGGGTTGGTGAGTTAAAGAAATGGAGAGATATTTCCTTAAAAAGGAAAATAATAATAACAACAAAGAGCCTTGTTGTTCTATGGATCATGTTTTGGCTTTTAGGTGGAGAAATAAGATTAAATTATTCTATCTCTGCACCGCTTGCATTTATGATCAACGATAAAACAATATTGGTAGAATGCAGAAATCACGAAGGAACAGAAACAGGGTATCATAGTCTGATCATAACAAGGAGTGGATCAGTGTACTTATCAACGGAGAAAAATGGAACATTATTACAGAGGTCGCCGCGAAGAGTAGCACAAAATAGAGACGATAAGTTGTCTTTGATAGGGAAAATTTCTTTTATTGATCTCTTAAAGATCAAAAGGGATATTCAGGGGATTTCAGAGGGGGATATAAAGCATTATGGTATGTATTGGGGAGAGATAGTACATCAACCCGCAGAGGGAGGAAATAATGTATACGAAGATCATAGAGAGATCAATGGATTGCTGCAGAAGGATATGGTGGAACCGGTTTCCTATCAGATGTATCAGTATAATTCACAAAAATGGAAATATGATGGACAGATTATCGAATTTGATAATAAATTATCCTTTGCAGTATATGATGAAAAAGCACTTCTTGTATGGAAGGCGGTTAGAGGATCATGGTTTTTTGATCGGTTTATAGCATGCGTAAACAACTAGAGCCTCCCACGCCCAAAGAACTTCACATAGATCAGGGGATTCAGGATAGGGCGGATGATATGGGGATCGACTGGTACAGTTATTGGCCGGATTTAGAGAAGGTTGTGATCGAGGAGCGCTGAATGCAGTAATTGTCTGTGCTGGGTGTTGCAGAGATCCGGAATTCAGTAGTCCTCTGAAAACAGCCAGTCTCCGGTATTGACATGGGGATCGTAGCAGTCCCCGGCATCATCCACAAGGGGGGAAAACCAGATCAGACGGAAAGGTTCTTCCATGCGTTCATCCGCGGGCTTGACGATCACTTCCTTGCCGTCCTGATAGATGCCGTAGTAACCGCCTTCACTTTCATAAAAGGTGAGGGATCCGACTACCGTATCCGCAGTGGTGCCGTTTATCAGAAAGTCCTGCAAGACCGTATGCTCCGTTTTTCCGCTTTGCAGCACCAGCATATCCGGCCGGGATGCGGTCTCGGCGTCCGATACGCCCAGATCCCGTACCAGGCTTATAAAACGTTCATCGTCCCAGGCGGAGAGGTCATTGACCTGCACCAGCAGGTTGTAGCCATCCATCTTCTTAAACCAGTAGGTCATCAGGTCTTTGTCCGGGAAGGAATAGAAACGGTACACAGGACGGAAATCTTCCTGCTGCATCGTATAATTCCAAAGCGAGGCGGCAGTCTCTTCATCCGCGTAATAAGAATCTACATAATGCAGGCGGTTCAGTACATAGGTACGGAAAGTGTTTAAGCCTTCCGCGGCATCGTTATGAAAAGACTCCGGCCAGCGCTCCGCATCCCGGATAAAAGCCCCGGAGCCATAGATATCGGCTTCCAGCAGGTTCAGCAGTCCCAGGATCTTTGCGTCTGACCACACATCCGAGCGCAGTTCCGACCAGCGCTGCGCGATCATGCTGCGGATCTTTGGATCACCGTTTAAGAGCATCTGATGCAGGGGGCCATCCTCCACATAGATGTCATAGTCCGCCTCATAGGCATAGCGGCCGGTATTATAGGTCTGTTCCGTATCCGGAGAATTACCCCAGGTGCGGTCCATGTCCCAGGGAAGATACAGGGCTTTCCAGTGCTCACCGTCCGGGAAGACCAGCATATAGCGGTTGGTGTAGCCAAAGACGGAGGCCTGGTCCTGCCCCTGTGTCATGTTGACAAAAAGATAATAATCCAGTGCATTGTGCAGGTCTGTTATTTCCATCAGACCTGCATCATCTTTACAGTTTTGGTACATTTCATAATAGTATTCCAGGATCGGATCCCATTTCTGCGAGAAGCTCAGCGTGGATTTTCCGCGCATCTGGGGACGCAGTGCCCGCAGCCGGACATCGTCTTCTTCGTCCGCATCTAAAAACTCGATCCGGTTTTCATCCGTCACACCCCGCGTAGCCTTGTACAGTCCGTAACTGCCTTTGGCCAGCGGCAGGCCGATGCTTTTTTCGCTGACGGGATAGCCCAGAGCGTACAGCCCCCAGTAGCGGTTGTTCAGAAACAGTTCCACGTAGCGGTATTCCATGCCGGTATCGTAGCCGGGCTCATTGTCCGCAGCGCAGCTCTGTTTCCAGAGGTTGCTGCAGAAGACATTGCGCACTTTTTCCTGGTCGTTATAGGCGGCATAGAGGATCCAGTCGCTTTCTGACTGCAGTCCCAGCAGGGGCAGTTCGTTTTCGCGTGTTTCGCCTGCTTCTTTTCCGGGACGTGTCAGTTCCAGACGGAAGCCTTTTTTGGGAAATTCTCTCGTCATATTGCCGCGCACATGCACCGAAGCATCGGAATGGGTGATGCGGCTGGCGGCATCACCGCGGTTATCGATCAGTGTCAGGAAAGCCCGGGTGGGTGCATCATCCTCCTCACTGATGGCTTCTTCGTCGAAGTCCAGCGAAAGCAGAGGCAGGGTGGTGCAGACGATACTGCCTTCCTCGCAGGAAAAAGGCGTATATACGAGGAATTTCAGCGGCCTGGCAGCAGCGATGCTTTCAGGTGTGATCTCCGGCTCGGAAAAGACAATCCTTGCACCAACGCCTGCCGAGAATTTGATGATGGGGTCGCGCAGTTCGGCGGCGCCGTCCGGCAGGGAATAGTACCACAGGCCGGTGTCCGTATCATGTATCAGCTGTTCCTCGCCAAAGGAGATGTTTTTTAATAATCCGGGGGATTCTTTTTTACCCTCGCGCAGTGCGGCAAAGCGTTCTGCCGTGATGCTGCAGTTGGAGAGCGTTTTGGTCTTTGTAAGTCCGTAGAGCAGTACCAGTTCGGCGGCCAGAAATAACAGCAGCAGTCCGGTATTAAGCCATTTCTTTTTTTTCATGATCATCGGGCATCCTTTATTCGGTATCGTTTTTGGAGATGGCTTTGCTGACCAGCCGGTCCAATTGGAGTTTGAGAAAGGCAGCTGCGGGAACGGCAATGAGCATGCCCAGCAGTCCGCCCAGAGCGCCGCCGCCGATCAGGGCAGCCACCACCAGGAGCGGATGTACATTTACATTATCACTCAATAATTTGGGATTGATGATATTGGCATCGATAAACATCACCACGGCCACGCAGATAAAGCCGACGACCATTTTTGAAAAAGCGCCGGTGGGAAGGCACACAAGGGCAAGGACGATATAGCCCACGATGGGGCCTACATAGGGGATCAGGTTTCCAAGACCGATCAGCACACCTACAAGGATCGAATTGGGAACTCCGATCAGGGTGAGCAGGATGCAGGAGATGACCATGACGATGGTGGCATCCGTCATCTGCCCGCGCAGATATCCGGAAAACACCCGGTTAAAGTCATCCAGGACGATCTTTAGGGTATCACCTGCCTTTTGACCAAAGAAAGCGCGGAATACTTTTTCCCAATAATCACCGATATTGCTGCCGTCCAGCAGGAAATAGATGGAAAAGATGATGCCAAAAAACATGCCGGTAGTGAAGCGCTCAACGCCCATTACAACGGCGTTGACAGCACCGGTCGCCATGCTCCCGACACCGCCTATGGTGATGCCGGCGATGCCCAGCAGTTCCTGTATTTTATCCGGCAGGTTGCTGAAATTGATCTGCATGGAGGTGATCGCGTCAGCAGTCGCTTTGATAAATATATCGTAGTTGATGGCAGAGATGTTTTTATAGGCAGTCACTGTCACCAGGGCAACTAAAGCGGTCACAAGAGCAGCCGCCACCAGATAGGCCAGCACGATGGAGAGAATACGGCTGCCCCTGTGCTTTTTTTTGTAGTTCATGCCGCGCTCTATCAGGGATACGACAGGGGAGAGCAGATAGCAGAGGATCAGCCCGATCAGAAAAGGGCGCAGGATCGCTGTAAATAGTGCCCAGATCTTTGCCCAGAAGCCTCCCGTGCGGTATATCAGATAGGCGGCGATGAGTGTTGTTATTACACTCACGGACGCATAGATACATACTTTCAGATATTTTTTGTCCCAAAAACCGTTATTTCCGCTGTCCATCAGGATACCTCTTCCTTCTTTATAAATATATAATAAACGACAAAACTATTTCCGTTTTGTCATTTGCTGCGCCGGATTTTGGCCGCCAATTGCTTATTGCGCTTACTATAATATATGTACCATGAAGAAGCCGCTGTGTCAAATCCCCCTTCGTATTTGACACAATGACTTCTTTATGATAGAATATATCTGTTAAAAATACTAAGTTCCGGGCAGTTGCCGGGTGTGAAAACCATATACAGGGGCAAAGCAGGAGAAATTCTGTGACGCAAAGCTACAGGGCCTTTCAAATGGCAGCCAGTTGCACGTGTTCGCATACGCGTTTTTTTTTCCACTTTGCCGGATGGCAGAGTGGTTTTTTTATTGTAAACACTGCTGACACAGACTACAGGTGCAGGACATGCTGGGAGGATTAATTATGAAAAAGATGCGTGCAGGCAAAAAAGACTTATTGACAGGAAATACTCTGTCAAACAAGGGATTTTCACTGGTGGAATTGATCATCATCATCGCGATCATAGCGCTGCTGGTGGCGATCATCACCCCCTCGCTGCTGCAGTATATCGTAAAAGCAAAAAAAGCCGTTGATATCACCACCAGCGAATCCATTGCGGAAGTATTTAACTATTCCATGATGGACCAGACCGAGGAAAGCAACCAGTTACTGTATGATTATGTCAGCTGTCAGGCCGGCTGGGCAAAAAGGAACCGGGAAGAGTACAGAGTCATCGCCTTTTTGAACGTGGGCTACCAGCAGGTCAACCTGCAGTTGAGCACGACCTCAGGTATGGATGGCTTTGGCGTAGGCGGTGACAAAAAACAGATCGTGGAAGAAAAACTTCAGGATGTGGTACAGGGACTGCGTTTTCTCCAGTTTACACAAAAGATCATACTGGATCAGTGGATCATCTGTGTAAACGAAAAAATGGAACTGAGCGTCTTTGTGGGCGGCGGCGTCAATAACCATACACAGCATTTATCCCCCTATAACGGTCACCACGAATCCAAACCCGGATGGGATGTATACCAGATCTGGCCGGAAGTAAGTGAGGACTACCACAGGCTGCGCTCCACTTCCCAGGTACGGCAGCATAACTGATACGACCGCTTCAGCCGCACCCCCGGTTTCCGATCAGTCTCTCCAGGGTTTCAAATAAGGTATCCGGCTCTACCGGTTTGCTCAGATGCGCATTCAATCCGGCCTGGAGGCTCTGCTGCACATCCTCATCAAAAGCATTGGCCGTCAGCGCGATGATCGGGATCGCAGCGGCGTCCTCTCTCCCGGATGCTCGTATCATTTTGGTTGCCGCAAGACCATCCATTTTCGGCATGCGCATATCCATAAGGATCGCATCATAATACCCATCCGGTTTTGCTTCATAAAGTTTCACGGCCTCTTCACCGTTTACCGCATGGTCTGCCTCGATGTGGCGCATGGATAATATCTGCATCATGATCTGGGCATTGATATCCATATCCTCCGCCAGCAACACGTGTCTGCCCTCCAGACTGGCCTTTGGCGCGGCGGCCGCGATCATCCTGTTATTTTTCTTCAGTACGTTTTTTAACTCATGCAGCAGATTTTCCGCATACAGGGGTTTGGCGATGAAACTGTCCACCCCTGCCTTGATCGCCTCCTCATAGATATCATCCCAGTTATACGCAGTCAGTACGATGACCGGTATATCCCCCCCGGTCACTTCCCGTATATGCCGGGCGGTCTCGATCCCGTCCATTTCCGGCATCTTCCAGTCTACGATGATCAAGTTATATGGCTCCTGCCTTGCAAGTGAGAGTTTTACCCTCTCTATGCCCTCGTTGCCAGACTCCGCCGCATCAGCACCGATCCCGGCCTGGGACATCACCAGTTTTGCCTGCTCGCAGGCGATAGGATCATCATCGATCACCAGCACCTTCATATCCTTCGGACTGATCTTCATGGCATCGCCGTCTTCCGTCAGTTTCCGTTCGGAATCCTTTAATGTGACTTTTACGGTAAAGACCGTGCCGACATTCTTTTCGCTCTCCACACTGATCTCTCCGTTCATCATCTTCACCAGGCTCTTTGTGATCGCCATGCCCAGGCCGGAACTTCCGTATTTGTTTGTGCTGCCGGAGTCTTCCTGGCTGAACGCTTCAAAGAGTTTTGGCAGATAGTACCTGCTCATGCCGATACCCGTATCGCTTACCTTAAACTGCAATACCGATCTGCCGTCAAAACTGCCCGCATTCTCTACCGACAGTTCCACTTTTCCGCCCTCCGGCGTAAACTTTACCGCATTACCCAGGATATTGATCAGCACCTGGCGCAGCTTAACACAGTCTCCGATGTAATAATCCCTAAACTGTCCGTTGATCCGGCAGTTGTACGCCAGACCTTTCTCCTCGCACTGCCCGCTGAAGATGACGTTGATCTGCTCTATCGTTTTGGAAAACGCAAACTCCTCGTTTTTAAGGGTCATGCGCCCGGATTCGATCCTGGACATATCCAGGATATCATTGATCAGGCTTAACAGATGCTGGGCGCTGCTGCCGATCTTTTTCAGGTAGTCCCTTGCGGTCTCCGGGATATCCGGCTCGTTTAATGCAAGCGTATCCAGACCGATGATGGCGTTCATCGGTGTGCGGATCTCGTGGCTCATGCTGGAAATGAAGGTCGTCTATGCTTTTCTGGCTTCCTCCGCTGTTTTCAATGCCGAGGAAAGCGCCTGGCTCTTCGCCAGGGAATCCCTCATCTCTTCATCGATATCGGTAAACCCGACGCCCACAGCCCGGATCACGCCCTCTCCGTCATCGGTATTTTTCACATCCGCCATGCGCAGCATCTCATAGCGTTCCGTTCCGTTTTTCCTTACCAGATAGCGGAATACGATGATCATATTTTTTTTCAGTCCCGCGCGTATGTTCTCCGGCTGTATGAACTTCAGGAAGTGTTCTCTGTAGTCTTCTGCCACATACTTCTCTGCATATTCGGAAAATACTTCCGAAAATACAAACTCATCATCCTTCGTCACATCGTCCTCCGGATCGTCATTCCTGAAACATGTGGCATGATCGGTGTCCAGATTGACATAGTACACACTGCGGTAATCCGACGCCAGGGCCGTGATCATGCTGTCCAGCCGGGCTCTCTTCTTTTCCTGTTCCAGCAGTTCGTCCTGCAGGGCGATACGCTCCTCCATCTCCTGCTGCAGCATCTCCGATGTCTCTTTTTCCAGCGCCAGTTTTGTTGCCTTCCTTGTCTGTATGAGCATCATGACAAATACCGCGCTCAGCACCAGCGTCGTCAATACCGCCATTGCCACGCTCCGGGTGATGATCCCCTCCGAGATCGTGTCGATCTGGCTGCTGATGACGCTCTCACGGATCAGATATGTCAGCATCCAGTCCGTGCCGTGGACAGGCACATAATACATGGTCTCCCGGATGCCATTATAGGTAAAGGAAACCACTCCGGTAAGCCCGGCCGAAAAATCGGTTTTTATCTTTTCCAGACTGTACCCTTCTTCAAAGGACGCGTTTTGCAGGGCCGAAAGCAGGCTGTCCTCTTTAGACAGTCCCCCCAGCACGGTATTGGTCAGGGAATGCCCGTCCGATGAATACAGGTTACAGAAAGTTGTATTGTTGGAACCGGACTGCAGGGAGATGTTTGCGAGCATACGCTCCATGTCGATCTCCATAAAGCAGGCCACGAGGAAATGCCCTTCATAGGGCAGACGATCCGTAGGTGCCGCGATCACAACCTTGATGGTTTCTCCGTCTGTCTTTTTGATGGAGATCTCCGGTTCCGATATCGTTTCATGATCAAATGCGTACTGCCCGATATCCGTCCTGGTGCCCCGGGAAGTATAGATCAGTCCTGTCTCATCTACAAATGCAAACTTATCCACACCATAGAGCTGTTTCATCCGCAGCTGGTATTCCTGCAGTTTCTCTGTAGAACTCAGGTCATCATCGGAGAGAAGACCGATAGCCACGTCCATATCGCTGATATAATCGCTCAAGGTAGAAGCAACAACCTGTTCTCTTCTGCCGGCCAGTTCTTCCAGATAGAGCAGGCTTACATTCCGTACGGCCTGCTGCGTATCCCTGCTGGAACTCCTGCCGGTCCATATCGTTCCAGAGATAAGGATCAGCGCCACGATGATGCTTCCCCAAAAAGCCACAGCCATTATGCCTTTCATGTTTACATTTTTCATTCCCAGCCTCCCCGGTTCTGACAGTTCCCCCTGCATTTACCATTACTCTATCATCTTGCCTGATATTTTTCAAGCCTTCCGGATTTGCCCTATACGGATTCCTTTAAGAAGGTTAAAAATCACATCACGGAAGAAGAGTTGATGGTTTCCGCAGAGGATATGAGATTCGCAAAGCAGTTGGATGGGAAAACGGATCCGTATGCGCTGGATCGTAAACAGATAAGCGGGTCATGCAGGCATGAAACTGTTTGTTCACTACAACTAACCCAAAAAACCGGCATTTCTGCGAAATTTCCGCTTGTATGAAAGCATGGAATCATATAAAATATAAAAGATTGCATATTGAAACCGCCGGAGGGAAAAAGATTTCCGGGCAGTTTCAGATAGTGTTGAAAAAAGGGGCTATGGGAAGCGAAGTGTTTTCTGCCGGTCCCGGGAGGAGAAAAATGGAGAAAGACATGATCGAGATCCGCTGGCATGGCCGGGGCGGACAGGGGGCAAAGACGGCGAGCCAGCTATTGGCGGATGCCGCGTTTATGTCCGGTAAGTACGTACAGTCGTTTCCGGAATACGGTCCGGAGCGTTCCGGTGCGCCTATTACGGCGTACAACCGCATTTCCACGGAGCGCTGTTCCATACATTCCAATATCTACGAGCCGGATTTTGTGGCGGTAGTGGATGAGACGCTTTTAGAGAGCGTGCATGTGACGGCAGGCTTAAAGAAAGAAGGCGCCATCATCGTAAATACCGCTAAATCACCGGAGGAGATCCGGCCGCTTCTGCAGGGATACGAGGGTCGGGTATGCACCATTGACGCGAGGCATATCTCCATCAGTAATCTGGGAGCATATTTTCCCAATACACCCATGCTGGCGGCAGTGGTAGCGGTGAGCGGCTGCGTGGACAAGGAGCAGTTTCTGCAGGATATGGAGGGCTCTTACCGCCATAAGTTTGCAAAGAAGCCGCAGGTGGTCGAGGGTAACTTAAAGTGCCTGCGTCAGGCGATGGATGAGGTGAAAGGATAAGAAAGATGAATAAAAAAGCAGCAGAGATCAATGAACAGATCCCCTGGCAGGATCTGACCACCGGCTGTGAGATCTATGAGCCGGGTACCAGCCGTCTGACCAGAACCGGAGAATGGAGAAGCCGTACACCGGTATGGATTGAGGAAAAATGCAAGCAGTGCGTTTTGTGCGCGCCGTTTTGTCCGGATGCTTCCATCCCCGTGAAGGATGGCAAGCGCGGAGAGTTTGACTATGAACATTGCAAGGGATGCGGGATCTGTATCAAAGCCTGTCCTTTTGAAGCAATCGTGTGGAAGGAGGAGACATGAGCCTGTTAAGGAGCGCGAAGCGGGCGTGTTACAGGCTCAGTCAGCGAACTGTTATGAATTTTGTAGAATGGAATAGAAAGGAGATCGAGGTATGAGTATCCGAGAGAGGCTTTCGGGCAATGAGGCCATCGCAACGGCTATGCGCCAGATCAATCCCGATGTATTTGCCATGTTTCCCATCACGCCGTCGACCGAGATCCCGCAGTATTTTGCGCAGTACGTGGCGGACGGAAAAGTAGATACGGAGTTTATCTGCGTGGAGAGTGAGCATTCTTCCCTTTCCGCATGTCTGGGCGCGGAGGCAGCCGGGTGCCGTGCGGTCACCGCGACTTCTTCCGCGGGGCTTTCCTATATGAATGAGGTGCTGTATGTGGCGGGATCTTCCCGTTTGCCGGTGGTACTGGCGGTAGCCTGCCGCGCGCTGACAGGACCGATCAATATCAATCACGACTATTCCGACTCCATGGCGGAGCGGGATTCCGGTTTTATCCAGATCTATGGCGAGAATAACCAGGAAGTGTATGACAACTACCTGATGGCACACCGTATCGCGGAGCATCCGGATGTAAGACTGCCGCTGATGGTCTGTGAGGACGGTTTCATCACCTCCCATGCGATCGAGAATATCGAGATTGAAGAAGATGATAAGGTAAAAGCATTCGTCGGAGAATACAAACCGGAGAATTACTTATTGAAAAAGGAAAATCCGCTGGCCGTGGGTCCTTACGGAGTGTCCGGCTATTATATGGAAGCCAGAGTGGCACAGGCACAGGCGATGAAGAATGCCAAGAAAGTGATCCTGGAGGTGTCAGAGGACTTTGAAAAGACCTTTGGCCGCAGGTATGGTTTCTTTGAAGAATACCGTATGGAGGATGCCGAGATCGCCATGGTGATCATGGGCTCTTCCGCAGGTACGGCAAAAGCAGCGGTAGATGAACTGCGCAGGAACGGCGTGAAAGCCGGACTGGTAAAGCTCCGTGTGTTCCGACCGTTCCCGGGGGAGGAACTGGCAAAAGCGATTGCTCATTGCAAGGCGGTAGCGGTAATGGATAAGAGCGAAGGCTTCAGTGCATGCGGCGGACCGCTCTTTGCGGAGACTTCCGGAGCGATCATCAATCTGGATCAGAGACCGAAGATGATCGATATCGTATTTGGTCTGGGCGGACGTGATTTCACCGTGGATGCAGCCCTGACCGTATATGACCGTCTGGCAAAGATCGCAAACGGCGGTGAGATCGGCGCGGTGTATACCCACATGGGACAGAGAGAGAGGTAAGTCATGGCATACAATTTAAAAAACGAAATGAATAAAGAAGAGCGCTTTCACTCCGGACACAGACTGTGTGCGGGATGCGGCGCGGGTATTGTCTGCCGGGCGATGATGCGTGCGGTAGATCCGGAGGATAAAGCCGTGATCTGCAATGCAACCGGCTGTCTGGAGGTTTCTTCTTTCCAGTATCCGTATACGGCATGGGAAGATTCTTATATTCACACGGCATTTGAGAATGCTTCCGCAACGGCTTCCGGTGTGGAGGCGGCTTATAAAGTGATGCAGCGGAAAGGAAAGCTCGATCCGGATACGAAGTTTAAGATCCTGGCCATCGGTGGCGACGGCGGTACTTATGATATCGGCTTCCAGTCCTTATCCGGTGCGCTGGAGCGCGGACACGACTTTACCTACTTCTGTTATGATAACAATGCATATATGAATACAGGTACGCAGCGTTCCTCCGCAACGCCCCGTTTTGCCAATGCGACGACGACACCTTCGGGTATCGAGTCGGTAGGCAAGAAGCAGACACAGAAAGACTTAACGCAGATCGTAGTAGCACATGGTTCGCCTTATGTGGCACAGACCACGCTGTTTGGCAATATGAAGGATTTCCACGAGAAGGCGCACCGCGCGATCTATACCGAGGGTGCCACGTTCGTAAACGTACTTACACCGTGTCCGCGCGGCTGGCAGTATCCGGCAGAAAACCTGATCGAGATCTGTAAGGCTGCGATCGATACCTGTGTGTGGCCTTTGTACGAAGTGGTGGAAGGCGAATACCGCCTGACCTATGAGCCGAAGAAGAAACTGCCGGTAGAGGAGTTTATGTCCAGGCAGGGGCGTTTCAAACACTGCTTCGCCAAAGGGAATGAATGGACGCTGGAAGCAGCACAGGAATATGTGGATAAGAAATGGGAAGAGCTGCTTGCGAAGTGCAAGTAAGGAACTCAGATGAGGAAAAAGACGACGGCTTGTGAATGGCTGTCGTTTTTTGGAAAAGGCAAACAGACCGTCTGCATTCCGGAGAATTTAAGCGGAGAGGAAAAAACAGAGAAAGGGGTTATTATTTATGAAGATGAGAAATTATTTTGTAAATGGACTGGCAGCGTTGTTGCTTGTCGGTGCATTTGGCGGCACTGCGTTGAGCGCAGAGGCGGCCGGTGAGGAATCGGTACGATCCGAAGATGCGGAGGAGCTATATGCATCCGGTCAGGAGATCAAGGATTCGCCGGAATGGATATATGCTCTGCCGTCGGCGCAGAGTGGGGATGTGACTCAGCTTTTTATCGTGGCAGGCGCAGGAGCGGATAAGACGACGGCTACGATATCGATGCATGAACGGGATGCAGACGGTACATGGAAAGAGGTGCTGTCAACGCCGGGATATGTCGGGAGAAACGGACTCTGTCTGGACGCGGATCATAAAGAAGGCTGCGGTCAGACACCGGTTGGTACTTACCGTTTTAATAAGGCATTTGGTATTGCCGGAGATCCCGGCTGTAAGATCCCGTATGTACAGGTGGATCAAAACACATACTGGTCCGGGGATATGCGGAGCGGCAGACATTATAATGAAATGGTGGATATACGTAACTATCCGGATCTGGATAAGGCAAACAGTGAGCATATCATAGACTACAAGTATGAATATCAGTACTGTCTGAACATAAGCTTTAACGAGGACGGCACAGCGGGCAGGGGATCGGCAATCTTCCTGCATTGCTTTGGCCGGGAAAAGCCGTATACCGGCGGCTGTGTGGCTGTACCCGAAAACATTATGAAGCTCATTATGCAGAGAGTGAAAGCGGACTGCGTTGTGATCGTTGATACCAAAGATCATTTAATGAATCCGGCATCCACAGTAATGACGGATCCGAACTACATCCCGGAATGGAATCCGTCTTCGGTGGCAATGCAGTCTTTGGTGGATTATGTTAATGCAGCGACGGATGTCCGCTCAAAAGATTTTATCCCGGTACAGGATCGCATAGCCGTTTTTGATATGGACGGGACACTTACATGTGAAACCTATTTTACCTATTATGATACCTGTATGTTCATAGACTATTGTCTGAAGGATCATCCGGAAAGAGTATCTGAAGAATTGAAAGCGGCGGCGCTGGAGATCAAGCCGGGATATACGGCCGGTGAGGAGCTTGCCAGAAACTTTGCGAAAGCCTATGCAGGTATGACAGTGGATGAACTCTATGATTATGCTGTGGAGTTTGGAAAGAAACCGACCGAGAGTTTTGATAATATGCGCTATATCGATGGCTTTTATCTTCCGATGGTCGAAGTGGTAAAATACCTTTATGATCATGGATTCACCATTTACGTCGTGAGCGGAACAGAACGGACTACCACCAGAGCCATCGTGGCCAATTCACCGATCGCGCCTTATGTTTCGCCGGCACATGTGATCGGAACGGAATTTGAGGTGAAAGTACGTGGCAATGAAAATGTCGCTTCCAATATGGATTTTAAGTATGCGGATGGCGACGACCTTGTGATCACCGGTGGTTTTATCCAGAAGAACCTGAATGCAAACAAGGCGATCTGGATCGAGCGCGAGATCGGACAGCGTCCGGTACTGGCATTTGGAAACAGCGGGAGCGATACCAGCATGATGAATTATGTGCTGGATTCGAAGAATCCCTATCCTTCTGCAGCGTTTATGGTAGTTGCGGATGATAATGTGCGGGAATGGGGCGTGCAGAACTGGGAAGAAAAATCTGCACAATATGTGAAACAGGGATATATCCCGGTTTCGATGCAAAATGATTTTCTGCACATCTATCCTGAACAGGTTATGAAATCGGATGTGCAGTATACGGAGCCGCAGGCAGCCGGAGATACCGAACCGGACCCGCTTCAGGATGCAGCCTGAGCATAGCGGTATATGAGTGGCGCGGAGATATTTGGAAGAACAAAACCATGGGGACGGACCTCGTGGTTCTGCGAGATCATAGAATAAAGGAGACACAGACGATGCGGTATTTTTTGGAAAATGAAAGGATCAAAGTAGAGATCGATTCCTTTGGTGCGGAAGTGAAATCCGTGATCAACAAGAATAATATGCGGGAGTATATGTGGTACGGCAATCCCAAATATTGGGGACGTACTTCTCCCGTACTCTTTCCGTTTGTGGGAAGCTTAAAAGATAAGAAATACAAATGGAACGGAAAAGAATATGCAATGGGACAGCATGGATTTGCGCGGGACCGCGAGTTTACGCTGATCCGTCAGGCGGAAGATGAGATCTGGTTTGAACTCAGGTCAGATGCGGAAACGTTGGAAAAGTATCCGTTTGCTTTTGTGTTGCAGATCGGTTACCGGATTTCTTCCGGTGCGGAAACCGATGATGTGAAGGTGTTGTGGAAAGTAAGCAATCCGGCGGAAGAAATCATGTATTTTTCCATCGGAGCGCATCCGGCCTTTCTTTGTCCGGTGCACGGATATGATAAAAAGAGGGGCAGATGTAAAGAAGGATACAAACTGTATTTTGCCGGTGCGGATGTGATCCATCACCATGGAAATGATGTGGCACGCGGCCTTGCACTGCGTGAAGATATCGAGATGCCGCTGGATCACGGATATGTCACGATCACGAAGGAATTTTTTGATCGCTGCACCTATATGGTGGAAGGCGGGCAGACGAAATGTGTCGGCATTGCGGATGAAGAAGGAAAGCACATCGTGGAGGTATGTTTTGATACACCGCTCTTTGCCATCTGGTCACCGGAAAAGAAAGATGCACCGTTTATCTGTATCGAGCCGTGGTACGGAAGATGCGATGCCGTCGACTTTGAAGGTGATCTGAGCGAAAGAGAATATACGAATACCCTGGCAGCCGGAGAAACCTTTGAAGGCGGATATACCATGAAGTTTTATGAATACTATTGGTGAGGATCCTCTCATAATTATAGTAAGCGCAATAAATAATTGCGCTTACTATAACGCTCCGCGAGGATGCGCACGGATTTTGTAAGGAAATATGCCGCTTTCAGCGGCCAAAATCCGGCGCAGTAAACGACAAAACGAAAATAGTTTTGTCGTTT
>JAFUUX010000212.1 GCA_017471325.1 Lachnospiraceae bacterium | reverse complement strand
GTAAACGACAAAACTATTTTCGTTTTGTCGTTTACTGCGCCGGATTTTGGCCGCTGAAAGCGGCATATTTCCTTACAAAATCCGTGTGCATCCTCGCGGAGCGTTATAGTAAGCGCAATTATTTATTGCGCTTACTATAATAACAAAAAACCGCAGCATCTCTGCTGCGGCGTTTTTTGAATTTTTGTCCGTTTTGTTTAATTATTTAGCATAATCTACAACCCTGGATTCCCGGATAACATTTACCTTGATCATCCCCGGATACTGCATCTCATCTTCTACTTTCTTTGAGATATCCCTTGCGAGGATCACCATATCGTCATCCGATACCTGTTCAGGAACTACCATTACACGAACTTCCCTACCGGCCTGGATTGCAAAAGATCTGTCTACACCCTTGAAAGAATTTGTAATTTCCTCTAACTGACTCAATCTGTTGGTATACGTGCCAAGCGTCTCGCGTCTTGCTCCCGGCCTTGCTGCCGAGATCGCATCTGCCGCCTGCACCAGACAAGCGATCAGAGACTGCGGTTCCACATCGCCGTGATGTGCCTCTACCGCGTTCACTACCACTGCAGACTCTTTGTACTTTCGGCAAAGTTCTGCACCGAGCTGTACATGAGAGCCTTCCATATCATGGTCGATCGCCTTACCAATGTCATGCAGCAGGCCCGCCCGTTTTGCCATTCTCGGATCCAAGCCCAATTCAGAAGCAAGCAATCCTGCAAGCTGAGATACCTCGATCGAGTGCGTAAGCGCATTCTGTCCAAAACTCGTACGGAATTTCAGCCGTCCGATCAATTTGGTCAGTTCCGGATGAAGCCCATGCACACCACACTCTAAAAGTGCTGCTTCCGCTTCTTCCTTCATAATGCTTTCCACTTCTTTGCGCGCTTTATCCACCATTTCCTCAATGCGAGCCGGATGGATACGCCCGTCTACGATCAGCCTCTCCAATGCAATCTTTGCAACTTCACGCCTCACCGGATCGAACGCGGAAAGTACTACTGCTTCCGGTGTATCATCTACGATCAACTCCACGCCCGTCATTGTTTCCAAAGTACGGATGTTTCTGCCTTCACGTCCAATGATCCTGCCCTTCATTTCATCACTGGGCAATTGCACTACCGAAATCGTTGTCTCGGAAACGTGATCCGCTGCACACCTCTGTATCGCGGTGACCACATATTCCTTTGCCTTTTTGTCAGCCTCTTCTTTCGCACGCAGTTCCGCCTCTTTGATCTTCATCGCGGCCTCGTGCTTTACATCTTCTTCAACGGATTTTAACAAAAATTCTTTTGCCTGGTCGGAGGATAAACCGGAAATTCGCTCCAGTTCCTGTACACGCTGTGCACTCAGTTTTTCAACTTCATCCCGTTTCTGGTTTAAGTTGATCTCCCTTTGTGCCAGGCTCTGTTCTTTCCTTTCGATCGCTTCCGTCTTTTTGTCGATGTTCTCTTCTTTTTGCTGAATACGCCGCTCGGAACGCGTCACTTCATTTCTGCGTTCCTTGAGTTCCCGATCCAGTTCATTCTTTGCTTTGATCGTTTCTTCTTTTACTTCGATCAGGCTCTCACGCTTCTTTTCTTCAGCCTCCTTGATCGCATCGTCAATGATCCTTCTTGCATTCTCTTCTGCATTTCCGATCGTTGTTTCCACTTTCTGCTGATATTTCTGCACGGAAAGTTTAGCCGTAACCGGCACCGCAATAATGAGAGTAACAATGACCGCGATCACTGCACCTATCACATATGGCATGATACAGGAGCACCTCCTTATTAAATTTTCATTGTGCAAACAAATAACTCGTTGTTATCACAACTTCTTTCATTATAGTTTTTTTAAGATATTATGTCAAGTATCAACCCCATTCCCGAAATACAGCCGTAATATCCGTTGCTGAATAGCCCCGTCTCATCAAAAAAGCAAAGTGCCTGTCTCTTTCCTTCCGGTCTGCCGTTTTATCAAAATGCCTTTTTTCCAACAGCTGCCGGATCTGCCGCCGCTCTATCCGTCCTTCTTCGTCTCCTGCCTGCTCCCTGACTTCCTGCAATACCCTTCCGATCATATCCCTGGAAATGCCTTTTTGCATCAGTTCCCGACGTATTTTATCACCGCTCTTTCTCTCCAGATAACATTCCACATAACGTCGCGTATATCTTTCATCATCAACATATCCATAGTCCTGTACTGTTTCCAGTGCGGCCCTGATGACGCTTTCCGGATATTTCCCGTTTTCCAGTTTTTCTTCCAGTTCATGAAGCGTATAGTCTTTCTGTCCCAAAAGGTATAATGTTCGATTTACGGCTCTCTTATATAAGGTATCACTGTAGATCTCTTCCAGTTTTTCAGATGTTACTTCCTCACCTTCATGAACATCATAGCGAGCGAGATCGCCTTTGTATAGTACAAAAACGATCCCGCTGTCTGTCATCACTTCATATCTGCCTTTTCCTAATGCCTGCAGTTTTGTAATAAACATATTCCACCCGTTCTGCCAAACCATTTTATTTCAGGACGCATGCACTTACCGGGATCATTCTTCCTCCGAAGCCTCTGCGGTATCTGTATCCGCTGCTTTCTTGCGCCCTTTTGTCTGCTTCACCGGCTTGATATCTATCTCGGAAGGAGAACCGCCGATATTATAGTGCTCACGCACCTTTTTATCGATCTCCGCACAGATTTCAGCGTGTTCTTTCAGATAGGTCTTTGCATTTTCCCTACCCTGCCCGATCTTCTCACCATTATAGGCATACCATGCACCGCTCTTATTTACCACATCGATATCAGCCGCCAGATCCAGCAGATCCCCTTCATAGGAAATGCCTTCGCCAAACATGATATCAAATTCTGCCTCCTTAAAAGGCGGTGCTACCTTATTCTTCACGATCTTTGCACGTGTCCTGTTGCCCACAAACTCTCCGCCGCTCTTTAACTGCTCCACTCTGCGGATTTCCATACGGACAGATGCATAGTACTTCAGCGCATTACCGCCTGTCGTCACCTGCGGGTTTCCATAAAATACGCCCACCTTCTCACGCAGCTGGTTGATAAAGACTACCGTACAATTGGATTTGCTGATCGCACCGGCCAGTTTTCTGAGCGCCTGTGACATCAGCCTCGCCTGCAGTCCTACATGTGCATCGCCCATATCACCATCCAACTCTGCTTTCGGGGTAAGCGCTGCCACAGAGTCCACTACCACAATATCCATTGCGCCGGAACGCACCATGGTTTCTGCGATCTCCAGTCCCTGCTCGCCATAGTCCGGCTGGTTGATATACAGATTGTCCACATCAACACCGATATTTGCTGCATAGACCGGATCCAACGCATGCTCCGCATCAATAAACCCGGCTATGCCTCCCCGCTTCTGCACCTCTGAGATCATATGCAGCGTTACCGTCGTCTTACCGGATGATTCCGGTCCGTAAATCTCTATGACCCGCCCTTTCGGAATGCCGCCCAAACCTAATGCAATATCCAGGCTCAAAGAACCCGTAGGGATCGTTTCTACATTCAATCTGGATGCCGGATCACCAAGTTTCATCACAGCGCCTTTTCCAAACTGACGCTCCATCTGCGCAATCGCTGATTCTAAAGCCTTGATCTTTTCTTCTCTTTCCATAAATCCATTTTCTCCTTTTTTTGTTTCCGAACATCCGTTCATACAAAAATATAAAACATTTGTTCGGTTTTGTCAACCTCTTTTCAATAAAAACTATAGCATTTTATCTGTCCAATAAATCACACTTTTCTGCCCTCCCTTCGCCATATGCTTTACATAATGTCTCCATGGGTATTTCGGCATTTTATGCCCGGAGCGATCTGCCCCTCATTAAGGCAGCCTGCCAGCCGCCTTAGAATGGAAGTCACCTTCCAAAGACAAGATAAAACTACCACAGTTATCCAAAAAAGTCAACTATGTTTTTGGGCTGTTTTCCGCTATATCCGGCAATGGCCGTGGCGCCGGATTTTATAGTAAACGACAAAACTATTTTCGTTTTGTCGTTTACTGCGCCGGATTTTGGCCGCTGAAAGCGGCATATTTCCTTACAAAATCCGTGCGCATCCTCGCGGAGCGTTATAGTAAGCGCAATTATTTATTGCG
>JAFUUX010000211.1 GCA_017471325.1 Lachnospiraceae bacterium | reverse complement strand
GCTACGCTCTCTAAGCAGGAACTTGTATGCGCGATTACGACCCAAAACATTCCGGGAGAGAAGGGTTTTGCCCATCGCCGCAGGCGATTTTCATTGGCAAAACCCGTTACTATCACAGCACGAAGGGCTGTGAATAGTAACAATGATGTATCAGTTCCGGGAAACCGGAGCAGAACGATGTCAGATCAATATAAGTCTCTATTTGCCGATTTCACGATCCAAAAAAGGACAGAGCATATCTGCCCTGTCCTTCATTATATCCACATACGCTAAAAAAAGTTCGGCTATCAGTCCGTCTTGTCAGTGTCAGAAATTTATTTCTTCTTTGCCGGTGCTTTCTTTGCCGCAGGCTTTGCAGCCGCCTTTTTTGCAGGCTCTGCTTTCTTTTCTGCTGCTTTTGCTTCGACCTTCTTTGCAGGCTCTGCTTTCTTCTCTGCTGTCTTTGCTTCCGCTTTCTTTGCAGGCTCTGCCTTCTTCTCAGCAGCCTTTGCTTCCGCTTTCTTTACAGGCTCTGCCTTCTTCTCTGCTGTCTTTGCTTCCGCTTTCTTTGCAGGCTCCGCTTTCTTCTCTGCTGCTTTTGCAGCCTTCTTGACCGGTGCCTTGTCAGCGATCAGTTTCACTATCTCTGCTGCTGCCTGATCACCATAAACGGTAAGAACGCTTGCTTCTTTCTTGCCATTCAAAAACGCAACGAAATCATTGCCATCTGCAACAACCTTTGCATTGTGGTCAAAGTATTCATAGGGAGCAACTTCCAGTTTGCCTTCTTTTACTGCCACATAGAAAGCACCTTCGCCCTCACCCGTGATATCGATCTGCACTGCTGCCTGACCACACTTGCTTACATCTGCCTTTGCGGCTTTCTCCTGAACATAGCCGACGATCTCTTCGTAAGTCATAACTCTCTCCCTTTCTCTGTCTACCACAGATTCTTTTACACTTTTCTGCGTAAGTCTGTTATAATTACATCAAATAATATAGGTGCTTTTTCCATAATTGTCAACAATTTCTTTTATTTTTGTTTATTTTTACCATGAAACACATGCCGGCAACAGTGTTTCATGGTGAAGTAGCCGTAGAAAAGAGGTATTATTTAATGAAAAAAAATGAGATCAAAGAACTATTAGCACGTCTGGACAACGAATACGGAGCCGAAATCCCCTGTTATCTGGATCACGATTCTGCCTGGCAACTGCTGATCGCCACAATACTAAGCGCGCAGTGCACGGATGCCCGCGTCAATATGGTCACCAAAGATCTGTTTGTCAAATATCCAAATGTGCAGGCCTTTGCCGATGCCGACTTAAAGGAACTGGAACAGGACATCCACTCTACAGGTTTCTACCATAATAAAGCCAAAAATATCATCGCCTGCTGCCGGCGTCTGGTAAGCGACTTTGGCGGGGAAGTCCCACGATCGATCGAGGATCTCACCTCCCTTCCCGGTGTCGGCCGCAAAACCGCAAATGTGATCCGCGGTAATATTTTCCGCGAGCCCAGCGTTGTCGTAGATACCCATGTGGGCCGTCTCGCCCGCAGGCTGGGGCTCACTACGGAAGAAGATCCCGAAAAAGTGGAATACGCTCTGATGAAAGCCATTCCGAAAGACCACTGGATCGCCATCAATACACAGTTGATCGCTTTAGGCCGCACCATCTGCAAGTCACAGCGCCCCAAATGCGGGGAATGCTTTCTGCGCGATCTTTGTTCCTATTATAAAGCGGAGTGATCCCCCGCAAAATCCGAGTGTCTCAAAGTATGATGTGCCCAATAAAAAACCGGTCTGTCTGATACAGACCGGTCAACACCATACTGATCTCGTTTATAACCTTACTCTTCCTCGATCGCACCTACCGGGCAGGAGCCGGCGCATGCGCCGCAGCTGATGCAGGTATCCTTGTCGATCTCAAACTTGCCATCGCCTTCGGAAATAGCGCCTACCGGGCAGCCACCCGCACAAGTACCGCAAGAAATGCATCCGTCTTTAATTACATAAGCCATGTTCGTATCCTCCTATTATATTCCGCCAACCGGCTATTTTTTAGTCTTCCCCCGACTAGCATTATAGTAGCATAGAACCACGGGTTAGTGTTAGGAAATCTTGATTAGATATCTCTAATCATTAGTCTTTGCGGACGCCCTTTCTTCTTTCAGTTCCTCGCGGCGCTTCCGCACGCCCTCAAGGATCACCTGTTTCTTCTCGATCACTTTGGCCTTGTCCATTGCCGGCACACCTTTCAGCCGGTATTCCAAACCGAGTTTCTCATATTTGGGCAGCCCCATGGTGTGGTACGGCAGCACATCCAATGCTTTCAGATTGCTCAGACCGCCGATAAAATACCCCAGTTGATACAGATATTTATCATCGTCCGTAATGCCCGGGACTACCACATGACGGATCCACACATCCACGCCCTTTTCATCCAGATACTTTGCAAACGCCAGGATGCCGTCATTGGGCTGCTGCGTCAGCCACTTATGCTTTTCGGGATCGATATGCTTGATATCCAGCATCACCAGATCCGTCACCTGCATCAGCCGATCCAGCGTTTTATTGTATGCCGTTTCACCCGGATGGTACATGATGCCGGAGGAATCGATACAGGTGTGGATATTATGCTCTTTTGCCAGGGTGAAGAGTTCCAGCACAAAATCCACCTGCATCAGGGGCTCACCGCCGGTCACCGTGATGCCGCCGCCGACATAAAAGCCTTCATTACGCAAAAACTGCTCTATGATCTCGGATGCCTCCGTGGGTGTCCCCCCCGTAGGATCCCAGGTATCCGGATTGTGGCAGTACGCACAGCGCATGGGACAGCCCTGCAAAAAGACCACAAAACGCACACCCGGTCCGTCTACCGTGCCAAAACTCTCTGTCGAATGAATCCTTCCCTTCATATCCATAACCTCCTGACATTTTATTCAATCTTTTCATTCAGTATACTATATCTCCGGCGGAAACTCAATGCGGAAACTGCCGGCAGCCGTTAAGGCAAAGGCGAACTAATATCCCAGCCCGAATCTCTCATTCACCGCATGATCCGGCACTGCCGTAAGATCGATCCTGCGGCTTATGATGCCATGCTTATAGAGCGTCTGCGAAAGCGCCGAACCCATGCGGATCACATGCGGCCAGTTTTCCTCTTCTTCCTCCAGCGGTACATAGATCAGCGCTTCATCCAGCCCCGCACGGTCTGCTGCGATCGCCTGTTCTATGATATCCCGGTCGATCGCAATGCACAGTCTGGCATCCAGGTCGATCCCGTTTGCTTCCAAAAATACATGTTCCCCGATCCTCGTATTCATGAGCAGCACATACAAGATCAGCGGAAGCAGCACAGTCAGATACGGCTGCCGTTTCAGCAGATACGCCGCCGAACTGAAGATGATCATAAAAGCAAAAAAGCATACACTGAAGATCACGCGGCAGATCTCCAGTTTATCCGTGCCTACTTTGGCACACAGCAGCACCTCAAATACTGCACTGACAAGCGTACCAAAGATCAGGACCGGGATCGGCATACCGGATTTTACCGCGGCTTTGGAACGTTTTTCCCGCGCTGCCTTCCGGCAGTCCATGCACCATACCGCCAAGGCCGCTGCTATGAGCAATACGGAAAGTGCCGTTGTTTGCAGGTTCAGTTTTCCGCCCCATGCCAAAAATTTCTGTATGCTTTCCCAAAGCGCAATCCCGCCGGCGCCTTCCGCCCGTCCTCCGTTTGCTTCATATACCAGAGAAACCAGCCACAGAGCAAGCGTTCCAATATGCCATAGATGCTCACGCAGCCATATCGGCGCTTTTGTTTTTCTTTTGCTCTGTAAATCCTCCCAAAGATCCGAAAGCATCTCTCCGGCAAACCATACCGCTAAAATGACCGAGGAAAAAAGATTCGAGAAGACCGCAAGATATACCGCCAGCAGCAGCACTCCCTGCTGAAACAACGATAAGCGCTGCCTCGCCTCCCGCCCCGTTCCGGCCAGAAACAGTACCAGCGACGCATTCATAAGGTTTGGCAACACATAGTAATAATACCCTGTCAGATTGAAAGTCCAGAACAGATGCTGGTTTCCGCTGTGCTCCCTGCGGAATATACTGAAGTGGAACAGCAGAAACAACAGTGTCAGCAGATAGGCAGCTGCCTCCTCACTGCGCAGACGCTTCTGCAAAAAACGCCGGAACATAAACATATATACCGTTATAAAGCCCCCCACAGTCATGGCATGCGCCAGGATCAGGGCATGCAGATACTCCAAATGAAACACCGGTTTCAGGACAAATACCCCCAGATCCGAGATCAGGGACATAAAAGTCTCCGGAAATACCCTGGCCGGATTCCAATCCTTCCAGAGCGGATACGCATTTCTGCGCCAGCCCACATACAGCCAGTCATCCATATCATAAGGCACCAGCGGATGCACCTGCGAAAAAAAGATACAGCAAAAGAAAAATATCCCTGCATAAAACAGGATCCCGATCATCTTTTTATTCCGATTATCACTGCCCGACATCTGCACCATTCTTCCCCGCCTGTACCTGTCTGTACGCCGATCTTTCCAGACCTGCACCATAAAATCTATTTTTTCATTATATCCGTACTGCGGCATTCTGACAAGACTCTAAAACAGTAAAAAGAGCCATGAGGAAATCCCCATGGCTCTTGATCACTGTTGTCAATCCCGGTCCTTACATGGACTCATGGAATGTACGGCTGATAACGTCTGCCTGCTGCTCCGGTGTAAGCTTGATGAAGTTTACAGCGTAGCCGGATACACGGATCGTCAGCTGCGGATAATTCTCCGGATGCTTCTGAGCGTCCAACAGAGTCTCTCTGTTCAGAACGTTAACATTCAGATGATGACCGCCCTTTGTTGCATAACCATCCAATAAAGATACCAAGTTGTTTATCTGTGCTGCACTTGCTTCTGCCATTGTTTTTTCCTCCTGATTTGATAAGATTACTTATTCGTATGCATCCAGTCCCTGATGCAGTGTCGGTACGGAACATGCCAGCGGCGTCCGGGAGCAGTCCGTGCATCCCATGGTCTCCACATTTTTTGTTTCTGTGGCATTTTCGTCCACATCCACATTCACATGACCGACACCTTTCGCAAAACCATTATCCAACTGTGCTACCAGATCCTGGATCATCTGCTCTTCTGTCATGTTTTTGTTATCCATAATCACATCCTCCGACTGCCTTCGGCACATGCCTCCCGCTATGGGAGACATATACCTCGGACTGTATTGCTTTTTGATTTATTTCTTGTTCAGATCGATCTCGATATCACCTGCAAATACCTGGTCTTCCTTGCCCAGTGCGCCCGGAATGATCGTAAAGGTATTGGAGATACCGTCCTGGCTGTCCTCAAACGGCAGTTTTGCTACAGAAGACAGGGATGCAACTGCACCGTGGGTATCACGGCCATGCAGCGGGTTAGCACCCGGTGCGAACGGCTGGCCTTTACGGCGTCCATCCGGAGTGTTGCCTGTAGCCTTACCATATACTACGTTGGAAGTAATGGTCAGCACGGACATGGTCGGGAAACCGTTCCTGTAGGTGTGGTGACGGCGCAGCATCATCATGAACTTGGAAACAAGGTCATGCGCGATCTGGTCTACACGGTCATCATCATTACCATATTTCGGGAACTCGCCTGTGGTCTCGAAGTCTACGATCACACCGTCCTCATCACGGATCGGCTTAACCGTTGCATATTTGATCGCGGACAGGGAGTCTGCTACTACAGACAGACCTGCGATACCTGTTGCGAAGTAGCGGCGAACGTCTCTGTCATGCAGAGCCATCTGCGCACGCTCATAGCAATATTTATCATGCATATAGTGGATGATGTTCAGGGTATTTACATATACGCCTGCCAGCCACTCCATCATGTCCTCAAACATCGGCAGGAACTTATCATATTCGATCACATCGCCTTCATACTTGCGGTACTTCGGACCTACCTGCTTCTTGGTCACTTCATCCACACCGCCGTTCAAAGCGTACAGCATACATTTTGCCAGGTTTGCTCTTGCGCCGAAGAACTGCATTTCCTTACCAACTCTCATGGAGGATACGCAGCAAGCGATCGCATAGTCATCACCATGTGTTACTCTCATCAGGTCATCGTTCTCGTACTGGATGGAAGAAGACTTGATGGACATCTTTGCGCAGAACTCCTTCCAGGGTCTCGGCAGTCTGGTGGACCACAGAACTGTCAGGTTCGGCTCCGGAGAGGAACCTAAGTTATTCAGTGTGTTCAGGTAACGGAAGGAAGTCTTTGTTACCATGTGACGGCCATCCACGCCTACACCGCCTAAAGACTCTGTAACCCATACCGGATCGCCTGCGAAGATCTGGTTGTATTCCGGTGTACGGGCAAATTTTACAAGACGCAGTTTCATGATGAAGTGATCTACGAATTCCTGGATCTCTTCCTCTGTGAACTTGCCATTCTTCAGGTCACGCTCTGCATAGCAGTCGATGAAAGTGGAAGTACGGCCAAGAGACATCGCTGCACCGTTCTGCTCCTTTACTGCACACAGATAACCGAAGTATGTGAACTGGATCGCTTCCTGTACGTTGGTAGCCGGCTTGGAGATATCCACACCGTAGGATGCTGCCATTTCCTTCATCATCTTCAGTGCAACCATCTGCTCGGAAAGTTCCTCGCGCAGGCGGATCACATCATCTGTCATCACCTTGCCTGTGGAATCCTTCTGTGCCTGCTTGTCCTCCAGCAGTCTGTCGATACCGTACAGTGCCACACGACGATAGTCACCAATGATACGGCCACGACCGTAAGCATCAGGAAGACCTGTGATCACGTGGGATGAACGGCATGCGCGCATTTCCGGTGTATAAGCATCGAAGCAGCCTGCATTGTGTGTCTTTCTGTGTACGGAGAAGAACTCGCTGATCTCCGGATCTACAGTATAGCCGTTGTCCGCGCAAGCCTTCTCAGCCATACGGATACCGCCGTATACCTGCATGGAACGCTTGAAAGGCTTATCTGTCTGGAAGCCTACGATCTTCTCTTTGCTCTTGTCCAGGTAGCCCGGGCCATGAGAAGTAATGGTAGATACTACCTTGGTATCCATATCCAGTACACCGCCTGCTTCACGCTCCTGGCGGGCAAGATCCATTACCTGATCCCACAGATCCTTGGTTGCCTGTGTCGGTCCTGCGAGGAAAGAATCATCACCGTCGTACGGTGTGTAGTTCTTCTGAATGAAATCACGAACATTGATCTCGCCTACCCACTTTCCGCCGGTAAAGCCTTCCCATTCTGGTCTTAACTCTGCACTCATTGCATTGCCTCCTATAAATGTATTTGTTTAACGGCCACTGTGGTCGCTAACTGTGTAACCCGGGGTGCATCTGCGGCACGCCCATAAGCTCTATCCATTATAATCATTTTGCATGGCAATAGTCAACATCAAGAGCTTATTTTTCCAAAAACATTCGGCCGAAAACGCTTGATTTTATTTATGTCTACCTATTCCCGGCCTTTCTGTTTCCGATGAGATCATCTTATCTCTCTGCCCTGTTTTTGTCCGTAACTTGTGTTACATCCCGGCAAAAAGTAAGCGCTTTCATTTTCATCACCTTACTTTAACACAAAACCCGCGGTTGTGCACCTGCGGGTTTCAAATTTTATACTTTTTTTATTATTCTGCCAGCCTCTGCCCGGATGTTTCCGGCATAGCAAGCCCTGCGTATTTTACCTGAGAAAACCGTCTACTTTGTTCAACAGTTCCTCCCTGCCGATATTCTTCAGCAGATAATCCGCCGGATTCAGCGACAGGATCCGCATAATGCTTTCCCTGTCATTCTTTCCTGTCAGGATCATCACCGGTGTTGTTTTGGTATCCGCGCCGCTGCGGATCTTTTCCATGATCTGCGGTCCCGGCATCACCGGCAGTTCATAATCCAAAAGGATCAGGTCTGCTTTATTCTCCTTCAGCCAGCGAAACGCCTGCTCTCCGCTTATCGTCATCGTTACCCGATACTCACCTTTCAGCCACTCGTGAACCATCTTCATGTACACGGGATCGTCATCAATGATCAGTATGCTCTTCCTGTGTCCGACAAAACCCATAAGACCGCCCCCTTTCGTGCTGCAGGACCAAACCCCTATGCGTTTATCTTACTACAAAAATGCCCGATTTTCAAGGCTTCCGGCACTTTTCTTTCAGGTCACGATACGATATCCGCGCTCACGCAGCCTGCCACTCTGATCAGATCCGCCGGGGAAAGTTCTATCTGGAAACCTACTTTTCCCGCGCTGACAAAGATGCGCTCCATCCCTTCCGCCGTTTGATGGATAAAGGTCGGGAACTGTTTTTTCATGCCGATCGGCGAGCATCCGCCATGCACATAGCCAGTCAGGGGCAGCAATTCCTTTTGCCTGATCATGCCGACCGACTTCTCGCCTGCTGCTTTGGCCGCTTTTTTCAGATCCAGTTCCGCCTTTACCGGCACCACAAATACATAGTACTGCCCTGATCTGCCCTGCGTTACCAGTGTCTTGAACACATGCTCCGCATCCTCTTTCAGAAGTGCCGCGATCTCCTCCCCGCTCATGGCAGGATCCGGTGTATAGGCATGGCTTTCGTAAGCGATCTTCTTCCCATCCAATACACGCATCACATTTGTCTTTTCATTGTTTTTCATCACTCACGCCCTCCGCCGGCGCATCCGTTTCCTTTATCGTTCCATGCATGAAATACTTATATCCCATCGGATCGGAATATACTCCTTCCAAGTCCTCTGCCAGCATATAACTGTCCGTATCAAAATACAGGGGCATGATATATCCGGTCTCCATCAGCATATCTTCCGCCAGATGCATCATCGCATACCGCTGTTCCCTCACCCTGCAGTTTCGGATCTCTCCGATCAGCGCATCATAGGTTTCCTGCCAGTTGCCATCCACGACTGCGATCGGAATGCCGTATCCTGTCAGGTCCAGGTCATAAACGCGCTTGTAGTGGTCCCACTCCTTCCCGAAATGGACCACGTTCCCATCGGCAGCGGTTACCCACTGTTCCAGAAAACAGAACGGATCATCATAATCCGCCTGCTGCCGCCCGCTCCTTAGTACAATGCTTTCCTCGCTCCCATCCCACTCTTTTGCGCTCTGCAGTTTCACCGTGATCCCGGCATCTGCCATCACATCCTGCAGATACATCCCCAGCTGCCTGTCCTCAACGCCGTACAGATAGGTCACCGTCGGAAAATCCGTAAAAATCCCCGTTTCCCTGTCATACTCATAATATTTCTTCAGGATCCCGACCGCCCTGTCAAACCCTTCCTGATACGCCACCGTATCAAAATCCCCGGTATATGCGCTCTCACTGCCATTCCCGCAAAACTGGCTTCCGTCCGCATCCGTTACACCGTATGCCACAATGGAATATGCCGGTATCTCCCCGCCTTTCGCGATATTATCCACGATATGGCCGCGGTCGGGCAGCATGGCCAGCGCCTGCCTGATCTCTTGTTCCGCATGCGCATCCCCCGCATATTCCGATGCTGCCGGCAGAAACTCCGCATTCGCATCCCAGTAAAGATAGGTACTCCCCATGCTGCCCCGGAAATACAGTACTTCCGGATATTGCATGCGCAGCGCCCGGATCCGGTACCCCGGTACTTCATCCACCATCTGCCATAAGCCGTTCTGGAAACCGCGCAGCATTTCGTGCGCGTCTTCTGTAAAAAAGCAGTTGATCTGCCCCACGGAAACATCTGCCGCCTCCGCATAACTCTGATCTTTTACCAATTGCAGCACATTGTCACGCGGTCTCGCAGCGATCCGGTACGCCCCGTTGCCCACATAGCCGTCCGTGCTCTCCATCCAGCCCTCCTGCGTCACGATATCCTCCCGCACAGGGAAAAATGCCGGAAATGCCAGCAGTTCCTCCCAGCCCGGCACGGGCTCCGCAAGCGTTACTACCAGTGTTTTTTCATCCGGCGCGCGCAGGTTCAGTTTTGCCTCCGGATCAAGACGCGCTCCATCCCCGCCTACGGCAGTATATGCATCGTAACCGTCGATCACATCAAAGAGATAACCGTAATGCGCCCCCAGTTCCACCGAGGCCGCACGGTTCCAGGCATAGATAAAATCTCCCGACAATACAGCCTGCCCGTCCGTCCATTTCAATCCGTCACGCAGCGTATAAGTATAGGTGACCGTTCCGTCCTCATTACGCACTCCCTCCGGCAGTTCCACGGCTGCATCCGGTACGGCTTCCATCACGCCGTCGGCATTGCGCTGCCACTTTGCCAGGCCGGAATATAACTGCACCAGCAGCGTACCGCCTGCTTTGGAGGTATTCAGCGCCGGATCCAGCATGTTTTCCTCCGGCACCAGGCAGATATTTATGACCGTATCCATAGCACTGTCCGCTGCCACCCCGCTGCCCGTCTGCGCGGCGCTTCCCTGCCCGGACGCTCCCGGTGTCAGGCTGCAGGCCGTCAGTGCCCCCGCCAGCAGACTGCCGCAGAGGACAGCCGGCAATGTCCCCCGACGCTTTCTTACCCTTTCTCCCGTTTCCAAACGCTTCATCCGCTTTACTCCCAGTCTTCGGTCGCCTCTATGTGTGTATAGTTTCCGCTGTCAACCTGTTCCAGCAGATCCCCCAGGGAACCCGTGTAGGTGTACACATCGAAACCGTCCCTCGGATAGCCGCTGCTCCGCTCCCGCAGATCACCATCCTGCCAGTCAAAGATGGAAGTTCCGTAAGCATCGTGCTCCTCCCCCACCAGTTCCAGCATGGTTGCCAGAAAATCGCCGGAATCGATCGGCGCATCCGTTCTGGTCATCTGCTCCTGCTGCTGCCCCGCCGGTTTTATGAGATAGATCGGCTGCAGATTTCTCAGTTCCAGATACTCACCGTGATCTGCCGTCAGGATGATCGTCGAACTGTCATACAGTCCCAATGCCCGTAACCGGTCAAAGTACTCCCGCAGGATCACGTTCAGGCCTTCCCGCACCTGCCACAGTTCCACGCTGTCCGATTCCACGGGCTGCGCATGCTCATCGATCGTCAGCGGATTGTGCGTACCTGTCAGGTGGATGATGGTCAGGGCGTTTTGCATGCTCTCATCAACCGACAGGCCATACTCCCGCATCTCCCGGTAAAAACTGCCGTTATCATCCGTACAGGGTTCCACATCGTCATAGGTTACGATATTATTGAATTTGAAATTCTGTATCTCCAGATAAGGCTTAAACGGGTATGGCGCATATTTCAGAAGCGCCGTCTTGAAAAGGCTGACAAACATCAGCTTATCATGGATCGTGTAACGCACGCCCTCGACTGCTTCCACATTGTCGATGCTTCCCAGCATAAATGCCGGATCCAGATAGATGGCGCTGCCGGAACCGGTATAGAGCCGGTAGGTATATCCCTTTGCCGCGATCGTGTCATGAAAGTCTTTTGATACGCCGCTCTTCCAGGCATATTCCTTATATGCCCCGGTCTGCATGGTGCAGTCCGGCTCCACATGCGTCAGCATATGGATTACCGATGGAAAGGTATAATTATATCTGCTGTTCGCATTCGTATAGTAAGTAAAATCTTTATAGATCCCGGCCGCCTCCGGCGTTTTTTCCAGCATGTTGTCAAAGCCCGTATTGCAGTATCGGTCCAGGATCAGCACGATGATATTGTGTCCCGGGGCCAGCGTATATTCCCCTTCACTTGATAAGATATACATCTCATCCCGCTGCAGCCGGTAGGGATTCTCCACCAGCAGGCTTACACAAGCCACTGCCTGCACCGCGCACAGAAACAGATTGCAGGACATAAAGACTTTCTCCCGCTTCTGTTTCAAAAAATGCCCCAGCACACAGATCCCCACGATCACCGCCAGCCAAAGAAGAGATGTGGCGATCCCGTATCCGCGGTACTCTGCCCAGTTTACCGGACTGCCATCCGTTTTGCTCAGTTCCTTGTTCAGGAAAAGATTCTGCACATACGCCATCAGGCTGCTCCCCAGGATCAGGGAATGCAGCACGGCACGCAGTTTTTCCGGCAGCAGCGCCAGTATCAGCCCGCCCGATACACAGACTGCCGCCCCCGCTCCCAAAAACATCCAGATAAAATCTCCCGTACCAAACAGCAGGTCACCTTTATTCCCGGCATAGATCTCCAATGGCGCCAGTATCGCTACCATGATCACCGGCAAAAGCAGATACAGAACGGAAATGCCAAGCCGACCGGCAAATCCCTGTTTTTTCCGTGCCGGAGCGGATGCTCTTTCCGTGATCTCCTCTGCCGCCTGCTCCGTGCCGTCCGCCTCACTGATCTCTACCAGACGGCGCAGCAGATACCCTGCACCGATCCGACTGCTCTCTCCCACATGGTACAGATATTTCTCACGGATCTTTGCCAAAGCCTCCGGTGTATAAATCTCTTCCGTCAGCAGGCGCTCTACCGCCGCCCCGGCAGTATCCAGCGCATCCACATCCACAGAGATCCCCACCATGTCACGCGCTTCCACATCAAACGGCGTGATCCCCAGTTCTTCATAATCCGGGTTCATCACCTTCATCGGCGTATTGATGAACAAAACCGGCTTTCGTGTCGTAAATGCGTATTCATACGCAATACCGGACCAGTCCGTGATCAGCACATCCGCATCAAAAACCGTACTGTTGGAAGAAAAATCTGTCTGCAGTTCGATCTCCTCCGTATCCGCAAACTGCTGTCGAAGTACCTGCAGACGTTCTCCCTTATGCCGCACATACTGCGGATGCGGCCGCACCGTGATATGGCAGCCATGGCCCGTCAGTGCCTTCAGCAGTTCCTCCAGCCCCTCATCCATCAGGTTATGTTCCTGCCAGGAAGGCGCGATCAGGATCTGCGGTATATGGCCCGCCTTCTTTTCCCGTACCTTGTAGGAATCGATCATCTCATCGATCAGAGGATATCCGCTATGCACGATGGTCTTTTTCGGCAGCCGGTACAACTGCTCCATGGCACGAAGTTCCCTGCTCATCTGCTCCCCCGTGGCAAAGACCGTATCAAATGCATCCAGCGCGTGCTTGCGCAGCGTCAGGTTGGCACTAGCCACTGCATGATCCATATAGACATATTCGATATCACTGCGCACGATCGAACGCTTCAGATGATACTTCTGCAGATCCGGCGTGGTCAGCACCACAATATCCGCGTCCATCTTCATCATCAGCACGATCAACTGGTTTTCCCCGATATAATAAGTGCAGAACCGGTCGGAAGTCAGGTCAAATACGCTGTCCCCCGGATCGCTCGTGATATAGTGCACAACCACATCCGAAATACGCAGGATCTCCTCGATCACGCCGCGGTAATACTTATAAAAACCGTTTTTTTCGGCATAAAATACGATCTGTTTTGCCGAGTAAGCCAGAAAACGCTTGTAATCCGCCTTTTCCCGCGCCTCCTCTTCCTTTGTACGCTGGACCTTTCCGGCCTGAGCCGCCGCCTTTACCTGCGCCAGTTCCGCCCTGCTCTTTTCCAGATCTTCATAATCGATCTCCTTTTTCGGATCGATCAGAAAATTCAAAAGATACATCTGCGCTATGGAAAACAGATTGCTTACGATCCAGTAAAAGCCTACCCCCGCCGGCACAAACAGCCCCAGATACAGTGATAACAGCACGCTGATGATCAGTGTGGTCCACTGGTTCACCTTGCCCTGCTCGGACTGCAGTACATTTGCCTTGTTTTGGGTATAACTCATCAGCCACGAAGACGCCGCTGCAAGAAGAGGCATAAACAGCGCCCTGCCCTTTGTATCCCAAGGGATCACACCCAGATCAAAGCCCCAAAAATGCAGATCCGGCATCTGCACGGGATCCAGAGCCTCCGTATTGCGGATGGCTGCCACTACGCCCATCAGGATCACCAGCTGCAGGATCACCGGCAGCAGATCCAGCATCGGATGATACTTATGTTTCTGATACAGTTTCATCTCTTCTTCCGAGATGGCCTCCCGGTTTCCGAGATTTGCTGCCTTGATCCGGTTCAGTGCCGGGTACATCTTTACCATTTTAATGGAATTTTTCTGCACCATCACCGAAACAGGCAGCAGCAGCACCTTGGTCAGGAATGTAAAAAAGACGATCGTAAGACCGTAATCCTGCAGCAGTTGATAGCACAGCCGCATCACCCATGTAAAAAACGCGCCGATCAGCTGCATGCGTTTTCCCCCTTTCCGTCGGCAAAGTCTGCATCATACGGCGCCGGTTCTTCAAAAAGCGTGATCCTGCGATGCGGTGTTTTCTGTTTTTTCCCGCGAAACAGGGCAGAGATCTTGTGCCTGAGCACGGTCAGTGCCGCACCGCCCGCGATCGCCACTGCCGCTACGGCCTGTATCATATAGGTCACTGCGCTGGGATCGATATACGCATGCGCATAGCGGGTAAACAGCACGAAAAAAGCTGTCTGAAAGTACAGAAAGCGAAGTACTACGGACAGCCCCTTTATCCAACTTCTTTTATATTCTCTCTTCATAATCGTAATTCACCGATCTGTTCCTGCATTCATCGCCGGCCATCTGTTCGGGGATCTCCACCGTTCATATTCATTTTTTGATCGTCTTTTCATTTTCTCCCATGTGCGCAGACTGCTGGTTATTTGCCACATCTTCCTGTCTGTGAACAGATTTCCGGGGATGGTTTTTGTTTTCCTCCCGGACCAGGGTGTTATAACTGACCTTTTTCTTATCTTCGGCAGGCAGCCCCACTCCCGGGGTCTCCCTTAATTCCGCAAGATTTATCTTATGTTTGGAATCACGCTCTTTATTTGCCTTCTTTTCGATCTCATTATAAGCATCCATGTCTATAAGACTCATGGCATACATCGCGCACTTACGCCGTATCTCGCCGTTTGTGCTTCCGCCTTTATCATAGCCGGTATGTTCAAGATATTTCTTTATATCTCCCTTTAAACTCTCCTTCTCCGCCTCCAGTTCAGCCGGGGTATCGGCATCACACAGATTCGCCAGCGTAACCACCATATTATTATACTTTCCGGAATTTGTATGCCCTACGTATGCCTTTTGTATCTTTCCGAAATTTGAAAGCAGTTCGGCAAAAACTGCCTTCTCATTCATAAAACGCTGATGTGCCTCATCCTCTTCCACTGCCGGTATCACATCTCCGCCGGCAGGCTGTTCCATCACTTCTGTCTGCTTTTTCTCCTCCTCTGATTTCTTCTCAAGCCCTTCCGCATTCGGCATTGCGGCGGGCGCCTTTTCCTGCGCCTTTCTTTCCTGCCATTCATCGGGTGTCAGATCACATTCACGGCTCTTGCCCTCCTGCAAGGCTTTTTTCTGATCATCAAGATATTCCTGGGGAACATCAGTGATCACTTCCTCCATCATGAAATTCAAAAAGGGATCATCCTTGATAAAGTGATCTTCTGCCAGCTGATGGATCTTAAGCCTGAGATCCTCGAGCATAGCCACACGTTCATTTCCATCCCAATAATCCCTGTTGATCAGTTCCTCCATGAGACCGTTCGCATCAGCCCCTGCCTGCTTTGCGATATCATACATCATGGCGATCATCTTTGCATCACCCTTGACTACAAGCCCGTTATCCTGCGCTTTATTTATCACATCCTCAAGCGAATGTGTATCCGTATAGGACTGTTTCGGAGCTTTCTCTTTATCAGCCTTACGCTTTTCCTCATCATACTCTTCAAATCCATGGATGAGATCGTCCGTTACAAACGATTCCTTACCGTTTCCGGAAATGATCTCATTATCCGGATCAAACGCTTCCTCACCGTAAATGAGATCATCGGCATCTTCCGGTTCGTTCATCTGCTCCACTTCCGCAAAACGGGGAACATATGCACTGCTTTTTTCAAACAGCAGACGGATCTCCTGCGGGACAGCTTTCATTCCGCCCAAAGCCTCCCCTATCTGCCCGAGCGCCTGATCCCTCATCTCTACGCCGGTTATGGGGCTTTCAAGAACTTTCCTGATCTGCTGTGCCTCCGGAGTATCTTTTATATTACTGTCGGATATAAATACCTCCAGCCTTCCGTATAATTCAAGATCCGAAACAAGCCATCCGTTTACCAGACCATGGTAATATCCGGCTGCCAGCTTCTGACCTGCTGTATGGCCAACGCCCTTCATCTCCACATCCAGCTCATTTAAATTTTCCTTAAGAGCCTCACGGATCTCCTTCTCCTTTTCTGCGGAGATCTGCGCTCCTTCAGCCGTAAGTTCATTATGTTCACGCAAAAGGCGGCTTGTCTCCTGTCCCAGAATGAACACCTTAAACGGGTCAGCAGGCGCAGCCTGATTTTCTACCTTGTCTCCGCCTATCAGGATATCATCTATTTTTTCTTTACGATGATCCGGAGCAAAATACTTCGTCACACTGTCAATATAGCCATGCATCGCTTCGTATGCCATCTCTCCCAGCACATCGGAAGGAGCATCCATCCAGTTCTGATATGCTTTTACCAGATCTCCTTTGCGCGTTTCATATTTTAAGCGGCTCTCATTCACAAGGCTCGCCTGCTGCAGCTTTTTTCCCTCATCTAACAGCATGGGGCGTCTCCATGCCTCCCTCGGGAGCTGCGTCAATTCTGCCATGATCTCACCAAGTCTTTTTGAGGATTCCTCAAACCTGTCCCTGTGCTCTGCCAGCTGCTTATCATGCTTTGAAGTATAATCCGCGAGTTTTTCGGACATCCCCTCTGCAAACTGCTGTCCCGAAATTTCGGAATTTCTGTAATCACGCTGCAGTTAAGATATGGCATTATCACTCAACTCAATATTTGCAAGTATCTCAATGTCTTTCTCGATATCCTTCAGATTTTTTCCATTCTTAAGATCCGGCATGGCTTTTCTCCTTTTTATCCTTATTTATCTATTTTGTCCTGTTTTGTTCTTTTTCTTTATGTTCTTTATTTCTTTCATTGTCCGGCCGTAATCCTCTTCCTTTCGTTTCATGTTATCATAATTACAGCGCAAAGAAAATAGTAAATTCAAAAATCTCTCCGTTTTCTGTAAATGGTGTTGTTCCCCATCACAGCACGCTCTCCGTGTACGATCCATTCTGCTTCGCCACGGTTCTCTCTCATACCTTCAATATTTCTCCGGCATATGATCAAGTTGTCCGGCCACATTCTCCGGTGCCGGAAGTTCAAAGGGGTGTTTCCTAAATTTGTACTCCCTCTCTAATGGTGTACAAATATTTGAAATACCCGGGCAATATACTCAAATATACCTCTCAGTCGTTATCAGCCTGTTCAGAAATCTGCACATCAAATATCACAGGCCATAATCCTTCCGTATATCAGAGCATACGGATTTTGCTGACTTCGTTCATCCTTCTTTCATATCCGCATATCCCTTCTCCAGTTCCGCATCCATTTCCGCATCAGAAAGCACACTGGCATTTACCAGCCCTGACGCAGGCATTTTCACCTCAAACGGAAGCCCCCTATGAAGTATGATCTGCTTATAAAACATATTAATTGCGTTTGAGGCAGGAATCCCTAATGCGGAAAGGATTCTTTCAGCCTGTTCCTTCACCTCCGGTTCGATTCTTGCATATAAATTCGCTGTCTTTGCCATATCACATCATCTCCTAAATTTGAAGTTGGTTTTCTAAACACCTTGTAACTGTTCAGAAACCCCCCGGGTTCTGACAGTTACGCATTTCCGCCATGCATAATCTCGCAGCTAACGCATACAATCCAACTAAATTCGTTACGCAGCTACGGCATAGTGTTCTTCTAACAAACAAGTTTGTAAGAAGAACATCTATCATTAAGCATAGAAGTTGTTGTTGCAGCTTGCTGCTTACAACAACTCTATACAGAGTAGGAACTGGTATCGCGGCACCTTCTGACATAGTTACAACACCTTTTCAATAGCAGTATACACATATGTACTGACGAAGGCAATACATTTCTCAGAACCGATCCATATGAGTTGAAAATCCGCATATTTCCGCATCGTTTCCCGCTGGGCATCAAGGCTGTACCCGTCCACCTGAAGGGCTGTGGATACGCGGGTGTAGATGTAACATTTGTTCTTATCCCCGTTCATGATTCTCCTTTCCTACGGCAATACAAGAACCGCATTTTTAAGCAATTTCTTAATGATTGGATCATATTTCTGAACCCCGAAATCTTCCACTATAGTTGTTATCCTGGCACCTGCATCCTTTGACGAAGCCCCACAGAGAAATACTCGTTCATCCTTCGTCCCATAATCCAGCACGATAAAGCGATCGTGAAATACACCCCCCGTGTGCTGCATAGTTATTTTTAGCCCCGGATACTCTCGTAGAAGATCGTTATATTCCACATTGTGAAGTTTTCCACTGCCAACATTATCACTGAACATCTTAATATCTACTCCTGACGGAACATTTTTAAGCATCACAAGCGTTCGCAACCCTATGTAGTTATCAATCACATATACGGATTTTTTCGCCTGACCGTATATAGATGAATAAGCTACATCGGCACTGCAGTATTTTGTATTATACAAAAGCCAACCATTATCCTCGTCACTAACAAAACTGTTCATCATATCTGCAAGCTCTGACTTTGTAACCACGTCATTAAGCTGATCCATAACGTCAGACATCTGTTTCTCAACGGATCCTATATCCATTCGGATTTTGCTAATCTCTGCCGTATTCTCAATCGTCTGCATGGAGAGCTGCATAACCTCGCGCTGCCCGATAAGGGATTGGTTGTCAAGGATATAATCCTTCATTTTCTTAAATGTCCGAATAAGGGCCTTGCTTTGTTTAGTGGCAAGTTCTCCTTTTAGGACTGTCATCAGCATGTATAGTCCTTGCTCTGTAAAAACATGCGGATTATACCTACTCTTTGAACTGATATTTGCGGACGAAAATTTCGTCCGCAAATCTTCCAGTTCATCGTCTGAAAGCTCAAACATAAAATCCGAATCAAATTTGATAATGTTATTGCGGACCTGCTCATTGAATCTTTTATTTGTATACCCATATATCTCCGCTATGTCCGCATCAAGTAATACTTTGTGACCACGAATATAATAAATTCGGTCACGCAAGTATTCCTCTGTAACCTCTATCACTGCTATCTCCGAATTGGTCAATTCGGATTTCTTCTTTTGATTCATGTAATTCCTTTCTTTTTGCGGTCGGTTTTTTCGTCCGCAAAAATTCGTCTGATAAGTAGTCGTATTCGACGGGGTTTATTTGAGGTGCAAAAATTCCACCTCAAGATTTCCCCTTCTTCTTTTTCTGCATCTCGTCATAATAAGCCTTGTACCGATAGATACTCCGCTCACTGATTCCGTTGCGTTTTGCAATCTCCACCATGGTCATGCCCCGCTCATGACAAATAACAAAATCATTGTAGATGGCCATCCATTTGGCATTGTGTCTCTGCCTGCCGCAAGCCTTTCTCTTTTTGAAGTATTCAAGTTCCTCTTTCAGATCAGCATTTGCTTCCTTAAGTTCTGCATTTTCTTTTTCCAGTTTCTCGATTCGTTTCAAGGCCTCTTCGAGTGTTGTTATCTTCTTCATGAGCAGCCACCCCTGTCATTTCTATTATGACAATAGTATATGCAGGAGCCACTATCCTGTCAATCCTATTTCGTCATGCCGCGTCATTATTTTTATGTTGTCTTCGATAATCTGTGATACCCAGACAAACGCTTCATGGTAACTCTGCTAAACACAACATCCAGCCAGACATTAGCCATCAGTTTCTCCAGCGCCCACCTCCTTTTCAACGACGGCCCGTATTTCAGGATCAGTTCCGTCATAACATCCACGCATCTCGTATTGATTACTTCTCCATCCCTATCCATTGTATGAAAGCCGTCTTGTCACTGCTGTTATATCCAGCCTTTTCATAGAAATGCAGAGTCTCCGGCTTCTTTGATCCGGTAAGGAGCATCATTTTATAGCAATTCTCCTGCTCCGCGATCTGCTTTGCGTAAGCCAGACATTCTCCTGCGTAACCTTTTCCTCTGTGATCAGCATGCGTTACTACATTCTCGACAAATGCATATGGTCTCACATTTCTGGTCAGATTCGGTATGATCACGCATACACATGATGAAACAATCTTTCCATCAACTTCACAGACAATCAGATGATGATTCGAATCTCCGATTATCTGTTCCCATGTTTCCATTAAATGCTTATCATGCTCCGGAATACTGTCTTCATGTAAGAACAGATACAGCTCAAGCAATGCATCCAAATCCTCTTTTACGACTTCTCGTACCATCCAAAAACCTCACATCAGTTGTTAGTTTCTTGCTTCTAAGAATCATTATTCTTCGTTTTCATCCTCTTCATCAAGATCAAACATGACTGAACTATTACCTATCAATGACAGTAAGTCTTTCCGCTCTTTTCTTTTTGCTATATCCTCGATATCTTCATGAGAATCATCCACATAATCAATCAATAAATCATTAACCTTCCCCGCGCAAAGATCTTCCAGATACTCGTTTACTGAACCATCGTCGAAATCCAAAGCTTCCATTTCATCAAGCAACCTAAAAACACCCGTTCCACGATTTTTCTTGTAGATATATAGAAGCAGTTCTTTTGTTGCATTCTGCTCTAAAATCATTTGTTCATACAAAGCTCTTCTTTGTACAGACCAGAATACTCGTGCTGCTCTTGAAAAAGAATCTATTTCATAGGTATATGTATTCAATTCTCTAGCCTTTTCATGTATCAGCGAGTAATAGTGTACTGCCAGTTTTCCCAGCTCATTTATGTAAAACCTCTTAAATTCTTCAAACTGCACTGCAGCACATGGCTCATCAAAATTAAATTTTCCATTTAATCTCTTCAAAAAACCAATGAACAACTTTCGTAAATTTTTTTCAGGTTGTCCCGGATAATAATTTGCATATCTGAAATTATTATAATAATCCGCAAAAACGCCCAGCAGGCTCATAGCATTTTTTGTCAAATTATCTTTCGAAAACTTATTAACCTCATGCTGTAAATCTATATGATTATGCTTCCCTAAGCACTTTGGCATGGAACTAACATCTGTTGGATCCGGCGCCACCAGGCAAAGGTAAATTTTTTGCAACCTTTCTATTCCCACAGCACCTGTATATAATATGATGTTAATCTCATATGTATTATTCAATCCCCTGATGGACATTGCCTCTTTTGCTGAATCATAAATGAACTCACCGGCTATTTCCAATTCACGCCCCATATTAAGACTCTTAAAATCCCATATTTCATCTACAAGCATATTTTCCCTACCTTGATAATTGAAGCCACATCACTGTTCTCGGTGCCAGGAATTATATTTTTACATTCCATCACAGCATTCTGTAGATTCAAAAATCCAAGTTATATCCTCAATATTCCTTCAAGCATACAAAAATTTATATTACTCCATAATGCCTGAGTTCCTGCATTATTGCCTCTTCTTTCTCCGGCGTACACTGAGGCTGTCTGACATCTTCTGACTTTGGCTTGTTGTAGCTTTCTCCGACTTCCAAACCACACTTTCTCTTCACTTGGGAAATGTATAATGATGATACTCTGAATCCCGTCTGCTCTCTGACATAATCCTTTATCTGCTCATATGTCGCTTTGCCTCTGAGTTCCGACAGATCAAGGTTTTCCAATGAGAAATCTATCTTTACGTTTGTTGTCTCAGGCACCTTGTTCTCTTTGCTGTAACCGCTGATCATTCCAAAATCACCGGCTTTTACAGCGTCACTTTTTTCAGAACTTCCCTTGTTGATATCTCCCTTGGAAAGTTGAACTACCGTCTCGACTGTGTTTTGTTTGAGCAACCGAATTGTATCGCCCTCAGAACCTTCATAAAACACCGGAAATCCTAAATGCAGCTGCTTTAAGATGCGTCCGTCTTCCTGTCTTTCAGGGTACAATTCAATCTCGTCGAT
>JAFUUX010000210.1 GCA_017471325.1 Lachnospiraceae bacterium | reverse complement strand
GTAATTCAGATACCATCTGGTATCGGTCGGATAGTTGTCCTCATTCGTATAGATCTCATCCACCATGCTCTGGATCTGCGGATCCTGTGTGGTATAGATGCTCAGACCGCCGCTGTAGAGCAGATTGTAAGCACGGGTGGAAGCCTGTGTCTCGGAGTAGCCGTTGTCGATCAGCATCTGTGTCAGGTCTTTTGCTGCGGCTTCGATCACGGCGTCTTCAAAGTAGGTATAGACTTCTGCCTCGCCGATCTGGGTATTGGTTTCCGTAATGCGGGCATATACATCATCTGCCAGTACGGCATCATATTCCTCTTTGGTGATCATTTCCTGTTCCAGCATGATTTTCAGGACACGCTCGCGCCGGCCGGCATTGGTCTGCGGATGCAGGATGGGATCATTTGCGGAAGGGTTCTGCGTGATGCCGGCAATGGTGACTGCCTCGGAGAGGTTCAGTTCGTAGACAGGCTTTCCGAAATAACGCAGGGATGCGGCCTGTACGCCCAGGGTATTGTGCCCCAGGTTGACAGTGTTCATATAGTTTTCCAGGATCTCGGACTTGCTCATGCGCTTTTCCAGTTCCAGAGCCAGATACTGTTCCTGGATCTTGCGGCGGTACTTATCAAAGCCTTCCTCGTCCGTAAAATTTGAAAAGACATTGTTCTTGATCAACTGCTGCGTAATGGTACTGGCACCCTGGGAGAAATGGCGGTTTTTGACGCCGATGGCGAAAGCACGCATGATACCCTGGATATCGATGCCGTTGTGCTGGTAGAAACGGATATCCTCGGCTGCCACAAAAGCGTCCGCCAGGCACTTGGGGATCTTGTCCATGGTCACATAGGTACGGTTGGAATTTTCGGCAATGAGCTTGACCATCTGATGGCCTTCACTGTCATACAGATTGGTCGCATAGCCGCTGGGTGTGACATCGATCGTGGAAAAATCCGGCGTGGCGGCCAGAATGCCCTTGAACATGCCGATCCCCAGGCACGCCCCGATCACGGCCAATGAGAAAATACAGATCAGTATCGCCTTGATGAAGGTGAGGCCGACCATCTTCTTGATCTTTGTTCCTTTTGAATTTAACTGCCGCTGTTTTCTGCGGATGCCTTCTCTTGAATAGTCCATGTGTCAGATTATAACATATATTAGGAAGAATTGCAAAATACTGTGAGGTCCGGACAAAAAAAACATAAGAAAACAGTGAAAACTACAGATATAAAATTGCAGAAAAACAGAGAAAAATGCAGAAAAACGGAGGATCCGGTAAAAATACGGACTGACAAAATTATGTGAATGATCTCGGGAAAACCGTGCTTACGCATTTTCGGTGTGGCAATGGAAAGAAAAATAGGGTAAAATAGTGTACATGAGTGAGTGCAGGATATTGATCGAAGGCGGCACGGGGGAGTATGAGGAAAAAAAATCCAGGTTTATCGCTACCCTGCGGCCGGTAAAAAGTATAGAAGAAGCAACCGCTTTCATCGAGGAGATGAAAAAGCGGTACTGGGACGCCAGGCACAATTGCAGTGCCTATGTGATCGGCAGGAATAATGAGATCACGCGGTGTTCGGATGACGGGGAGCCATCCGGTACAGCCGGCCGGCCCATGCTGGAGGTTTTGTGCGGCGCGCAGGTACATGATGCCGCGGTGGTGGTGACGCGTTATTTTGGCGGCACGCTCTTGGGCACCGGTGGTCTGGTGCGTGCTTATACCCAGGCGGTCAAGGAGGGGCTGGCAGGCAGCGTGACGGCAGTGGAGCGGGATGGTCTGCGTTATCTGCTGGCATTTGGCTACGGAGAGGTGGACCGCGTGCTGAGTTTCCTAAAAGGAAGAAAACTGACGCCGGAGCAGGCGGATTACGGCACGGATGTCACCATGGAAGTGGTTGTGGCAGTGGAAGAGGCAGAGGTTTTTGTAAAGGAACTGACGGAACTGACGGCCGGACGGGTACTGGCGGAAGAACTGGAAAAGTGTGTATTTCTGGATCAGGCATAGTTTTTCTCCTGCGGACTTCATTTCGTTTACGAGTACTGTTGACAAGCATGAGTTGAAAAAGTATAGTAATAAACGCGGGCAAAAGTGTCTGTTCCTGTTTCGGATCTTACGGGAAAGCATGAGCCGCAGGAATCCATATGCAAAGGAGGTGGTGACCGTGGAACGAGGTTCATCGGACAGTCATAGTCAGAATAGTCAGCCGGATGCAGTTTATCATCCGGCGTATCTTAATCAAAACGGCTGTAATAGATACGGTCACTGCCGAAGCGTGATAAAGACGGTCTGATCCCCATCAGCGGTCCTTTCACTGTGCGGCATGCGGCCGCGCATAAAAGAAAGGAGGCCGCCCGGAAATGGAAGATTTTGAAGAACTGAGGGAATTGATCGAAACCAAGCAGTATACACGTCTGCGTCAGGAACTGGCGGACATGAATGACGCGGATATTGCTTCTTTTTTGGAACAGCTGGATGGGGAGGATATGCTGAAGATATTCCGCATATTGCCCAAATCCATGGCAGCGGACGTGTTTTCTTATCTGGAGATTGAAAACCAGTCTTCGATCATCACATCGCTTTCGGAAAAAGATGCGGCAAACATCATCGATAACCTGATGGCCGATGATGCGACTGACCTGCTGGAGGAAATGCCGGCAAATATCGTAAAGAAACTGCTGGCCAATGCCAGTCCGGAGACCAGACGCGACATCAACCATCTGCTGCGCTATCCGGAGGATTCCGCAGGCAGCGTGATGACGGTGGAGTACGTGGATCTGAAGGAGGATCTGACGGTACGGGAAGCGATAGAGCGGATCCGCCGGATCGGCATCGATTCCGAGACCATCAACATCTGCTACGTGCTGGACAGCACGCGGAAACTGAAAGGCACGGTGGCATTGCGCTATCTGCTGCTTTCCAAGGATGATGAGATCATCGGCGAGATCATGCACGAAAACGTGGTATCGATCCATACGCTGATGGATCAGGAGGAAGTGGCACGGACTTTCCAGAAATATGACTTTACGTCCATGCCGGTCGTGGATAACGAGGAACGGCTGGTGGGAATCATCACGGTCGATGATGTAGTCGACATCATGGAAGAAGAGGCCACGGAGGATATGGAGAAGATGGCCGCGATCGTGCCGTCGGATAAGCCGTATATGCGCACCGGTGTGTTTGAGATCTGGCGTAAGCGCATGCCATGGCTTTTGCTGCTCATGATATCCGCGACCTTTACCGGCAGCATCATTTCCGGGTTTGAAGATGCGCTGGGGGCTTTGCCGGTGCTGGTGGCCTATATCCCGATGCTGATGGATACCGGGGGGAATGCCGGCGGGCAGGCTTCCGTGACAGTGATCCGCGGGCTTTCTTTGGGGGAGATCGATTTTAAGGATGTGCTGGCCGTGGTCTGGAAGGAGATACGCGTGGCGGTGCTGTGCGGACTTTCCCTTGCTGCGGCAAATTTTGTGAAACTGCTGGTCTTTGACCAGGTAGGCGTGATGGTAGCTGCCGTAGTGTGCCTGACACTGCTGCTGGCAGTGCTGATCGCAAAAATGGTGGGCTGTACCCTGCCGATGCTGGCAAAGCGGATCGGTTTTGATCCCGCGGTCATGGCGAGCCCGTTTATCACGACGATCGTGGATGCGCTGTCACTGCTGATCTATTTTGCGATCGCGACCAAGGTACTCGATATCGGATAAAGGGGACCGGCTGCGGCAAAGGCTGGAAAGGCACGTGCCGCGGATACCCAAAGGATGGAGGATGATGGATTTATGAGTATGGCAGACAGGATATTTATCGATATGTGCAGGGATATTCTGGAAAACGGGACCAGCACGGAGGGAGAGAAGGTGCGCCCGCACTGGGAGGATGGCAGCAGTGCCTATACGATCAAGAAATTCGGAGTGGTCAACCGTTATGACCTGCGGCAGGAATTTCCGATCATCACTCTGCGCAGGACGGCGCTGAAGTCCTCTACGGACGAGGTGCTCTGGATCTGGCAGCAGAAATCCAATAACGTGCATGACCTGCATAGCCATATCTGGGATGCCTGGGCGGACGAAAACGGCTCTATCGGCAAGGCATACGGATATCAGATGGGCGTGAAGCACCGGTACAAGGAGGGGATGATGGATCAGGTGGACCGGGTGATCTATGACCTGAAGAATCACCCTTTCAGCCGCCGCATCATGACCAATATCTATGTGCATCAGGATCTTTCGGAGATGCACCTGTACCCCTGCGCGTACAGCATGACCTTTAATGTAACGCAGCGAAAAGGCGAGGACAGGCTGACGTTAAATGCGATCCTGAACCAGCGATCCCAGGATGTGCTGACGGCCAACAACTGGAATGTGGTGCAGTATGCAGTGCTGGTGCATATGCTGGCGCAGGTATGCAATATGAACGTGGGCGAACTGGTGCATGTGATCGCGGATGCGCATATCTATGACAGGCATGTGGAACTGGTAAAGGAACTGATCAGCCGCGAGCCGTACCCGGCGCCGAAGTTCTGGCTGAATCCGGAGATCCATGATTTTTATCAGTTTACCAGGGATGATGTGAAAGTGACCGATTATGTGACCGGACCGCAGATCGAGAATATCCCGGTAGCGGTTTAAGCGGTGCAGCATCCGGACAACGTCAGATATTATAACCGTATGTTTAATGGAGGGAAAGTCTATGAACCTGATCGTGGCAGTCGATAAAAACTGGGCAATCGGCAATAAAGGGGAACTGCTGGTAAGCATTCCCAAGGATCACAAGATGTTTCGGGAGGAGACCACGGGCAAGGTGGTGGTGTTGGGGCGGAAGACAATGGATACGTTTCCGCAGAAGCAGCCGCTGAAAAACAGGGTGAATATCATTCTGTCCCGTGATCCGGAGTATCGTGTCAGGGATGCGGAGGTGGTGCATTCCGTAGAGGAACTGCTGGAGGAACTGAAAAAATATCCGACGGAAGATGTGTATATCATCGGTGGCGAGAGCGTATACCGCCAGCTTCTGCCGTACTGCGACACCGCGCACGTGACCAGGATCGATCATGTGTATGACGCGGATGCCTTTTTCCCGAACCTGGATGAGGATCCGGCGTGGGAAGTGACGGCAGAAAGCGAGGAGGAGACTTATTTCGATCTGGAGTACCGTTTTGTGCGGTATACAAGGAAAATGCCTTAAGAGACTTTTGGAAAACGATCTGCTGAAAGACCGCGCATCCGTGCCGCGGTCTTTTATTTTACCACCTGGTTGCGGCCGCTCTGCTTTCCTTTGTAGAGTTTGGCATCGGCGCGGTTGATGGTGGCTTCGATCCCTAAACGGGAATTGTATTCTTCCATACCGTAAGTCATGGAGATATGAAAATGATAGTCCTTAAAATCCATGGGCGTATTCTCGATGGTACGGCGCAGTTCGTCCAGTTTGTCATAGGCCTTGTCCATGGTCATGTTTTCAAAGGCGAAAAGAAATTCCTCGCCGCCCCAGCGGGCAACCCGGCCCTTGTCTTTCATGAAGTTCCGGAAAATATCCGCAGCAGTGGAAAGCACATGATCACCGGTATCATGGCCATAGGTATCGTTTACTTTTTTGAAAAAGTCGATATCGCCGATGGCCATGGTGAAGGTTTTGCCGGAGCGGTTATATTCAAAAACCAGTTTGGCGAGATGTTCGTTCATATGCCTGCGGTTGGAGAGACCGGTCAGGGTATCGATATTGGCCATGCGCTCTAAATTGTCATTGATGCGGCGCAGTTTTTCCTCTGCCTGGTTGAACTTATTGCAGTAGGCATAAGCGGTAGTCAGCAGCAGGCAGGAAAAAACGAAGATATTGGCGATCTGGAAAAACAGCCGGTAGCCTTCTTTTGGGAGCACGTAGTAAGGAAACGCGGAGCAGAGTTCGGTCAGGCACATCAGAAAGATCATCAGGGAAAAGGCATAAATGCGTTTATGGAACATCCGTCTGGTCTTTTTAAAATAAACCAGCAGGATGTTGATAAAGATCATGATATGGAATTCCAGGTTAAAGCCCAGATAGAGAGCCGGCAGGGTGGCAAAGACGATGTTTACGGTATTCAGCAGTACCATGCTTAACAGCGTGTGATCATCATAGGTAAGGATAAAACAGCCGATGGTAAGCGCGATGGCGCCGATCATGAGCAGCCCCAGGATGTAATGCTGCATGGAGGCGATGACGATGCCGATGATCAGATAGTACACGGAGAAAATGCAGCACATGATGCGCAGCAATACCGCCAGGTCTTTGGTTTCTTTTTCGCTTTTGACATCCTGAAACAGGAAGGTGATAAAACGGTCAGTAAAGTTGCGCATAATGTTTTTCCCCCGTTATTTGTTCTGCATGCAAAGAATGAGGATATTATAACATATTTCTTGACACGGGTAAACGGCGGTTGTAAACTTAAAAGTTGAAATAAAGCATCTTACACTCAAATCAGAAAGGAAGTCAGAGTCATGGAAAAAAAGGATCTTGACTGGGCGGGGCTGGGTTTTGGCTATGTGCAGACCGAGCAGCGCTATGTGTCAAATTTTAAGGACGGCAAGTGGGATGAAGGCGGGCTTACGGAGGACGCAAACATTGTATTGAATGAGTGCGCCGGCGTACTGCAGTATGCGCAGACCTGTTTTGAAGGGCTGAAGGCATATACCACGGAGGACGGCCGCATCGTTACCTTCCGCCCGGATCTGAATGCAGAGCGTATGTTTGATACCGCAAAGCGGCTGGAGATGCCGCCGTTCCCAAAGGAGCGTTTTGTGGAGGCAGTCAAAGCAGTCGTGAAAGCAAATGCTGCTTATGTACCGCCTTACGGTTCCGGCGCAACACTGTATATCCGTCCGTATATGTTCGGGACCAATCCGGTCATCGGTGTAAAACCAGCTGCGGAATATCAGTTCCGTATCTTTACGACACCGGTGGGACCGTATTTTAAGGGTGGCGCAAAGCCGCTGACATTATGTGTGAGTGATTTTGACCGTGCGGCACCGCATGGTACAGGTCATATCAAGGCCGGCTTAAACTATGCCATGAGCCTGCATCCGATCGTAGAGGCGCATAATGCGGGCTTTGCTGAGAATATGTATCTGGATGCGGCTACCCGTACCAAAGTGGAAGAGACCGGCGGTGCAAACTTCCTGTTTGTGACGAAAGACGGCAAGGTAGTGACACCGAAGTCGGATTCCATCCTGCCATCCATTACCAGACGTTCCCTGATGATCGTAGCAAAAGAGTATCTTGGGCTGGAAGCGGAAGAAAGGGAAGTCTACTTTGATGAAGTCAAGGACTTTGCGGAGTGCGGCCTGTGTGGTACGGCAGCGGTGATCTCGCCGGTAGGCAAGATCGTGGATCACGGCAAAGAGATCTGTTTCCCCAGCGGTATGGACGAGATGGGGCCGATCACAAGGAAATTGTATGAAACCTTAACCGGCATCCAGATGGGACGCCTGGATCCGCCGGAAGGCTGGATCGTAGAGATCAAGTGATCAGGTTATTATGAAATAGATGAAGGGGGGCTGATCATGCCCCCCTTTTTCTATGTGGCACAAAAAAGGAGAATGGTCTGAAAATAAAGCAGACATTCTCCTTTTTAAGTATGATGTTTTGTAATATTCAGAAGATACCGCGAGGGCTCCCGGAGCGTAGCGTAGGATGCCCGAGTTTAACGGCATTTCCGCCATCGAGCGAAGCGAGATTATGCATGGCGGAAATGCGTAACTGTCAGAACCCAAGGGGGTCTGACAGTTACGTTGTTTTAAATATGATGTAAAGCCCGGATCAGTTTGCGGCTTTTGCAGCGGCAGATATGGCGGCACGCTTGCGCGTTGTGGAATCCAGGATCTTCTTGCGGATGCGCAGGTGTTTCGGTGTCACTTCCAAAAGTTCGTCCGTGCCGATGAATTCCAGGCACTGCTCTAAACTCATGATCTTGGGCGGTGTCAGCTTTAAGGCATCATCTGAGCCGGAAGCACGGGTATTGGTCAGCTGTTTTTTCTTGCAGACATTCAGTTCGATATCTTCCTGCTTCGGATTTTCACCGATGACCATGCCGGCATAGACGCGTTCACCCGGTCCGATAAAGAGGTTGCCGCGATCCTGGGCATTGAACAGGCCATAGGTGACGGATTCACCGGTCTCAAACGCGATGAGGGAGCCCTGTTTGCGGTAGGAGATCTCGCCTTTAAAAGGGGCATAGCCTTCAAAGATCGTGTTCAGAATGCCGTTCCCTTTGGTATCTGTCATAAACTCTCCACGATAACCGATGAGACCACGGGAAGGGATCAGAAACTCTAAACGGGTATAGCCGCCGCTGGCGGTTCCCATATTCAACAGTTCACCTTTGCGGGTACTCAGTTTCTCGATTACCGCACCGGAGAATTCTTCGGGAACATCCACATAAGCCCGTTCCATGGGCTCGGTCTTTTTGCCGTTTTCATCTTCGTGATAAAGCACTTCAGCCTTGCTGACTGCAAATTCATAGCCTTCACGGCGCATATTTTCGATCAGTACGGACAGATGCAGTTCGCCGCGGCCGGATACCTTGAAGGCCTCGTTAGTATCTGTTTCTTCCACACGGAGGCTGACATCCGTATTCAGTTCGCGGAATAAACGGTCCCGCAGATGACGGCTTGTGACATATTTGCCTTCCTGACCTGCCAGAGGTGAATCATTTACGATAAAGTTCATGGCGATGGTCGGTTCGGAGATCTTCTGGAACGGAATTGCCGACACATGTTCCGGATCGCAGATCGTATCGCCGATGTGGATATCCGCAATACCGGAGATGGCAACGATGGCGCCGATCTGTGCCTCATCCACGGCTACTTTTTCCAGACCGTTGAACTCATAGAGTTTGCTGATCTTCACTTTCCGTACTTTATCAGGATCGTGATGGTTGACGATCACCGCTTCCTGATTGACTTTGACACTGCCGTTGTCCACTTTGCCGACACCGATGCGCCCTACGTATTCGTTATAATCAATGGTGCTGATCAGGATCTGTGTGCCGGCTTCCGGATCACCTTCCGGAGCGGGGATGTAGTTTAAAATGGTCTCAAACAAAGGCACCATGTCTTTGCCGGGGACATCTGCATCCAGAGAAGCGGTACCGGCCTTTGCAGACGCGAATACGAAAGGACAATCCAATTGCTCGTCATCCGCGCCCAGATCGATGAGCAGTTCCAACACTTCATCAATGACTTCTGTCGGGCGTGCTTCCGGGCGGTCTACCTTATTGATGCAAACGATGACCGGCAGTTTCAATTCCATAGCCTTGCCGAGTACGAAGCGGGTCTGGGGCATGGGACCTTCAAAGGCATCCACGACCAGGATAACGCCGTTTACCATCTTCAGCACACGTTCCACCTCGCCGCCGAAATCGGCGTGTCCCGGGGTATCAATGATGTTGATCTTTCTTCCATTATAATTTACAGCGGTATTTTTTGATAAAATGGTGATGCCGCGTTCACGCTCGATATCATTTGAGTCCATGACACGCTCCACCACTTCCTGATGTGCCTCAAATACGCCGCTCTGCTTTAACAGTTCATCGACGAGCGTTGTCTTGCCGTGATCGACATGGGCGATGATGGCCACATTGCGGATATCTTCCCGTTTTTGTTTCATAACTGTTCCTCCATATATATACGACCAAACGTGGGTTAGTATAACATTATAGACAAAAAGTGGCAAGAGAAATGTGTAAAAATCACGAAAAAGATGCGCAGAAAAGGGGGGGAAGAGCCGGCGCTCTGCAAGGCATATTGGGAGGCTGCGGAAGAAGCCGCTGACAAAGAGAAACTAAAGGAAGAACTTTTGTTTCGGATTTCGCCGAAGATCCATACCGACTATTATCTGAACCATCTGACAAACTATCAAAAAGAACGGGAACAGGTATTGAGGTTAAACCGCTTCCTGATAGAAGAACAGGAGGCGCTAAAGGAGGCCGTTTCTTTAAATGAACGCAGCTTTCAGATCTGGGGGCGCGAGAAATTCCTGCAGAGAGAGCAGGGAAATAAACTGTTGAGTCATTGCGGATTGAAACCGCAGGATCTGAATATCTACCGGACAACCGAGCCGCTGGCATATTACAGTGCGGATCATAGCACACCGCAGGGAATACTTATTCTGGAAAACAAAGATACTTTCTACACGATGCGCCGTTTCCTGATGGAAGGAGGACGGTTTATTTTTACGGAGAAGATCCATAGCGTGATCTATGGTGCAGGAAAGGGCGTGCTGCGTTCTTTTGAGGATTTTTTCTTCTGCATGGAAGCGTATATGTGTCACCCGCAGAACAGGATCCTGTACTTTGGAGATCTGGATTATGAAGGTCGAAAAGGAGCGTGAGTACCCGATCAGCTGGGCGGATGTATCCAGAAACTCCGGCGGTGAAGGATTTCTCTCATCTTTTGTTGTACTTTCGGCACTGATGTACTACGCAAGACGCGAGGAAACGGATCTGTTCTCGGAGAAGAACGAGAGCAAGGTGTTGATCATGGACAACCCCTTTGCGACCACCAATGCATCGCATCTGCTGATCCCGATGATGGAAGTAGCGAAAAAGTCAAATGTGCAGTTGATCTGCCTGACAGGATTGGGCGGAAATTCCATTTATGACCGGTTCAACAATATTTATACGATGGAACTGGTATCTTCCAATCTGCGGGCCGGTATGCAGTACCTGAAATCCCGGCATGTACGCGGCTCAGATGAAAAGATGATGCTGACAGCGCAGGTAGAAGTGCTGGAACAGTTGAGTTTCTATACGGAAGATGAGTGAGTTTTCGGCGTAAGGCACAAAAGAAGCGAATGGATCATGCAAGGATTGTATAAAAAGAGAAAAAGTGGTAAAATACTACCTTATACGATGGTCATTTATACTCTCTACTCGAACCACGTACCAGGTACCGCGAAAAGGGGAAATTATTGATCGGGGAGTTAATTATATGGTAAGGGTATGGTTTGGAGACAAAAAAAACGCTATATACAATACATCAGTTTTTTTAAGAATCGATATAAAGATGAATAGATAACAGATGAATTTGCACGTAAGGTGATAATGGATGTGGATCACTCTGAAGTGGTGGATGCAAATATCATCAATAGCCCGGTGTTGGGGAATATCTCGCCGCTTCAATTATCTGGGGGCGTGAAGGCACTTATTTTAATGAAACACTTCCCCGGGAAAGTATTTAATGCGTCAAATTGTGGGGATAATTGTGCGAAATGGATTTTGGAACTGGGGGAAGAGCAGGATTTTACCATCAATCTGTTTCATGTAATGAACTTTGGAAAAGAACCTTTTCAAGTACGTATTTTGAATAGTAAAAGCATTGTGGCGCATAATATGCAGGAGTTCCTGAATGCAGGTGTAGAATACCTGAGGGAGGGAATGGGGATGAAAGGGGCATTTCAGATCAGAGTAAGAAATAGCAGGAATTCATATTCGTTTGAACTCCGAAGGAATATAACTGTTTTGAGAGGTGAAAGCGGAAGAGGAAAGACTACATTGTTTGAGATGATCCACGAATATAACCGCTTTGGGAAAAATAGCGGTGTGACGGTTTCCTGCGATCGGGATTTGATCGCAGTTGTCGGTGATGAATGGGAAACTGTTATTAAGAATCATCCCGGTGCGGTTATTGTTGTTGATGAGGACAGTCAGTTTATCAGGTCGAAAGATTTTGCGCGTGTATTGCGTGGAAGTGATAACTATTTTCTTCTTATAACCAGAAATTATCTGGCGGAATTACCTATCAGTGTTGACGAGATTTACGAACTTTGGGGAGCAAAGAACAAGAAGTTTAAGAGGATATATCAGGAAATTGACAGAATGTTTGACAGGGAAGACATCCCGGGCGATTGGCGCACATCACACGGAATAATGGATCCGGAATGGGGCTAAAAAAGCGATGATCCGATGAGGCTGGCTGATTTTTTACGGAAGATGCGTGAGTTTTCATCAATTATGCGGAAAAAGGCACGAATAGATCGTGGAAACATTGTGCAATATAGGAAAAAGTGGTAAAATACTATAAACTGTACCCCAAAGAGTGGACAGTTGAAAGTTGAGCAGACCCGATTTTAGGACAGGCATTTATGGAGTCAGATAAGGCTTAGATGCAGAGAGAATCCACAGTATTGGACAGAGATGAGTTGTAGAATCCCAGGTAGT
>JAFUUX010000209.1 GCA_017471325.1 Lachnospiraceae bacterium | reverse complement strand
TGGTCGAGGAAGAGGTCTTTAAGGACTTCCGCATCGCGGGGTATCTGCAGATGGGCGCGGACGCGCTGCAGGCAGGGGAGTTTGCCACGGCAAAGTTTTATTATTATCAGGTGAGCGCGCTGGATCCGGAAAACGAAGAAGCGCAGGCCGCGCTGGAACTGCTGCGGGAGGATGCGGAAGAAAAACTGCTTTCCGCAACGGTGCGCGGTTCCATCAGCCTGGAACTGTCGGCCAGCGTTTTTGGCGGCATGGGCATAAAGGTGCCGGTTTCGGGCAGTTTTACGGCACGGTATGACGGCAGCGATGCGCAGCGGCTGAAGACTTATTTTGCAGTGGATGTGTCTGCAGATATCATGGGGCAGGCCCGGAAGATATACCGGGAGAGTTACAGCATCGGAAACGGCGTGGACCGCGATGTCTATGAGCGTTCGGATATGAACGGCACCTGGACGCAGAGTGAGAAAACGGGCGGCTCTGATACCGCGGACGCGGAGCGGATGCTTGCGGATTACGCTGTGATGGCGCAGGAGGGCACGGCGGATGCCGCTAAAGTTGTGGTCAATGAAGAACTCTGCACGGCGGTACATGACCACAAAAGCGGCAGTGACTATCTGGCGCTTTTGGGAGGTGACTTAAGCGGCACGCCGCTTGCGGGCATGGAGGAACTGCTCAAGGGAGCGGATGTATCCGTGAACAGGTATATCAGTGTGGATACCGGCCGGGTGGTGAGATGCGAGGCGGATCTGTCAGGATCGGACATAAGCGGTCTGGCTGAACTGGTCCGGGACTATGTGGGCGGGGTCGATGCGAGTTTTACCCTGTCGGGATTTACGATCGTGTTTAATGTCACGAGTGTCAACCAGACCACCGTAAACCTGCCGGCGGAGGTGGAGGCGGGCAGTTATGAACTGTTCCGTTTCTGATCCCCGGCATCGGGCAATGTCAGGCATTATATATTATTATATATAGCAAACGATCGTTTGCAGTGCTGGATTTTGGCTGCGAAGCAACAGATTCCCTGCAAAATCCATGCGCATCCGCCGGAGGCTTTATAGTCAATGACAAATTATTTTAGACGTTGGCTAAAAAATACAGCAGGTATTACAGATTTTTAGAAAGGACAGGAAACCATGAAAGAAAAACTGGAGCAGATCAGGGAGGAGGCGCTGAAGCGTATCAAGGAAAGCACGGATCCGGAGCGCCTAAACGAGATCAAGGTGGCATACCTTGGCAAGAAAGGGGAGCTGACGGCGCTGCTCAAATCCATGAAGGATATCGCGGCGGAGGAGCGCCCGAAATTCGGACAGATGGTGAATGAGACGCGTGCCGCCATCGAGGGCGTGATGGAGGAAACCAGAAAGAAACTGGAAACGGCTGCCCTGAATGAAAAATTAAAGCATGAGGTGATCGATGTGACGCTGCCGGCGCAGAAGCCGCGCAGGGGGCACCGCCACCCCAATACCATAGCGCTGGAAGAAGTCGAGCGCATCTTTATCGGACTGGGCTATGAAGTGGTGAGCGGTCCGGAGGTGGAGAAGGATTATTACAACTTTGAGGCACTCAATATCCCGGCAGACCATCCGGCCAAGGACGAGCAGGATACTTTTTATATCAGCGGGGATTTCCTGCTGCGCACCCAGACCTCTTCGGTGCAGATCCGCGAGATGGAAAAAGGCCGCCTGCCGATCCGTATGATCGCGCCGGGCAGGGTGTTCCGTTCGGATGAGGTGGATGCGACGCATTCCCCCTGTTTCCATCAGATCGAGGGCCTGGTGATCGATAAGCAGGTGACGTTTTCGGATCTGAAGGGCACGCTCGACCGCTTTGCGAAGGAACTGTTCGGGGAAGAGACAAAGACGAAGTTCCGTCCGCACCATTTCCCGTTTACCGAGCCTTCTGCAGAGATGGATGTGAGCTGCTTTAAGTGCGGCGGCAAGGGCTGCCGTTTCTGCAAGGGTTCCGGCTGGATCGAGATCCTGGGCTGCGGCATGGTGCATCCGCACGTGCTGGAAATGCGCGGCATCGATCCGGAGGAGTATGTGGGCTTTGCCTTTGGCGTAGGCCTGGAGCGTATCGCACTGCTCAAATACGAGATCGACGATATGCGCCTGCTGTATGAAAATGATGACCGTTTCTTAAGCCAGTTTTAATCCGGCCCGATATACGGGTGAAACGGATGGATCGCTGATAGATGATGTGCTTATAGAGGTGCCTGTCAGCAGTTTTGCTGCGTTACAGGAACGCTATGTGACAGGACGGGCTTGCCGGTCAGTACATCACGATGTCGCAGCAGGGCGTGCAAAAGAGGTGCGCGGCAGTTAGTTTTGTTTATGAGTGTAAAGACATTAACAAGATCGAGAGGATAAAGAGGATGAATTCAGCATTATCATGGATCAAAGCATATGTACCGGAACTGGAGTGTACGGATCAGGAGTATTTTGACCGCATGACCTTATCCGGTACCAAGGTGGAAGGGTTTACAAGACTGGACAAAAACCTGGAGAAGATCGTTGTGGGAAAGGTGCTTTCCATCGAAAAACACCCGGATGCGGACAAACTGATCGTCTGCCGGGTGGATGTGGGCACGGAGCAGCTGCAGATCGTGACCGGCGCGCCCAATGTGACCGTAGGGGCGCTGGTGCCGGTGGTACTGGACGGCGGCAGAGTGGCAGGCGGCCATGACGGCGGCCCGCTGCCGGAGGGGGGCATCCCCATCAAGGCCGGCAAGCTGCGCGGTGTGGAGTCTTACGGCATGATGTGTTCCATCGAGGAACTGGGCAGTGACCGCAATTTCTATCCGGAAGCACCGGAGGGCGGCATCTATATCTTTCGGGAAGGCAGTGTGACGCCCGGTGACGACGCGGTGGCGGCACTGGGACTGCGGGATACGGTATTTGAGTACGAGATCACTTCCAACCGTGTGGACTGCTATTCGATCCTGGGCATCGCGCGGGAAGCGGCAGCGACCTTCCGCAAGCCTTTCGTACCGCCGGTGGTGGAGGTGAAGGGCAATGGCGAGCAGGCATCGGACTATATTTCCGTAGAGGTGCGGGATCCGGATCTTTGCAGCCGTTACTGCGCGCGGGTATGCAAAAATATCAAGATCGGGCCGTCGCCGGAATGGATGCAGCGCAGGCTGGCAGCCAGCGGGATCCGTCCCATCAACAATCTGGTGGATATCACCAACTATGTGATGGAGGAGTACGGACAGCCCATGCACGCTTTTGACCTGGATACCATTGCGGGCAGGAAGATCATCGTGCGCCGGGCAAAGGACGGGGATCAGTTCCAGACACTGGACGGGCAGATGCGTACCATGGACAGCGAAGTGCTGATGATCTGCGATGCGGAAAAAGAAGTGGGTATCGCCGGCATCATGGGCGGTGAAAATTCAAAGATCACGGATGACGTAAAGACCGTGCTCTTTGAGGCGGCGACCTTTAACGGACCGAATATCCGCAAGAGCGCAAAGCGGCTGGGGCTGCGTACCGACGCGTCCGGCAAATTTGAAAAGGGACTGGATCCGAGGAACGCGCTGGAGGCCATCAACCGTGCCTGCCAGCTGATCGAGGAACTGGGCTGCGGTGAGGCTGTCGGCGGCGTGGTGGATGTGTGCGCGCCGTTAAAGGATGAGGTGGAACTGCCGTTTTTGCCGGAGAAATACAACAAACTGCTGGGAACGGATATTTCCGGGGAGGAGATGCTGGGCTATTTCGCGCCGCTGGGCATCACGTATAAAGAGAGCGAAAACCTGCTGCATATCCCGTCTTTCCGTCAGGATCTGCTGGGTCAGGCGGATATCGCGGAGGAAGTGGCGCGTTTCTATGGCTATGATAAGATCCCTGTGAGCCTGCCGGGCGGCGAGAGCATGGAAGGCGGCCTGTCCTATCAGATGCGTATCGAGAAAAAGGCACAGGATATCGCGGAATACTGTGGTTTTTCCCAGGCTATGACCTATTCCTTTGAGAGCCCGAAGGTATTTGACAAACTGCTGCTTTCCGCGGAGGATCCGGCAAGACAGGCGATCACGATCTCAAATCCGCTGGGCGAGGATTTTTCGATCATGCGCACGCTCACATTAAACGGCATGCTGGGCAGCCTGGCGACAAATTATAACCGCCGCAACAAGGATGTGCGCCTGTATGAACTGGGAAATGTGTACCTGCCTGGGAGCCTGCCTTTAAGCGACCTGCCGGATGAACGCAAGATGCTGACGTTTGGCTTTTACGGGGAAGGTGATTTCTTCACGTTAAAAGGCGTGATCGAGGAATTCTTGGAGTGCGTGGGCATGAAGGCACGCCCGGAATATGATCCGAAGGCAGTGCGCAGTTACCTGCACCCGGGACGCCAGGCAGCGGTTTCCTATAACGGCACCGAGATCGGCTTTCTGGGCGAAGTGCACCCGGCGGTCTGCGCAAATTATGATATGAAAACGAGAGCGTATGTGGCGGTGATCGATATTCCGTCCATCGTGCCTTTTACCACGTTTGACCGTAAGTATACCGGCATCGCGAAGTTCCCGGCCGTGACCAGGGATATTTCCATGCTGGTGCCAAAGAGCGTGCTGGCAGGCGATATCGAAAAGATGATCCGGCAGCGCGGCGGTAAGAAACTGGAGAGCCTGAAACTCTTTGATATCTACGAGGGCGGCCAGATCAGGGAAGGTCATAAATCCCTGGCCTATGCGCTGGTATTCCGTGATATGGAAAAGACCCTGGCGGATGAGGAAGTCAATGCCGCGATGAAAAAGATCTTGAACGGTCTGGAGAGCATGGGGATCGAATTAAGATCTTAAGGCACAAAGATACCGCTGCCTGCGGGCATCGTGCGCCAGCAGGCGGCTTCCATTGGCGCACCCGTTACGATCACAGCGCGAAGGGCTGTGACCGCGACATATTTTAGTTACTATTCACAGTCGAATCGCGCACTTGCTGCGCGATTACGACCCAAAACATTTCGGGAGAGAAGGGTTTTGCCCATCGCCGCAGGCGATTTTCATTGGCAAAACCCGTTACTATCACAGCACGAAGGGCTGTGATAGTAACATATTTTACGCAGAATACATAAAGGAGTGTATTGACAGGCCTGATGATGAACAGATCAGATTATTTTTATGAACTGCCGGAGGAACTGATCGCACAGGATCCGCTCGCGGAGCGCAGTGCGTCCAGAATGATGGTATTGCACCGTGCCGATGGCAGGATCGAGCATAAGCATTTTTATGAACTGGGCAGTTACCTGAAAGCGGGGGACTGCCTTGTTTTTAACGATACCAAGGTGATCCCGGCCAGGCTGCTGGGACAGAAAGCGGACACCGGCGCGGCCGTGGAGATCCTGCTGCTGAAGCGTCACGCGGAGGATGTGTGGGAGTGCCTGGTAAAGCCGGGGAAAAAACTGCGCAGCGGAGCGGAGGTGCTCTTTGGTGCCGCGGAAGGGAGGCCGGAGGCAGCGCCGCTGCGTGCCAGGATCGAGAGCGTCTGCGAGGACGGCAACCGCATGGTGCGCTTTTTTTATCAGGGCATCTGGGAAGAAGTGCTGGACGCGCTGGGAGAGATGCCCCTGCCGCCTTATATCACGCACAAACTGCCGCGGGAAAACCGTGACCGCTACCAGACGGTCTATGCAAAGCATGAGGGGTCGGCGGCGGCACCCACGGCGGGACTGCATTTTACAAAAGAACTGCAGGCGCAGCTTGAGCAACAGGGCATACGCAGCGCTTATGTCACGCTGCATGTGGGGCTGGGCACCTTCCGGCCGGTGAAAGAGGAGAATATCCTGGATCACCATATGCACACCGAAAGCTGCCGTATCGATGCGAAAGCGGCGGAGACCATCAACCGCACCAGGGCAGAGGGCGGGCGCATCATCTGCGTAGGCACCACCTCGGTACGCACGCTGGAGAGTTTTGCGGCAGAGGACGGCCGGATCGCGCCGGGGGAGAAGGAGACGGATATCTTTATCTATCCGGGCTACCGTTTCAGGATCGTGGACGGGCTGGTGACAAATTTCCACCTGCCGGAATCCACCCTGATCATGCTGGTATCCGCCTTTGCGGGACGGGAACAGGTGCTGGCGGCCTACCAGGAGGCGGTGCGGGAGCGCTACCGTTTCTTCAGTTTCGGGGATGCCATGCTGCTGATCTGACAGTGCAGGAACTTAAAAAAATTTTAGTGATCTTTCAAAAAAGCCTTTCGCTTGCACTTTGCTTGCGCTTGTTATGTTATCATACAGAAGTAAAAGCGAAAGCGCTGGAACAGGGCATGACGGCACGAAAAACCAGGGCACGAGAAGGAAATAAGACGGGACAGGGGTGTAAGGGAAAGGAACGGCCATGAATTTCATAGAAAAAAACGAACTGGATAAAATACTCCGTAAACTGAACGATAATGAAGCTCAGCAGCAGTACAGCAGGCATCTGCCGTATATGCTTTCCGGTCTGGATGATAAAGAGGAATACAAGAGCAGGCTGGCGTTTGCGGATACCTACAGCATGGAACTGTATCAGATCCATGAAGCCATCTGCAAAGCCTACGGGCTTCCGGATGAATTCGGAAACGGTGAATTTGCGTATCTGGAGGATATTGTGCTGCGCGAGGAGATGGTGCCGAAATACAGCAGGCTGCTGGAGATGATGAAGGACTACGCCAGTTACCGCTATGAGAGCGGAAAATTGGAGAAACAGGCTTACGAGAAGTTGCTGAACGGGGAAAAGCAGGCGGAACAGAAATTCCGCAAGCAGGAGCTGACAGCGGAGGATAAGAGCTTCCTGCTGGATAACGGGACGATCCATGGAGTAGCGACAAACGGTGTGCGGGAGTGCCGCAAATGGATGCTGCGCAACTGCAATAAAAGCGGCGTGGCCAACGATACCGGCAGCAAGCGCGGCTTTACGGACACTTTCTGCAAGCGGCCGGCGGCTGCGCAGTGTGCCATGCTGTACCAGGTGGAAAAAGGCTATTATAAATTCGGCGGCGAGACAGAGATGCAGATGCAGGAGGCGCTGCAGGCAGACTATATTCCAAGCCTGAAGAACTTCAAGGATAAAATGGTGAAATCGAAGTACAATCCGTACAACCAGTACCTGAAGATCTATGGCGAATATTTTTACTGGAACAAGATGGAACAGGCCATGAAAAAGATCGACGGCGTGTATCCGGAATACGCCAGGCAGGAGCATCCGCAGAATGTCAACATGGGAAGAAG
>JAFUUX010000208.1 GCA_017471325.1 Lachnospiraceae bacterium | reverse complement strand
CGCAATAAATAATTGCGCTTACTATAACGCTCCGCGAGGATGCGCACGGATTTTGTAAGGAAATATGCCGCTTTCAGCGGCCAAAATCCGGCGCAGTAAACGACAAAACGAAAATAGTTTTGTCGTTTACTATATTATTTGCCATTCTGCAATGTTCCCTTCCGCAATGCGCGCTTTACTTCCCTGAAAAACAGCACCACAACCAGACAGCATGCCATCGGGACCAGTATCAGCACGATATTCAAGAATAACATTTGCGACATATCCGCATTTTTTAGCATCCACAGTTTCATGGGATACTCAAACGCCCAGTGCAGCGTATAGATGGTCATTGTGTGCCTGCCGATGCTGCCGATCAGGCCTTTCTCAAAACGCGGTTTCCAGACATGCGAGAGTTTATACAGCAGAAATATCCAGCTGAAGGTATACAGCATATTGGCAACCGTAATAAAACTGACCGCTACCGTAGGCGAGCCGGTCAGTTCCAGCCGCACATACTCCGAAAAAATATTGACGGCTGCAAAGAAAATGCAGGCCACCACAAATACCGGCGTTTTTACCCTGTCGATCTTCGGTTCTTTTTCCTTATACAATGCCAGTCCCAGACCATAATAAGCGATAAAACAGGTACAGAGATACATTTCATAGTTCATTTCGCTTTTATGCTGTATAAAGTACACTTCATGGACCACATTATTGACCAGGTTCAGCACAATGCAGACTGCCAGCGCCAGTTTCCTGCTTTTGCACTTAAAAAACAACGGTGTCAGCAGCGTCAGCTGCACCATGACGATCAGGAAATACAGCGGCGGCGCATTGGTTCCCAGCAAAACGCTGAGCACAGTGATCTGACGGTGAAACAAAACGGCCTCCATCAGCGAATACAGTACCGTGCAGAGCAGAAACGGGATCAGCATCCGCTTTGCGCGTCCCACGTAGTAAAGCTTCAGGTCTTTGACTCTGTCCCGGTGTACCATATAGCCGGAAATAAAGACAAATACGGGAACCGTCGGCGCCACCAGGCCGCGCAGCACCATCCAGAGATTGTACAGAAAGCCGTCCCTTGGCACAAGGAAATCAGCGGTCTCATAATTCCATCCGCCCAGCGCATGGATATAGAGGACAAAAAAGATGGCGATCCCCCTGACCAGGTCCCAAAAATATAAACGTTTACGCTGCTCTGCTGTTTCCATGACCACTCCTCTGCTATTCTGCGTGCCGGTATAACGTATACACCGGCACCACATAGCCCAATTCTTCCTCAAAACTCCGGTACAGCACCGAAGAATCCATCACTTTTTCATAGCCCTCCGTCTGCTCCAGATAAACCTTCAATCCGTTCATGTAATACGAGCAGCAGATATAATCAAAATCATATTTTCCAAAAACGCCTGATACTGCTGCGCGTCAGCACACTCCCACAGCATGGTATATTCGCTGACCACATCATAGCGGCCGTTGATACTCCGCAGATAAGGCTCTGTCTTCGGTTCAAAGTATACGCTGCCGATCCCTTTCCAGAGAAAGGCGGAACCGTTGTTAAAAGAAGTCATCACACTGACCTTTTCCGGCGCGGGTTCCCTGGATAAGATGTAATCTATCGCATCTGCCGGGAATACTTCGTGATCGCTTTCCTCCTCCGAGAACTTGCTTTTGATCTCCCAGCCTCCTTCCGCCGTCCTCCGAAAGAGCACTGCCCCGTTTACGGTCACGATACCTGCTGCAAGCAGTATGCTCCCGGAAATGACCGGCGCTGCCGCTTTTGCCGGGAGCAGAAAAATATCCCAGAACCGGCCGCAGTTTACGCCACACTGCAGATCCCCGCAGACTGCCAGCACTGCCACGGCCCAGAGCATCTCATTTTTTTCTGCAAGCAGCACCAGAAGGAACAGCCCCGCGCCAAACCATAATGTGGATCCGCGCAGACGTTTTAACCAAAAGGCTACCGCAAACAGGATCAGTCCGATCAGCACATAAGCGATGCTCCTGCTATGGACCGTCAGCGGCTGCTGTTCCATAATATTCAGCATGCTGATCCTGCCGGAAAGCACGGGTACCAATACCGCGCGGATGCCGTATGGATTGGCAAAGAAAGTCCCCGCCATCAGTACCGCCGGCAGGATCAGCGCTTTTTTTGACATATCCTCCTTTACGATCCCGATCTCCCCTGCCACTTCCTTCAGTACCGGCAGTTGATAGACCGATATCACATACGGCAGGAGGAACACAAGATGGAAAGCCGCGTATGCGCCGTGCAGATTTGCCTCTGCTACGGTCAGCACGGGCAAAAGGCAGAGTACCGCCGCTTTCCTTTTCTGCTGATAATACTCCACGCAGATCAGTTCTGCCACAAGCAGGCAAAGGCTGATCATCTCCGGCCGGCAATTGTTCTGGTTCATCATCAGCAAAAACTGAAGCGCGCCGGTCAGCGCCGCAGGGCGCTCCACTTTCCGAATCCTTAAATACCAAAAGGCCAGAAAACATAACAGACATGCCTGCAGCAGCGTAAAAAGAAATACCCCCGGCATCCCGCCTGCCCGGTACGCAGCATACAGCAGTACCGCATACAACCACTGCTGTATCACGGTATCATAGCCTTCCAGCGGGAAATACGGGTTCTGATACATCATTCCGTGCGTGACGATCCAGCGCCCCGAAGTGGCGATATGGTAGAAATCATTATCCCGGTAACCCAGGAACAGACGCCGTAATATGAGTGCCGCCAAAATGATGCATACACAGACTGCAAGGCAATGCCGTTTCTCTTTTTCCGTATGTGTCACGCCTTTTTCACCCTCACAGTTTCCCGCTGCAGACGCTTTTCTTCCTGCATCCGCACCGGTTCTTCCGCGATCGCTCTGCCGCCGCCGGAAGGTTCCTCCTTCTTTTGCTTCATCAGGGCCGCCCTGCGTTTTTCGGTTTCATATTCCGCGATATTCCAGCGATGCCGGTTTCCGGCAGCATATTTTTCTTCAAATTTCTGCGTCTCCCCGCCAAAGATTCCGTATAGAAATGCCTCTTTGGAATACACGGCGGCTTTTTTTAAGATCCATTCCACCCCTTCCAGAAACATCTCCCAAACTCCGGCCTCCGCGCCGTCTTTCTCTTTTTCTTTTTCTGTCTCCTTAAGTTGTTCCTGCGCACTCTCTGCCATGCGCAGCGTCCTTGCCGCATTTTCCAGTTCCAAGAGCGCCTGGTGGATCTGCTCCGGTGTCGCGTATTCATCCAGACCGCCCACCTTTTTCAGTGCCAGATACAGATCCCGGTATGCCCTGGTGCCGCGGTCGACATCCGCGCGCATGCCCCGCAGCAGTTCCCTGGATTCGGCAGCGATGCTCCTGACGGGACCGGGCATCAAAAAGCCAAATGCCAGCGACATCGAACTGTGTCCCATGGAATACCAGCCATCCATACAGGGCTCCAGCAGTTCCTCATACTCTTCTTCCCTGTATTTTCTTACCAGTCCGTAGATGCCCTCCAGCACCTTTTTCTTTTCCTCTGGAGCCGGATCTTTTTTCTCCCAGCACATATCTTTGATCTGCTGAAAATCCGCCGCAAATGCCTTCAGTTCCTTCATGCTGCGCTCACAGCAATATGCACGGTAATCATTTGCTTCCAGCTCCTGCCGCAGTTTTTCCGTTCGCTCACCGGCACTTTCAGCCTCTTTTGCAACGCGCAGTTCCTCTTTCTTCCTGCGCGCATCCTCCGCAAGAGCCTCCCTGGTCTCCTGCAGCTGATAATGCTTTTTTCTGATCTGCGCATCCAGACCGCCTACAATGCCCATCACCGGCAGTTCCGCGGAACTCCAGCCATTATCGATACCGTGTACCTCACCGCGCATCATCCCCACATGGCGGTACACATCCCGGTTATTCTCCGGATGATACCCGATGCAGTAATCAAAAGGCATATTCAGGAAACGGTCATACTGTTCGCTGTTTTTCACGCGGCTGATCCGCTCAAAACAGTTGATCGTTTTGATATGCTCCGTACGCAGCCGTTTCAGATAATGCTTCTCTTTCTTTTCATCCCAGCCCTCCTGCCGCATCTTCTGTCTTTCATATTCCACGGGCAGTTCCCGCAGCGCTGCGTGCACCACGTTCATATAATCATCATGGATATTCTTCTCACCTGCTTTTTTTTCATAAAGGGCGGCCTCCGGCTTTTTTTCTTCCTGCTCCGGATAGCCTACCTTCAGTCCGCGGTACGCTTCCTGATAAGGCATTCTGATCTCCTGTACCCGGTTTTTCAGCATCGCGGAAAAACGCGACAGATACGGCACCTCCACGATTGCCTGTAAAAAATTGCCCTGTTCTTCATCAAAAATATCAGCACAGCCCAGATATAATTCCTTCACGCTCTGCCGATCCGGCTCTGTGATCTCCTCTGCTGCTTCCCGCAACAGTTTCCGCATCCTGCGCATTTTCTTTTTTAATGCCGGGATGTCCTCCTCCTTTAGATACGCCAATCCTTTCAGGTCTCCGATGCCCTCCGTGCTCAGGTCTTCGGCCTTCTGCTTTTCGGAATCCTTTTCCTCCGGATCCCCGAAAATATGGCGTAGCATCATCAGATCATCCGCCGCGATCTCTGTTTCCCCGATTTTTTCCGCAGGCATTTTTTCGATCTTGGCTGCCGTCGCTGCCTCCCTGAATAAATGCGCCGCAATATAAGGAAGCAGGATCTCATCCTGTTCCCAGACAAGATCCTTTCCTTCCATATCTTTTCTTTTCAGGGCAGTTTCCTTTTTTTCCTCTCCGGATCCCAGCAATGACGCTATAAAGGATTTTCCGCCCTGTTTTTTCGGAGCTGACTTTTTTTCAAAAAACATTTTTCTCTCCTGTTTTTCAACCGATCAGCGTAGAATATCCAAAACCGTTGCAGATCGCGTCTACCGGCGTACCTGCTTTGCATAACGGGCAGTTTTCCGTTTCATAACTTGCATAGTCCGGCAGATCCCGGTTGGAATACAGCGCACGGATCGGAAAGCCCGAGATCTGTTCCGCTACGGAATAGATCGCCGAGATCCCTACTACCTCACCTTTATAAAACCCGATGGTGCGGATCGCGCTCTGCAGCGTTTCCCCCGTGGTTGCCGTATCGATCAGGATCAGTACCCTTTTGCCGCGTATCATATGCTGATTGTTCTCCCGAAACATCATCTGACCGCTGGTATTATATTCCGGGCTGGTGATATACATGGTCTTATGGGAATTTGCGGATATGATACCTGCTTTGGTCAGTTTATTCGCCATATACGCACCGACCACCTCCATGCTGTTTAAGCAAAGGATCGTATCGATCACATCCGAGACCAGGTACATCTCCGCCAGTTCCTCCCCGGTAGCACGCGCCTCACGCTGACGGGATTTCATATCCGTCAGATCCATATAATAATTTACATGCGAATGCGGCGTCACAAAATGCCCCGGTATGTAGCGAAGTACCACGTCCTTGTTTTTCTCATAATCGATCTTTTTGTAATCCTGCATAATATAACCCCCGTTTCTTATTTTTTGCTGCGGCGCTTCCTCCGCGCCTGCTGCCCGGCCTTCGGAAAGCATCCGTGTCCCCCGCCGCAGTCTATTATGTTACCGAAATATTATACCAAAAAACCCGCCTTATGACTACTGATTTTTGTAATTTTGCACATTTTTGAAAATCCGGCAGTAAAAAGTACCGGCACAAAACTGTACCGGCACTTTCTTTGTCACTTATCCCGCTATGCCCACATAGACATGTTTTTGATTTTGTTCAGGGATTTTTCTCCACGCTCTCAGCCAGTTCCAACGTGCGCTCATCTACACCGGAAGCCAGGATCGCCTCCCTGCTCTCACCGTTCCGCAGCCGGAAGATCACTTCTATCAGCGTTGACTGTCCTTCTGCTCTTCCTTCTGCTCTTCTCTCTTTTCTTCCTTCTGCTCTTCCTTCTTTTCTTCCTTCTGCTCTTCCCTCTTTTCTTCCTTCTGCTCTTCCCTCTTTTCTTCCTTCTGCTCTTCCTTCTGCTCTTCCTTCTTTTCTTCCTT
>JAFUUX010000207.1 GCA_017471325.1 Lachnospiraceae bacterium | reverse complement strand
GTATCGCCCACCGCAAAATGCGGTCCGGTTTTTTCCGCGATCAGAATCGGCAGCCTGCTCTCGATGCCGTACTTCCGTGCCAGCACATAAGCCGTCGTATTGGTGCCGATCGCCGCCTCACCCATCGGCAGGCTCTTATGATGGAACAGTATGTTTTCTTCAATATATCTGCGGTTTTCTTCCGGTATCTCAAAATTCGCGCAGTTATAATCCGTCACCATGCCATCGATAAATGTCAGGGATAAGTCTTTGTATTCCAGTTCATTCAAATAAACGCGGCTCACATGCAGCACGCCGTTGGTGCCCTTCAATACCGGCGTTGTGAACACTTCCCCCACCGGGATATTGACATCCGCCACGCAGTTTTCAAAAATGGTCTGCTCCTTCGGCGCATCCAGTTCCTTTAACGCCACCATCAGTTCCGTATGGTTTACGCCGCAGCCCTGCACATGTACATAGCGCGCTTCGTTCAGGGCATCGATGAGCATGGCCTGTATCGTCTGATATTTGTGATAATCCAGCGTATTGATCCGGATCACCGCATCAAAGATCTCCGCAAAATTCCCGCCAATGGCCGGTACCGGAAAGGAAATGATCGTAAAACTCCGCTCTTCCCCCGGGATATACCGGTTGGTGATACGGCTGTTTTCCGTACGGAAGCGCACCATCAGTTCCCTCTGCTGCTCATCCATGCGGCAGGCCGCTTTTTTATTCCGCGGCATGAAAGGCACTTCCCCAAAGGTTTCCACCACTGCAGGACCCGCATGTCCCTTTGCCTGCTGCCAGTATGCAAGAAAGGCCTGCTCCAGACACTCTAAACGCCTTGTCACCAGCTGCCCGTTCAGGATCAGCGCGATGTCTTCCTTATGATCATAATCATATTGCTGATTGGGATTTGCGCCAAAGAAACCGTTTTTCTGCACGCTGCGCCCCGTAAACAGAGAATCCGCCGCCCGGTATGCCACGCACTTTAAACCCATGGCTTCAAAATTCCGCACGGCTTTGCGCATCATGCGCTCAAACCCCAGCGGATAGCGGATATTTACCGTGGTCTTTTTTTTCAGATCCTTCCCCGTCGTCACAAAGCCGATCCGGTACCCCTCCGTATAGGTATCCGCCATCAGGTCAATGGTCTCCTGCGGCAGCCCGGCCATATAAACCGCCAGTTTTTCCTCATTTCCGGTAATATATTCCCCGTAAGCATACAGATAATCCGCATTGGAAAGATCCGCATTTTGAATGATGCGCAGCGCAAAATCACGCTTCTCATCAACCATCTGCGCCACCCTGCGTTCACATTCGGATTCGTAATAATCACTCACAAAATAATATAACGCATCTTTTAACTGCGCATATTCCGGCGCCTGCTTTTCCTCTCCGAATGCAGTTTCCGCCATGGTATACAGTTCCAGCAGAAATTCCATGCGGATCAGCAGCGGCTCCGGCTCGCGTTCATAAGCATAAGGGATCGCGCTGCGCATCTCGGCCGCCACTGCCGAAAAGAACGCTCCGTACTCCCCGCCCAGCACAGCAGCCGCATATTCCGGATCACACCAGCTGTGCCCGTAGTTTTCCGGTAAAATATCGGCATACAGTTCCTGATTCCATTTTTTATAAAGGGACAGTTCCAAAGCCTCCGGCCGTTTCAGTACTTCCGTAAGCTGCAGCAGCAGTTTTGCCTGCGTCCCGAAAAAATCCTGCCATTCTGCCGGCAGTGCCGTTTCCGGCACCGCCTGCTGCTCCGTTCCAAAAAGTTCTGTCAGTTCCATTAGGCGCCCCGCCGCCAGTTCCATGCGTTCTGTCATCTCCGTCAGGCGGCCCGCCGCCAGTTCCTTGCGTTCTGTCATCTCCTGATTTCCATTCCCTGTCATGATATTCTGCAATCTTACTTCCCTCTGCCAGTCACGCTTTTGGGTATCCGGCTCTATGCCAGCCCTAAAAACACAAACAGCCCGCCGCACACAAGTACCAGCAGGTTCAAGAAAATACCCAGATCCGGAAAGAAGCGGTAACTGTTCGGCTCCAGCCTGCCGGCGATCGCCAGTCCCAGTCCTGCCATAGCCATGAGCTGCGCCAGAAAGACTGCTGCAGCATGGTTTGGCTCCACTGCGCCGTCATGCCGGTATCCCAGCCAGACGGCCATGCCGATGGCACCCAGGCCGATCAGCGCCAGATTCACCGCCATCACCGCTTTTAGAGGATGCTGCCTGTTTGTAAACTTATACTTTGTCAGAAATGCCATGATACCAATGTTTTCAGCATTTAAAACATCAGTTTTGACTTTCCGTTCAACAGTTTCGCGCCGGCAATGATCATCAGCACACCGGAGGTCACGCCTACTACCAGCGTGGTGATCCCCAGGGCAATGTTCCACGCGCCTGCACCCTTCATCAGTTTATACACTCTTTCTTCCATACTCAATACCACTCCTGTTCTATATTTGTTCTACTGATATCCATAATGACCGTTACCAGCCGTTTGCAGCGGTTGTCCTGCAGATCCTTTTATACTCGTAAACAAAATCAACCGCCGTTCCTGAACTCATCTGCTCTGTACAGAGTTTTACCAGCAGGCAGGTTTGCATGTAAAACTTCTGACCGCGTTATATGCAGTCAAACGCTGTCATGCGCACCATACTGTGCATAGTACGCATCGATGGCCGCTTTGATCTGATCATCGATCAGCACCCTGCCGCCTGTCTCCCTGCCATACAGATATTCGGATACGTCCGCCATCGTGACGATCGCCGCCGTCGGGAAACCATAGGTCTCGCTGATCTCCGCTAAAGCGCTTTTCTCCCCTTTGCCTTTTTCCATACGGTTTAAGGAAACGACCAGGCCTTTGATCTCCACATCCGCCTGCGCTTTCAGGATCGGGTAAGTCTCCTCTATGGATTTGCCGGATGTCGTCACATCCTCGATCATCACCACACGATCTCCGTCTTTCAGATTTGCGCCCAGCATAATGCCCACATCACCGTGATCCTTGACTTCCTTCCGGTTGGAAGCATAACGCACATCAACACCATAGAGTTCACTGATCGCCATCGCCGTGGCCACGCTCAGCGGTATCCCCTTATATGCCGGTCCGAATAAGATATCAAACTCGAGGCCGAAATGATCGTGGATCGCCTGCGCGTAATACTGCCCCAGCCTGCGCAGCTGCGTACCTGTCACATACGCTCCCGCATTCATAAAGAACGGGGACTTTCTTCCGCTTTTTAATGTAAAATCGCCAAATTTCAGCACCTGGCTTTCTACCATAAAATCGATAAATTCCTGCTTATACTGTTCCATCTGATCCCTTTCTCCTCTATAATGTTCGCACTTTGTATAGTAAACGACAAAACTATTTTCGTTTTGTCGTTTACTGCGCCGGATTTTGGCCGCTGAAAGCGGCATATTTCCTTACAAAATCCGTGCGCATCCTCGCGGAACGTTATAGTAAGCGCAATTATTTATTGCGCTTACTATAACTATTCAGAAGGTACACCTATTTTACCATATCCCTCCGCTGATTTCAACCAAGGCCGCACGCAGGCGTTTTATCATTACCGTTCACGGTTTTCGTGAACCGCGGCGTTTATCCCCTTCCGTTCAGCGCGCTGCTGATATCCTCTTTCATATCGAGTACTGCCGCGCGTGCCGCATCCGCATACCCTTCCGCGCCGTAAGAGGCGTACTTTTCCTGCTGGTATGCGCCGATGATCCCTCTGGAAGAATTGATGATGGCGCCCAGCCCGTCTTCATTAAAGAAGTGTACCAGATCCGCCCCCTTGCCGCCCTGCGCACCATAGCCCGGCACCAGGATATAAGACTTTGGCATGATCCCGCGCAATACCTTTCCCTGCTCCGGATAGGTTGCGCCTACCACGGCTCCCACGGCACTGTAGCCGCTTTTTCCGATCAGTTCCGCGCCCCATTCCGTGACCTTCCCGCCCACGTATTCATATAAAGGCCGTCCGTCGATCAACCGGTCCTGAAATTCCCCACTGGAAGGATTCGAGGTCTTTACCAGTACAAAGATACCCTTGTTTTCCTCGGCGCAGACCTTTACAAAAGGCTTCACCCCGTCCGTGCCCAGATAAGGATTGACTGTCACGATATCCTCATCAAATCCGCGGTATTCCTTTCCGCCCAGTACCACTTTTCCCAGATGCCCCTGCGCGTATGCCTCTGACGTAGAGCCGATATCCCCGCGTTTGATATCCCCGATCACTACCAGGCCTTTTTCCTTACAATACTGCACTGTCTTTTGAAAAGCGATCAGTCCCGGGATCCCGAAGGTCTCGTACATCGCGATCTGCGGTTTCACTGCCGGCACCAGGTCGCAGACAGCGTCTACCAGTCCTTTATTATATGTAAGGATCGCTTCGGCAACTGCCTCCGGCGTCTGCCCCTGCTCCTTAAAAGCCGCTTCCAGCAATTGCGGCGGGATCAGCTTCATCGTCGGATCCAGCCCCACCACGATGGGTGCCCCGGTTTTTTTGATTTTTTCTACCAGCGTATCGATCATTTCTCCTGCTCCCTTCCTCATCGGATTATTTTTCACAAGTCCTACTTATTATACCCGTATTTCCTTAAAATAGATAGACTCTTTGCAAAACTTTCTTCTTGCATTTATCCGTTTCCGTGCTATACTGCATAAGGATATTTTATCACATTTCACAAAAAACAGAGGAAATAATTATGCACAAAGACAAAATTAAGCCTATGCTGTTCAGCACCATGAAACACTATGACGGCAAACAGTTCATCACGGACGTGATCAGCGGCATCATCGTAGCCATCATCGCGCTCCCCTTATCCATCGCCCTGGCACTGGCTTCCGGCGTAAATCCCGAGGAAGGCCTCTATACTGCCATCGTGGCCGGCTTCATCATCTCTTTCCTGGGCGGCAGCCGCGTACAGATCGCCGGTCCTACCGCTGCCTTTGCCACCATCGTGGCCGGCATCGTTGCCAAAAACGGCATGGAAGGCCTGATGCTGGCTACCATCATCGCCGGCGTGCTGCTGATCCTGATGGGCGTGCTGCGGCTGGGCGCGCTGATCAGGTTCATTCCCTATACCATTACTACCGGCTTTACCTCCGGCATCGCCGTAACCATCCTGATCGGGCAGTTTAAAGATTTCTTCGGACTTTCCTACCCCGCCGGTACGGAAACGATCGAAACCATGGACAAGATCAGGGCCGCGGCCACAAACTTTGCCACCTTTAATCCCTACGCCCTGCTGGTGGGCGGCATCAGCCTGGCCATACTGATCGTCTGGCCAAAGATCAGCGAAAAGATCCCCGGCTCCCTGATCGCCGTGATTGCCGGCATTCTGATCGTAAAGTTTGCAAAACTGCCGGTCAGCACGATCGAGGATCTGTATACCATCAGCAACAAACTCCCCACGTTCCATATGCCGCAGTTCAGTTTTGCAGCAGTCAAAGCCATGGCTTCCGACGGCTTTACGATCGCCATCCTGGCCGCGATCGAGTCCCTGCTCTCCTGCGTGGTGGCTGACAGTATGATCAACTCCCACCACCGCTCCAACATGGAACTGATCGCCCAGGGCTGCGGCAATATCGGCTCCGCACTTTTCGGCGGCATCCCGGCTACCGGCGCCATCGCCCGTACCGCTGCCAATATCAAAAACGGCGGCCGCACGCCCGTTGCCGGTATCGTGCATGCCATCGTGCTGGTACTTGTACTGGTCGTGCTGATGCCCTATGCCGCACTGATCCCCATGCCCACCATTGCCGCCATCCTCTTTATGGTGGCTTACAATATGTGCCAGTGGCGCACCTTCGTACATCTTTGCAAGACCGCGCCAAAGAGTGATATCATCGTGCTGGTCACTACCTTTGTCCTGACCGTGGTCTTTGACCTGGTCATTGCCATCGAGATCGGCATGGCACTGGCACTGATCCTGTTTATGAAGCGCATGAGTGAGGAAACACAGGTGAAGGGCTGGAAATCCTACGATCCGGAAGAAGATCCGGATGGAATGAATTTAAAGCCGCTGCCCAAACATGTGCGTGTCTACGAGATTTCAGGTCCTATGTTTTTCGGTGCAACGGAACGCATTGCCGCCATTGATTTCAGTGTCAACACGCAGGTCATCATCCTGCGTATGCGCAGCGTGCCGGCTTTGGATGCCACCGCAATGCACGCCCTGGAAGAGTTTTACCACCGCTGCCACGAAAACGGCATCACGCTGGTATTCTCCCACGTAAATGACCAACCCATGCATACCATGAAAAAAGACGGCTTCATCCAGTTGATCGGCAAGGAAAACTTCCGCCCTCACATTGACGATGCCATCGCCTGGGCGGGTGAACTGGTCGGCAAAAAGACGGCCTGAACTCCCAAAAACAAAAGAACACAAAACCGCCGCACCTTTTACGATGCGGCGGTTCTTTTTTGAAGAGTAACTCGCATTAAAAAGCCTCTCTGCCCTTTTACGATACGGCAGTTCTTTTTCCATTGAAAAGCCCGGCTCATACTCCTGCCAGAACAGTTTCCTCAGCATACTTTCTGATATTTGACGCATTGGCATACTTCTTTACCTGATCCTTATTGACCACCACCAGCGTAGGTGCCTGGCGAACCTTATACTTATAGGTCAATTCCGGATTTTCCTCTGCATCGATCGGAATATAACGGATGTTTTTCAGATACTCTTTTGCCAGTTTGCAGTTCGGGCACTGCTTTGTCGTAAAGAGATAACGCACCTCCTCCGGCTCGCTGAAGGTCATCTGTGCATCTTCATCAAAGATGTCCCCCATGGTCACCACTGCCGCTGCCGGCCGCTTTAACGAGGAATTCTCGATGTCATATTCCACACGATTTGCGTATTCCTGCAATTTGCCGTCATTCCAGTTCTGTACCGGACGGTAGTATCCTGTAATGCGGGAATACACCTCTGTCTTCTTGCCGCAATGCGGACACTCCTTCACTTCCCCCGCGATATAGCCGTGATCCCTGCAGATGGAATAGGTCGGTGACAGTGTATAATACGGCAGTTTATAATTCTCCGCGATCGTGCGCACCAGTTTCGCTGCTGCGCGCCAGTCCGGCAGTTTCTCACCTAAGAACGCATGGAACACGGTACCAGATGTATACAGCGTCTGCAGTTCGTCCTGGATATCCAGCGCGTCAAAAATATCCGATGTAAAATCTACCGGCAGATGTGAGGAATTGGTATAATACGGCGTATCCCCTTCGTGGCCTGCCGTCTTGATGCCCGGCCATTTCGCCTTATCATGCTTTGCCAGACGGTAAGATGTGCTTTCCGCCGGTGTTGCCTCCAGGTTGTACAGATCACCGTATTTCTCCTGATAATCCGACAGCCTCTCACGCATATGGTTCAACACCTCTTTCGTAAATGCCTGCGTCTTTTCGGATGTCATATCCGCCCGCAGCCAGTTGGCGTTCAGCCCCACCTCGTTCATGCCTACAAGGCCGATGGTCGAGAAATGGTTGTCAAAGGTTCCCAGATAACGCTTCGTATACGGATACAGCCCTTCATCCATCAGTTTTGTGATCACGCCGCGCTTTACCTTTAAACTGCGTGCCGCGATATCCATCATGCGGTTTAAGCGCTTGTAAAAATCGTCTTTATTTGCAGAAAGGTAAGCAATCCTCGGCATATTGATCGTTACCACGCCCACGGAACCCGTGCTCTCACCGGAACCGAAGAATCCGCCGGTCTTTTTGCGCAGTTCGCGCAGATCCAGGCGCAGCCTGCAGCACATGGAACGCACATCGCTGGGCTCCATATCGGAATTGATATAGTTTGAGAAATACGGCGTGCCGTACTTGGAAGTCATCTCAAAGAGCAGCCGATTGTTCTCTGTATCGGACCAGTCAAAATCCCTGGTAATGGAATAGGTCGGGATCGGATACTGGAAACCGCGGCCGTTGGCATCCCCTTCGATCATCACCTCGATGAAGGCTTTATTGACCATATCCATCTCTGTTTTGCAGTCCTTATATTTAAAGTCCATCTCCCTGCCGCCCACGATGGCCGGCAGTTCCGCCAGATCCGCCGGTACCGTCCAGTCCAGCGTGATATTGGAAAACGGCGCCTGCGTGCCCCATCGGGACGGTGTATTGACACCATAGATAAAGGTTTCGATGCACTTCTTTACTTCTTTATAACTTAAGTTGTCCACCTTGACAAAAGGTGCCAGGTAGGTATCAAAAGAGGAAAATGCCTGTGCACCCGCCCATTCGTTCTGCATGATGCCCAGGAAATTGACCATCTGGTTGCAGAGCACGGACAGATGTGCTGCCGGCGCGGAAGTGATCTTGCCGGTAATGCCGCCCAGCCCTTCCTGAATGAGCTGTTTTAAGGACCAGCCGGCGCAGTAGCCGGTCAGCATGGCCAGATCGTGGATATGGATGTCCGCGTTGCGGTGTGCTTCCGCGATCTCCTCATCATAGATCTCGGAAAGCCAGTAATTTGCGGTCACAGCGCCGGAATTGGAAAGGATCAGTCCGCCCACGGAATAGGTCACGGTAGAATTTTCTTTTACACGCCAGTCCTCTACCTTCACATAATTGTTTACCACGTCTTTATAGTCCAGGATCGTGGATTTCATGGTACGCATTTTTTCGCGCTGCTTGCGGTACAGGATATAGGCCTTTGCCACCTCTGTATAGCCTGCGGTCTCCAGCACTTTCTCCACACTGTCCTGGATCTCTTCCACATGCACTTCGCCATTCTTGATCTTGGGCTGAAAATCCGCCGTCACCCGCAGCGCCAGCATATCGATGATGTCGTTGTTGTACTGCATGTCTACAGCTGTAAACGCCTTCATGATCGCATCACTGATCTTGGTTAAGATAAACTCTGTTTTACTGC
>JAFUUX010000206.1 GCA_017471325.1 Lachnospiraceae bacterium | reverse complement strand
TACGGTTACTATCACAGCCCTTCGTGCTGTGATAGTAACGGGTTTTGCCAATGAAAATCGCCTGCGGCGATGGGCAAAACCCTTCTCTCCCGGAATGTTTTGGGTCGTAATCGCGCAGCAAGTGCGCGATTCGACTGTGAATAGTAACATTTTACGATCATTCCACCCCTGAAAAAACCTCCTGCGGAATACATGCAGAAGTCCTGAACACTCTATGCGTAATTGAGAAAAAAGAAAAGGATTTCTGTGTATATCCAGAAATCCTTTCCATCTGCAGTAGCGAGAGGGGGATTTGAACCCTCGACAAAAAGCCCTAAAACACCCTAAAATAAAGGCTTTTTGTCTGCTTTGGTACATATTTGGTACAATTTTTAAAACAACTTACAAAAACATCCTCTACGTCTGTATAAACATAAGCGATTTTATTCTACACATTTTTACACAAACTCCTTGACAATTACACAAATTTGTGTATAATATAATTATAGAAGGTTGAGAGATGAACGCAAGAAGACAGGCAATCAAAGAACTTACCGACAACGGATACGCGTTGGCAAGGAACGGAGCTAAACATGATATCTACTACAACAAAAGCAAAGGACACACGATTCCGCTCCGACATAGTTTCAACGATGAAGACCTCAAAACAATCAGAAAAGAAATCAAAAAAGACGGGAGATGATCTCCCGCCGGAAAGGACGATCTTATGAAATATATTTTTACAGCAATTCTCGAAAAAGTATCGGATGATCGCTATGAATGCAGCGTCCCCGACCTGCCCGGATGCGTATCCAGTGGAAAAGATCTTGCAGAGGCGATTGATATGATCACTGACGCTGCAAGTGGTTGGCTTGTAGTGAACGAAGATATGAATAATGCTATTCCCGCGCCTACTCCACAGGGCGACATCAGGATCCCCTCTGGTGCCGTGCATACCCTCATCCAGATCGATACCATCGCCTACCGCGCCGCTACCGATACCAGATGTGTCAGAAAAAACGTCTCTTTGCCTGCCTGGATGGCTGCTCTCGCTGATAAGCGCAAACTCAACTGTTCGCAGATCCTTCAAGAAGGACTTACTCGCGTTTTGAACGCTTAACCTTGGAGCCGGCCGAATGATTCCGGCCGGTTTTTAAAATGCAATAAAAAACGGGCGGGAGCACTTCCGCCCGTTTTTTATCCTTCGATCAGTTCTTTCATCTTTGCATAACTCTTCGGCCCATAGCTGCCGTCCACCTGCAGGCCGTATCTCCCCTGCCAGGCTTTCAGTGCCGCCACGGACGCCGAACCGAAGGATCCATCCTCTGCCAGCCCGCACCCGAACGTGTTCAGGTTCTGCTGCAGCAGTAGTGCTCCCGCTCCCTTTGCGCCTCTTTTGATCGTAGGCCTAGCTGCCTTCATGACAGTCTGTTGCACCGGTGCAACTTCACCTTTCAGGCGCCTGTTCACTTCCGCCGCAATGCTCCCATGCAGGTTGTAAAGATAGTCCCCCGGGCAGGCTTTGTTCGCGAACCATCTGTGAACAGTCATGTTCTGCTTATCCGGCTGCCCTATCAGCACCTTATCCGCCTTCCACAGCAGTTCCGGAATGCCATTTCGCCTGCAGATATCCACCAGCAGTTCGATCAGCGCGTTGACCGCCTCTCTGGAAACATGCCAGTCCGGTCCCCGGCCGTCATTCGCCACCTCGATCGTTACCGCCCGCTGGTCATTTGACGCGCTGGATGTCGCCCAACTCCTGTAATCTTCCGGTACGTAGCAGGCGATCATCCCGTCAGAGCCGATACCGTAGTTGCTGGATGCTTTTGTTTTCTTTTGGGCGAAATGGTTCCCCAGAGCCACCACAGATGCATTGCATGCCATACAGTGTATCGTCACTGTGTCGATCTTTGCTTTTCGCGCACTCTTATTCGGCGAGAGTATCACTATCCTTGTCAGATTGCTCATCTTCATCCATATATCCCTCCCGGAATTCATCCCATTCTTCCGGCAGTTCCGTTATCACTGTCTCCGGATCCGCCTTCACTGTAGCCAGCATCATCTTTTGCCACCTCCTCCGTCTTTTTCTTTAGTTTCGATACGAGAGGCAGAAGGAACGGCGGGATCGGAACGCCTATGTCCTTTAAGTTTTCCAGGATGCTGATCATCTCGTTCAGCACCAGCCAGAGCGCCACTACGATTGCCACCACATACGGTTCCCGGAAGTCCGGTCGGACATACTGCACTGCGTATGTGATCCATACATCGATCAGCCATCCTACGATCACCAGCATATACTGGCATATCTTTTTGGCGATCCCTTCTATGCCCTTGTAACTGCTTACCTTTTCGCCGCGTTTCGGCGCCGCCATGATCCCCGTCACGTAATCGATCACGTTGCAGGCCAGCAGGACAAAAACCGGCATCGCCAGATTCCCGAGCCATCCTGTTATGGCCGCGATGACCGCAACTGCCACCGCCTGTACCTTCTTTATGCCTTCCATATCTCCCTCCTAAAAATCCAGTTCCTTTTTCAGCATTGCCGCCCTGTTGATCTTTTCCAGTTCGTCCTTCATTTCATCCGCGTTGATATGCCGCATCAGCAGCCGGAAGAGATCATCTATCACCTCGCCCTGCAGCATGATGATCTCCTCCTGTGCTGCCTGTATTTCCGCAAGTCTCTGAAGGACACCGCCCTCACTGTTCATACGGCTCCCCGGTGATCTCTGCGTACTCTTCCGCTGTGATCCAGTTCCTTTCCACGGCTTTTTTTACCCTGGACTTATCCCAGCATCCGTCCACATAGTACCGTCTTACCAGTTCAAATTTTGCGCTCATGTTCATCCCTCCACAATCATCGTCAGATAGTCGATATCTGCCTGCTGCTGTTCGAATACCGGATAGAGTTCCTTCGGTATCTTCAACTCGTCATAAACGAAAACCGTCACGGTCTCGCCCTCAACCTCACGCTGTACTTCTTCGATATTCTTACGGAGAAATACACTTGTATCGCTGATCGTTTCGTCTACCTCTTTGGGTCTTACCCCGCCTTCTGTTTTGTACCACATAACTTCTCCTTCCTGGCACGTTTGTCGTACCTGCTTATTTTTCTTTTGATTGCTCTGAAATTGATATAAGGTTTCATCCACTTGATATACATCCCGTATGTGTCCGTCTGATTCAGCCATCCCAAAGCTGCAATCATCTTCCTGCAGGAATATATACCCCTGTGTTTTGTGAACCGCCTAGCCCTTCTCGTCATCCGCAGCATTATGTTCTTGCGCAACACTGTACGGTTACGATAGAAGCGAAAGCCCATAAAATCAAGAAATCTGTACTTGTCTTTTCCGTTCGCCGTCCTATGGAATCTGCATACCTGCCAGTTACTCTTCATCTCCAGCCCTATGCCGTTCAGAAATCCGCTGATCTTCTTTTGCATTTTGTGGAGTTCCTTTTTATTGCTTCCGAAGATCACCATATCATCCATATATCTGACATAGTGAACTGCTCCCAGTTCCTGCTTGATAAAAGTATCCAATGGTTTAAGATACCAGTTTGCAAGCCAGTGGCTCGTATGAAATCCCAGCGGCAATCCTCTTTCAGAGCAATCGATCACTTCACCGATCAGCCTCATAAACTTTGGATCGTGTACATATCTGGCTATAAATCCTTTCAGCATATCGTGCGGAATGCTCGCGAAAAAATGCCTGATATCCATTTTTAGGAAGTATTTTGTATTTTTCTGATCCTTCCTTATCCATTTCTTTATGTATCTGGCTGCCAGCGCCGGCCCCCGGTTCGGTATCGATCCATGACTGTGTTCGTACATGCCCTTTAAAATGATGGGCTGCAACGCTCCAACAATCATATGATGCATTACCTGCTCCTTGAAGGACGGCACAATGATCGTTCTCTCTTTCTTTCCTTCTTTGATGATCTTTGGCGCTTTATTGCGGTGTCTGTAGTTTTCTGCAAATCTCTGGAACTTCGGTATTTCTGTTTCGATATTCTCGTATACTTCCTTTACCGTTTTCCTTTCCCTTTTTCCCAGCGAAGCCTTGCAGATAGCTTTCCTGATGTTGTCCGGGGAAATGACAATCTCCCACAAGTGGTTGTATGATTTCATTATCCTTCTTTCTTATCCTCTCACCAGCGTTCGACCTGCTACTAACCGATGCTCGCAACGAGATAATTTTCACCGAGAGGTGAGGATAAATCTGCCCTTCTGTTGATATACCAATTTTAGGATAAGAGAGCGCGGCCCCGATGTTCCACCTGGCATTCGAAGCGTCGTTGTTCAGGTTGACGTACCACGCACCATCGTGAGACCCGTTGTTCGAGTTGCCACCACGGTACGGCACCCGCGCACGCAGATAGACCCTTTTGCTTTATTCGTTATGAGAATTTATATGGCAATTCCGATATAGAGGGGACACGCGTAGCGTTTCCCCTCTTTGGCGCAAGCGCCAAATTCACCCTTTCAGGCGAGTGGCTTACAAGACAGCGCGGCCCCGATGACCCCCCAGGCACTCGAAGCGCCGTCGTGCAGGACGACGGACCACGCACCAGCGTGAGACCCGCCGTTCGAGGTGCCCCCACGGCACGGCACCCGCGTTCCGCTGTTATTGAACCAGAATCCATCGCAATAATGTGTGGATGCCGTTGCTTTCGTATTATCAGCATCCTTCGGGAATGCTCCATTTTCTGTGAATTCGTACTTGTCGCAATACTGCCCGGATGTTCCGGTAGGCGTTGCTCCTATCGTAATATAATCCGCCCCGGTCAGGTTGTATCCTGCTGCCGTAGATCCATCTTCTGTACCATAGGTGAGTTTCACTTTCTGGCTGCCGTCCACCATCACATGCCCGTGATATCTCCGCCACTGGAAGCCCCACCAGTTTTCCATACCGAATACCTTTACCGCATTCCCGTAGCTTCCGTCTGAGATCGCTCCGCTATTCGTTCCGTAGAACAGGCCTTTTGCATTGTGCACGCCGGTACGGAAATTATCGTTGATTGCTTCGGTACCGCCGGTATGCAATCCTTCACCGAATACCGCCTGTGTGTTTGTAGACTTTCCGATCAATGTCAACAGTGCATTGATCAGCACGATATCCGCATAATTCTCTGTGCTCCACAGTTCATCCGATCCCGGGTTGTTTCTCCCTGCCATCGTCAGCTCTGTGGATGCGTTCTTCGTTTTGCATACCGCCTGCCCGGACAGCGACCGAAGGACATCATTCGTTCCGTCGTTCACAACAGAACCGTTGTAAATCGGTGTATAGAAATGATCTACGCTCACGCCTTTACAGTTATGGAACGGCCAATCATGGAATGTGGAATCCACCTGATGATCTGCGATATAGAATGTCGCACTGTTTGCATCTCCGGCATCCGGCACGATCTTCATCCAGATCTTCTTGCCATCGCGTCCCCATTCCATCATTGCGTTTCCGGCATACGATGTATCAGCGATATCTGATGCGCTTCCATCCGCTTTTTTGCTGTAGTCGTTCTCATCCAGATAGTAGTCAACATTTCCGTTTGATTTGACCATACACGGGCGCGGCATAAAGAATGCATTCTTCCAGGAACCATAATCGAACTCGCCGGAAGTGAAATTCATTTTCGCCGGTTTCATACCGACCGCATCTTTCAGGTATGTCACCTTTGCTGCCGGATCTCCCTCTGCTCCGTCGATATGGAATGCATAGATTGTTCCTCCGCTCCCGCCTACCGCAGATGCTACCCGAAGGATCGCGTCTTTGATTGCGTTCCCTGTACTATCAAGTATGATAGGACTTGTTACATTACTCATTTTATATCCCTCCTTTATTTTATACACTGTATGTCTGACAGAGTTTGCCGTTTACTACCGACAGCCCCAAACTCGTTAAATTACTATCTACTTCGCTAATAGCACTATAGACTGCCCCGCTCTCAACAAGGTCCGTGCTGTTTTCTGTAACTGCATTAGTCGCGGCCTTGGCTGCTGCCGTTCCAAGATTGTCACTGTTGAGCATAAAGAAGCTGGTACCGTCATAGAACAGATCTACTACTGCTCCGGCTTCCCAACTATTTCCACCGATCGGAATAGTGGATCCGAAACGATACACATTCTTCGCACCTTTGCTGTTTACGTTGATCGTCGGAGATGCTGCTGTATTCGCATTAGTAAATACCACGCGAAGTGTCATTCCGGCTTCCAGTGAATCCACATTTGAGCACACCACCTCTTTTGCTGCTGTAGCTGCTGCCGTGGAGCAGGTACCATACAATGTGGATGTGATCGGATGATCAATGTTATTTTTGTCTGTAAAAATCCCTGCGTAACTCATTGGGTTTCCTCCTCATAAAATGATACCTTACCCCCGGCCACCGACAGGCCAAGGTTTCTGTTTCCTTTCAGTTCTGTTCCATTGATCTGCGGCAGGTTGTTCAGGTGCTCATAATCTGTAGTACCTCCACCTCCACCACCGCTTTCCAGTATTTCCCACAGCAATGCCTCAACGCGGCTCTGCGGCGGCTCCAGGACATTATCTGCCCCAAGCATGTTCTGCAGAATTGCTTCGTTTCTACTTTGTGGTTTCGGAAAACTCATGATGATCTCCTTTCATTGTTATAGGCAAAAGCCAAATATAAAGTGTCGCGCCGGTCCTGCGCTTGATGCATTTGTATCAAGCCATCCTTTATTCGTATTTCTTCCATCCGTTGAAAGATTTATGATCGTACCATTTGCCCCTCTGAAGTACGGCGTCTGCCATCCGCCCCAAGGACCATCTTTATCATTCGTAACATCACGCAACTTTACTCCATAATCTGCGTTATATAGGAAAAGCGCATCCCTCTCTGCAATAGAGAATTGAAGCATATCCTTTATATAGGCAATTCCTCTTACATTTGTCACATATTTCAATACATTCGCTTCGTATTGTGAGTAGTTATCAAACGGACTATTGATCATAATATCGTTACCATCAATAGTGCACATCTCCTTTACAGATGGAATCCATATCTTTTCAGATGTCTGCTCTGCATTATATGGTGGCCTCACATTGATACTATACTGTGTATCCTTATATACTGCCTTTATATGAGATTTGATATTAAACTGTACCCCAAAGAGTGGACAGTTGAAAGTTGAGCAGACCCGATTTTAGGACAGGCATTTATGGAGTCAGATAAGGCTTAGATGCAGAGAGAATCCACAGTATTGGACAGAGATGAGTTGTAGAATCCCAGGTAG
>JAFUUX010000045.1 GCA_017471325.1 Lachnospiraceae bacterium | reverse complement strand
TAAACGACAAAACTATTTTCGTTTTGTCGTTTACTGCGCCGGATTTTGGCCGCTGAAAGCGGCATATTTCCTTACAAAATCCGTGCGCATCCTCGCGGAGCGTTATAGTAAGCGCAATTACTTATTGCGCTTACTATAACTGTTCAGCCCCGGGTTCTGAACAGTTACACCTTTTATTATTATTCATCACTCTATCACCTTATCTGCTGTTTTGCAAGCCGTACTGCCATCCTGAAATTTGTATTTCTCCGCATAATGTGCTATGATAAGTCGCGTTTGAAAGGGATACGCTCATGAAAACATCCGGAAAAATATTATATGGGATCGCATGGTTTTTGATGTTCCTGCTGGGCACCGCCGCGGTACTCTTTTTAACGTTATACCTGCTGATGTATTTATTCTGCAAAGGACCGTCTCCCGCCGCGCGCAATACCTTTGTGGCCACCATGCTGGAAACCGGCGGCATGAAGTTTGTGGTCTCCTGGTATCTGGACGAAGACGAAGTGCTGCAATGCCTGCAGAATGATAACGGAACCGCCGTGATCCCTGCGGCGGAACAGGTGCCGGCCACTGCCTCCACGGCTGTCTCCGGTACAGGCGCAGATCATGCGGCAGCCGAAGAGCAAACGATCCCCTTTGACGAAAACGGCCTGGCGCTGCTGACGATCCGCGGGCGCACCTTTGAGGGAAAACTGCTGGCCGTAAAAGATCCGGCGCGCATATCCCTCTCCGTGTCTTATCCCTGGTCCTCTCCGGAACAGGAAAAAAACGGCCTCACCGTGGGCGAACACTGCATAAACAGCGGTGCCATCGGCGGCATCAATGCCGGGGAATTTGTCAATTCCGGCAGCAACTGGGGCGGCCGGCCGGTAGGTGTGGTCGTGAAGGACGGCGAGATCCTCTTTAACGAGCCCGGGCACGGGGATGTAATGGTCGGCTTCAATGCAGAGCATCAACTGGTGATCGCAGAGATCGGTGCCATGGGTGCCGCAGGCTTTTCTTCCTATGCAAAGGAAAACCGGATCATGGACGCCGTTTCCTTTAAGGACTTAAACAGCAGCAATACCAACTTGTTCACACGGCTGATCACGGACGGCAGCCCGGTGGATCTAAACGGCAAAGGCGCCGGCGCCAATCCCCGCACCGCCATCGGCCAGTGCGCAGACGGAACGGTATTGCTGCTGGTGACCGACGGCCGCGGCGCTTCCGGCCATCTGGGCGCGACCGGGCAGGATCTGATCGATGTGATGCTGCAGTATGGCGCGGTAAATGCGGTCAATCTGGACGGCGGCTCCTCGGCAGCCATGTACTATGACGGTGCCTACGCCCACACCTCCACCTACTTAACCTATTCCGATGCCTCCAGACGGCTGCCCACCGCATTTATCGTCAGATAGGCGGATCACGAAAAAACAATGAGTGATAATAAAAAGAAACCCAAAAAACATATATGGCCTTTCTTTCTGGCATACCTGCTGCTCCTGCTTGCAGTTATGGGCGTTTTCCTGTATTATGCACATGGGACATTGAAACTCTACGAGACAGCACAGCCATCCCATGTCATCAGCGCAGTGGCAGAGAGCCTTTCCGCAAATGCGCCGGGCTCCACGCTCACCGTGCTGCTGCCGGACCTGACTCCGCAGGGCGGTATGCTGCCCGTGACCGTCTCCGTAGTAAGCGATATCCCCTACACGGTATATGAGGATCCTTCCGCTTATTTGGAAAGCCTGCAGCAGGAGATCGCTGCCTGCGGCGTGCAGTACCACCGGGACCGTGAGGACTTCACCACCGGCGAGCTCCATTACAGCCTGTATGCCGGTCCCCATTGCTTTGCAAAAACCGCGCTGCGCCCGGTGGAAAGTGAAACGCGTATGCTGCTGCTGAACATCACAAAATGGTATCCGCAGGATATCCGGCTTGTGCGGGAAGCAGCGGCCTGCTCCGTTGAGGCAGCCATCCCGGAAGGATGTACGCTCCTGCTCAATGGCATCGCAGTCACTGATGAACATATCACACAGATCGAGGAACTGCCCGGCCTGGATTACTGCCGCCCGTATGCCAGCATTCCGAGGCAGTTCACCTACATGGTGGACAGCCTGTATGCAGTGCCGGAAGTGCTGATCAAAGATGCGAACGGCAGGGAGATCGCCGCGTATCATCCGGGCATCACGGCTGCGGACAGCCGGACAACTGCAGTCATAAACAGTAACGGCGCGGCCATCAGCGGAAATGCAGACATCCGCTTATCCGGAGGGCAGCTTTGTATCAGCCTGCAGCCGGAAGCAACTGCTATGCCGGAATCCTTAAAAGAAGAAGTGCTGGCCATGGCCAAAACCTACTCCAACTTTTTCTCGGCAGACCTGCCGGGTGCCAGAAACAGCATAGAGCCGATACGGCATCTGTTTTTGGAGGATTCCGAATACTTAACACTGGCCGAGGAATACCGCCGCAACAGTATGGTTTATTATGAATCCCACAGCAACACGCATTTTACCAAAGAAATCTGCGATGATTATATCGCATACGGTCCGGACTGTTTCTGCTGCCATGTGCATCTGGAAAAATCCATGACCATCTACGGCAGACGGGAAGTCACGGATGTCACAGATGGGATCTATTACTTTGTACAACAGAACGGCCGCTGGGTGATCGCTGACATTCAATAACCGCGGCGTATCACAGCATGTTCTGAAACAGCTGCAAGCAGAGATGAAAAATAAAAAGAAAAAAAGAAAACACAATACCACATACCTGCCTGTATGGATCACTTTGTTTTTGATGCTGACAGTGATCGCCACGGTCGTGATCCTGCGAAGCGGCCTCTCCCGCCCGGCGGATCCCTCACCCGCTACCGCCCAGGCCACAGTGCCTGCTACGCCTGCAGCCATGGATCTGCCGACGCCTGCGCGGACTTTTGACGGCATCGTATCCATGCAGTTTTCCCCACAGCCCGCCACAGATGAGGCCGCAGATGAGCCCTCTCCCCTGCCGGTGCCGGAAGTGGACAAGGCCTTTGAAGGCTCCCTGCCGGTTCTGTATCTGTCCACAGATGACGGACGCAGCATCACCAGCCGGGACGACTACGCCTCCGGAAAACTGCAACTGGACGGCGTGGAATACACACTGGGCATACGCGGCCGGGGCAATACCAGCTGGCGCTATTTCCCGCAGAAGAGTTATCTCTTAAAACTCGATGAGCGCGTCTCCCTGCTCGGCATGGTGCCCGCACAGAAATATGTCCTGGTCTCCAGTTATTCCGACCGCTCCCTGATCCGCAACTGCGTGGCCATGGACATCGCTGCCTGCATGGATCATCTGGAATACACGCCAAAACAATGCCTGGTGGATGTCTACCTGAATAATAAGTACATCGGCGTCTATACCTTTTCCGAAAAAATAGAGCCGGGCCAGGACAAGATCGACCTCTTTGCGCAGACCGGCGATGGGATACAGGAAACCGTTCCCGGTGAAACGCCCTTCCTTTTGGAAACCGGCATGGATTTATTTAATTTTAATGTACGCTATGGCAAGGATTACTTTACCACGCCCCATTCCCCGCGCCTGACCTTTCTCTATCCGGAATTTGACACCGCCGGCACAGAGGAGGCAAAATATATCATGGACTATATGAATGCGGTGGACAGTGCCTTTGTAAACAAAGAAGGCTACGAGGACCTCATCGATGTGGCTTCCTGGGTGGACTGGTTTATCGTGATGGAGATGACCGTCAATACCGACTCGGCGCTCTGGCGCAGTACTTTCCTGTACCGGCAGGAAGGCGGAAAACTGAAGATCGGACCGGTGTGGGATTTTGATATGGCTATGGGTAACTTTTCTTATGACAATCCCACCTACCGCTACTGGGCCAGTGCGGAGCAGATCTACAACCAGGCGCAGAACCATTACATGAGTTATCTGTATAAGTCTGATGCTTTCATGGAAGCCGTGCGTGCACGCTGGGATGAAAAGAAAGAGGAACTGCTGCAGACTGCCCTGGATTCCGTGGACCGGCATGCGGAGGAAGTTTCCATCTCGCGCCCTTACAATGACGGGGTTTACGGCCGCTCCAGCAGGGATGCCCAGGCCACAGGGCTGAAGGATTTCCTGCAGAAGCGTTATGACTGGATCGACGAAAGCATCCATATGGAGGGCTTTAACCGCCATGCGCCCACCCAGTCCATCGGTGAAACCACGAATGCGGAAAATGCTGCGGAAGGAGAGGATACATGAAAAGAAGATTACTAAGCGGCTTGAATATCATCTGTACCATGGGCATGCTGATGGCCTGCAGCAATGCGGATGCCGCAAAACCCGCAAGTGAGCCGGCAGGTACCACGGCTGCCGCCGCCCCGTCCGAAACTGCCGCCCGGACGGAAACGTCCGCATCTGTACCGGCAGAAAGCACCACGGTCGAACTGGGCAATGCCACTGCGGATACTGCGGTTTCCATGGGGTATAGCGGCGATCTTTCCAAACTCCCCACTTTTCCGTATGATACCGCTGAAAAAAAGGAATACAACGTATATGAAGAGGTGTCCGTAAAAACATCTTCTTTTGATCAGATGGAAAAATACGATGAGGCAAATGCACTGATCCTGACATTCCGGGAAAACAGCGTGGATATCACCACCGGCGCGGATGTGACAGACGAAGAGAAAGAAACGTACATCAGCAGCGTGATCACCATGGAAGGCAGCCGTATCCTGATCACGGCGCCCGGCACCTACATCCTGCGCGGCAGTTTAAGCGACGGCCAGATCCGTTTCCGCGGCAATGCGGAAGATAAGGTACAGTTTGTGCTGGATGGTGTGGATCTGCATTGTGAAAGCAGCGCGCCCATCTATATCGAAAACGGGGATAAGGCACTGGTCACACTCGCTCCGGACAGCAGCAATACCTTAAGCGACGCCGCAAATGCGGAAGAAGCCACAAAAGGCTGCCTGTACAGCGAGATCGACTTAAGCATCAACGGCAGCGGCAGTTTAAATATCAGCGCGCTCCACAACAACGGCATCAGCTGCCGGGATGACTTAAAGATCCTGAACGGCGATATCACGATCAGCGCTGAAAACAATGCCATCAAAGGCAATGACAGCGTATCTGTTTTTGGCGGGACGCTCATGCTGCGCTGCAAGAATGACGGCATCAAATCCGATAAGGAAGACGATCCTGAGAAGGGATTTCTCTATCTCCACAAAGGCGATATCACCATCCATGCCGATGATGACGGCCTGCAGGCTGTCACCGCCGTGGTGATCAAAGAAAACTGTGTTACGGACATCCAATGCTATGATGACCGCATCAACTGCGACGGGATCATCGTGACGCCTGAAAACTGAACTGCTGGAACTGTTGGTTAAAAAGCAACGGACAGATTTGTCCTTTCAGTTGTTTTCGCCGCGCAGCCCCAGCAGCCTTTCCGCCCGGTCGGCGATCTCTTCGATATCATAGATGTCGTCGATATCCAAAACAGGGATCTTCTGCTGCGCGCACTCCTGCCGGAATTCCCCGCTGCAGCGGATCAGCCGCTCCGGATCGATCTCGTCCTGCAGCCGCGTTTCGATCACATTGGCATAGGCGGCCACGCTGCCGATCTCCCTGCGCAGATAGGCTTCCGACATGGTGATGAATACCGCCCGCATCTCCTGAAGGTACTCTTGCGTAAATTCCTCCCGCCACTCCGAAGGGATATAGCATCCCTCCACGATCATGGACTGTTTATTTTCGATCGCTGTCTTCACCAGTTCCGCCACATAAGGCCAGAGAAAATAGCGCATCTTGTAATCATCATTTACCGTCAGTTCCGTCAGACCGCTCCGGATAAACATCATCTTCAGATGATCCAGGGACAGATACGGTATCGCATGCCTCTCCATCAGTTTTTGTGCCAGCAGTGTTTTTCCCACATGACTGCTCCCGCCGATCAGTATGATCATTGCTTTTCCTCCTCGCACTTGCTGCTGTCTGTCTCCCTCTTCCGTCTATACCATGCACTGTCTTTTCCGGACACCGGCATCCGGCGCTTTTTGCAGACTTACTTTCCAGTATATGCGCTATGTCGCAAAAATGCAACAGCAGCGGTTACCACACATAACCGCTGCCGCTGCATTTCCTGTTTATGTTTATGCTTTATCCCTTAATTGTCACTCACTTTCTGCAGCATATAAAGGAATTCCGCCCGCAGATCATCACTCATCACCTTCGGCGACTGCTTTAATCTGTCATAGATCTCATCATAACTCGAAGTTCCTTTGAATTCGGAATCCCGCAGAAGCATTCCAAACTGCGCTATGCCGGCTGCCCAGGAAGTATCATCATCCATCACGTCTGTATACTGCGCCATAGTCACCGGATATTCCAGCAGTTTACTGACATCCGCATCCGGCTCCTTGTAGCGGATATTCACCGTCAGCAGTTCATCGGAGGCACCGTCTGCTGCCGTATCACTTTGATTTCCGTAACGGGAAGCCACCTCCGGGATCTCGTACGCGGAATCGGCCGTCACTACTTCATACAGCACCGTCACGCACTGCCCGGAGCCAACCTCGCCGCCGTCCTTGGTATCATCCGCAAAATCCTCTGCTGCCATCTTGCGGTTTTCATAGCCTACCAGACGGTAACCCTTTACCAGCGCCGGATTGAACTCCACCTGGAATTTCACATCCTTGGCCACGGTATACAGTGTGGACCAGATCTCATCCTTCAGCACACGCTCTGCTTCCCGGCTGCAGTCTACAAAGGCATAATTCCCGTTTCCGTAGTCTGCCAGCGCCTCCATCTTGTCATCCTGGTAATTTCCCTCGCCAAAGCCCAGGCAGGAAAGGAATACGCCCGTCTCTTTTTCCTCCTCAACCAGTTCGATCAGGCCTGATTCCGAAGAAACGCCCACATTCAGGTCACCGTCCGTTGCCAGGATCACGCGGTTGTTGCCACCCTCGATAAAGTATTTCTCCGCGATCTCATATGCTTTTTTGATGCCGCCCTCGCCATTGGTAGAGCCCCCGGCCTGCAGGGAATCGAGCGCCGTTTCGATCTTCTTGTGCTCATCTCCTTTTACGCCTTCCAGCAGCACCGTCTCCGTACCGGCATAGGTCACGATCGAAACCGTATCCTGATCCGTGAGCTGCTCCTGCAGGATCTTAAACGCGCTCTGCACTAACGGCAGCTTGTTATTGCTGAACATTGATCCGGAAGTGTCGATCAGAAATACGATATTGCTGCCTTTTTCCGGCAGGATCTCTTCTGCCCGCACACCCACGCGCAGCAGCATGGTATCCGCATTCCAGGGACAGGAAGTCAGGGAAGTGACCACACCGAATTTATCCCCGTCCTGCGGCAGTGCATAGTCATAATTAAAATAGTTGATCATCTCTTCCAGACGGATCGCATCCCCGCTGATGCCGTATCCGTCATCCTGATACACACTCCGGCGGAAATTGGAGTAAACTGCCGTATCCACATCTGCCCCAAAGGTGGAAAACGGCTGGGTGCCTACGGATACGAAACCGGATTCCTTCACGGCATTATAACCTTCCGTATTCCACTCCACATCTTCCATAGGTGCCATGGGGCCATTCCAGACAGATACGGAATTATTTCCTGTCACGGCAAAATCTTCTGCTTCACATACCTCTTCCGTCATTGCCGGTGCAGCATTCATGAACGCGCCCTGCATTCCGTATGCGCTCTGATCATTACTATACAGACCGTCATACTGCTCGCCCACGCTTTTGATCCGCGCTTCGATCTCCTGATCGGTAAAAGACGGCGTCGGTGTGGCTTCCACGACCTCCCCGCCGGAAGTAACCGGTGCCCTCCCTCTTTCCGTTGCCGCCCCTGCCTCATTTCCGCAGGCTGACAGCAGCATGGCGATACACATAAATACAGCAATGTTTCTCTTTTTCATGAACGATCCCTCCCTTGTTTTTTCTGTACGATTTACTGTCCTTTTATTCTCCGGCCAGTTCTCTTTTTTCCATCTGTTACAGATACGCAGGGAGGGATATCTTTTTATGGGGATTTTTTTGATTTTTGATAAATTTCCTGCTCCTTTACAATGAGCACCAGCATATAGCCGCTGTCCTCAGGAATGTCAGCGGCGCTGTAAAAAAACTTTTCCTCCGGCAGTCCACAATCTGCTGCCGCATACACTTTGATACTGCCCTCCCGCTCCCGTTCCATCAGCAGGGTTTTGATCTCCTGCAGCCTTCTTCCGGCTTTCATGATCACCTTTGTCCCCGGCAGCCGCAGCAGCGCAGCGATATCACTCTGTCCCGTACCGATATGCACCTCTTCGTCCCCAAGACATAACGGCAGGCCAAGTTCCGCTGCCGACGCACAGAAAGAAGGGATCCCGCTCACTAGTTCTACACGGAACCCATCCCCGGATGCTCTTTCTGAAATATAGGAAAAGGTAGAATAAACGGAAGGATCACCTATGGTAAGAAAAGCGATGTTTTTTCCGGCCAGCAGATTATCCCTGACGGACAGATAAATGCCCTGATGCGCTTCTGCCAGCCTTTTACGGTCGCGTGTCATCGAAAAATCACAGCAAAGGCAGTCTTTCCCGCCTGCCTCCGGTACTGCCTGCAGCGCAATGGAATACGCCCTGCATTGCTCTTTTGCCGGCTGCGGCAGGCAGAGGATATCTGCCTTTTTGATCGTATTCACGGCTCTTAATGTCATCAGATCGGGCGCGCCCGGTCCCACGCCGACTCCGTACAGGCTCCCCTTCATAATGGGCATTACTCCTTTTCTCCCAAAGGATCCAGTACCGGCGGACGCATGCGCTTGTGCATATTTGCGGCTTCTTTCCGGCGGATCTTTTCGTCCACCGCCGCATCCCCGCAGGTGCCGAAACGGATATATTTATGGATATCCGCGTATTTCAGTCCCAGCTTCTCCTCATCACTCTTGCCGGAAAGGCCGTCTGTCGGTGTCTTTTCCACCAGTTCCTTCGGCAGTTCGTCGATGGTCAGCCCTACCTGCACCACCTCCACGCTGGTGAGCGCCCCCAGAGGGTTAAAATCACAGCTGGTATCGCCGTCCTTTGTGCAGTACCCCACGGTCGCCTCGGATAGATTACCGGTGCCGCACAGCCTGGCGCCGACGGCCTGCGCCACATAGCGCAGCGTAGTCATGCGCAGGCGCGGTCCCACATTCACATTGCTTTCTTCGGAAAAAGGGATCTCCTTTGCCGCCTCCAGCAGCGCCGCGTGCATCGGCCCGATGTTCATCGTATAATTGCGGATCCCCAGACTTTTGCACACCTGTATGGAATCCGCGATGTCTGCCTGCTCCCGATCCGGCATCATCACACCATATACATGGTCTGCGCCCAGTGCCCTGGCACACAGGGCTGCTGCCACGGTACTGTCCTTTCCACCGGAGATCCCCAGTACCACTTTATCAAAACCGTTCTTCGCAGCATGCTCCCGGATCATCACCACCAGACGGTCCCTTACCGCTGCCGCGTCAAATACATATTCTCCCATATCCCTGCCCCTTTCGTGCCTTCTAACTCTTTTTACTCCCTTTTTTACCTGCCCTTTTTCTTATCCCCCTGCTGCGGACGGGGGCCAAATGCCAGATCTGCCGTCCACCGTACCGGGATATAAAACAAAAAGATCACGCTGTCTATCACGATACACATTGCCCCAAAGACCATGCCGTCAAACAGCCGGTACCTGATCCCCGGCACCTCCGTACTGTCCGGCGCCAGCGGCGGCATACGCGTCACATCAAATACCAATGCGTAAATGAGCAGCAATACCAGTCCCATCACAAAAAAACCGCCGAGATACAAAAAGGTATGCCTCAGATTCATCGGCCTTTCCCATAAAATATGCCAGACGATCAGTGCCGCCGCCAGCAGAATGGGCAGCACAAACGCCGCTACAGCCGTCACATTGCCCGCCGGATCCTTTCGGAAATGATCTGCCGCCTCCGCCAGGATAAAAAACAGGCTGCAGACCAGATAACAGAGCAGCAGGAACAATGCGGCAGGCATAGTCCTTTTTTTCGCGCCGCCGGTATCTTCTGTCTTTTTCTGCCTTACCATTGCGGATGGATCACCTCCCGCAGGTTCCGGTCATAGATCTCCTTTACGGCCTGCATCTGCGCATCTGTCAAAGCAGGCAGTTCGGCCGCACGCACGTTTTCCTTTAACTGTCTCGCCTTGCTGGCACCGGGGATCACTACGCTCACCTCCGGGTGCATCAATATCCAGCGGATCGCATAAGGCGCCAGATCCTCGGTTCCGAACACAGCCTTCAGTTCCTCCACGCTCTTCAGCCCCAGTTCATACGGCACACCGGAAAAAGTCTCTCCCTTATCAAAAGATGCGCCCTCTCTGTTATAGGATCTATGATCCTTCGGCCCAAAGATCGTATCCACCGTATATCTCCCGGTCAGCAGACCGCTCGCCAGCGGCACACGGGCAATGATGCCCACCTGTTTTTCCGCCGCTTTCGGAAACAACTCATCCATCGGCTTAAAACGGAACATGTTAAAAATCACCTCGATGGCGGAAATGTCATACTCCATGGCCTGCAGGCCTTCCGATACTTTCTCGATGCTCACGCCGTAATCCGCGATATCGCCTTTCTTTTTCTGCCGCTCCAGTTCCGCAAAGATATCATCCCGCGCAAATACCGATGTGGGCGGGCAGTGCAGCAGCACCATATCCAGACGCTGCACCCGCAGGCGCGCGATGCTGTCATGGATAAAACCGTCGATCGCTGCCGGTGTATAGCACTCGTCGATATGCGGGTTTAAACGGCGCCCGCATTTTGTAGTGATATAAAACTGCTCCGGATGCGTATGGACATACTCACCGATGGAACGTTCGCTTTCCCCGCCGTTGTACACATCTGCCGTATCGATAAAATTAATGCCGGCTTCCGCCGCGGTCTCCAGGATCCGCTTTGCCTCCTCACGGTCATACGGTGTCCCCCAGCGGGTACCCAGCTGCCAGGTCCCCAGGCCGATCTCACTGATGCTGCGTCCTGTTTTTCCAAAAATCCTTTTCTCCATATATGCTCCCCTATTCTTTTTGTTATTATACCCGTGATCAAAATCAGCTGCCGTTTCCGATCTTTATCCCCGGCTTATGCCCGCTTTATTTGTACTGCTTATCCCTCAGCCGCTTTTCATATTCCTCCACCGGCAGCGGCTTATCATAATAGTAACCCTGTATCACATGGCAGCCCACGCTGTTGACAAACATGAGCTGGTCATCACGTTCCACGCCTTCGGTCAGTGTCTCGATCCCCAGTTCCTGCGCCATGTGGATGATATCCCGCAGGATGATCTCGTCCTTCCAGGAAAAATCATTGTTATTGACAAAGGAACGGTCGATCTTTAAGGTGTGCACCCGGTATTCCCGCAGCGTTGCCAGGGACGAGTATCCGGAACCGAAATCATCGATCGCCGTCATGATCCCATAACGGTACAGTTTGTCTATAAAGGCTGCCAATTCCCCATGCTCCACGGAATCCATGGTCTCCGTTACCTCTACCTCGACCAGTTTCTTATCAATGCCGGCCGCCTCGATGATGTCATTGATATTTTCAGCCAGCCGCTTATCCTCCAGGTCTTTCCGGGAAAAGTTCACCGATACCGTGACCGGTTCATAACCCGCGTCCACCCAGCGGCGCAGATCGGCGCACACATGGCGCAGCATGTAATAATCCAGCGCCAGGATCTGCCCATTCTCCTCTAACGGCGGGATGAACACGCCGGGCGATACCATCTTTCCATTCTTAAACCAGCGGACCAGCCCCTCCGAACCTACCAGTTTTTTCGTTCTGGAATCCACCTTGGGCTGGTAAAATACCTTAAACTCCTCCCGGTCCAGTGCCTCCTGATAACTTGCCAGTATGCCTTTTTGCTGGGATACCATGTCGATCATGCGCTCTGTTGCGTAGGCCACCGGCTGGTGCAGCACATTCTTGGCCTGGTTTAATGCGATGGCCGGCCTGCTGATGATATCTGCCGGATCGATCTTATCCTCCGCGATCTCCCAGATCCCCAGATGGCTGGTCAGATGGATCTCTTCCTTCAGTTCCGGCAACGCGATCGGCACATCTGCCAGATAGAGGATCAGATCGTCCTTTCTGCTCTTGCGCACCAGCATGGCAAAGTTATCGCCGCCCAGATGTGCCACTATCTCATCCTCCTGCGCGAACGCTTTCAGGCTCTCCGCGTAGCGGATGATCAGTTTATCTCCGGCTTCATGCCCTACCCGCTTATTGATATTGCCAAAGCCTTCCAGATTGAAATAAAAAGCGTCATAATAAGAAAGGGGTACGCCTTCATCCATCAGCCAGATGATCTTCCGGATATAGCCGCTGTAATTGATCAGGCCGGTCAGATGCTGTATCGTGCTGTTTCCGTGAAAAGCCTCCATGAGCTGCAGGTTCATCAGATAAAAATAGCAGTCCGCAGCATACAGTTCCAGCACCTCTTTCTCATCTTCCGAAAACTGATAGCGCTCCGACATAAAATAGAGCACCAGCGTATAGTCTCCCCCGGCAGAATATTCCAAAGCCATCGGATTGAAACTGCCCGGCTTTCCGCCTTTGTCCTCAAAAAGCGAAAACTCCTTCCTGTTCTTTACGATCGCCGGATTCCCCTGCTGCTCCGCCTCGATCCCAAAGACATGGTACTTCCGCCCCACTTCCAGCAAAGCATCCTTTAATGTGTTGATGCTCAGCGTTCCATGCGCCAGTTTTTTCAGAAATCTCAAATGTAACTGTCGGTCTGTTTCTTTCATGATACCTGTCACTCCCCCTGTTATTCTATTTCATTCGTAACTGTTCAGAACCCCATGGGTTCTGACAGTTACGCATTTCCGCCATGCATAATCTCGCTGCTAACGCATACAGTCCTGCTAAATTCGCTAGCGCTCATTAAGCAGGAACTGGTATTCGCTCGATGGCGGAAATGCCGTTAAACTCGGGCATCCTGCGCTACGCTTCGGGAGCCCTCGCGGTATGTTTCGAATAGTTAGTTTTATTCTACCAGAAAAGCCGCTTCAGGAAAAGACTTTTCCTGAAAATAGATATTGTGGAATCCCCTTTAAGATCCACGGGATTTGACAATTCCCCGCAGAATCTCTAATATAAGCAATATAAAGGCGATCCGTACAAAACACAAGGAGGCGATACGATGAAAAAAGCGCTGATCATAACCGGCCTGCTGGCACTATGGCTATGTGCCTGCGGCGATGATGCGGACAGCGGCCGCGGCAGGCTTTCCGATCGGGAAGAAACGGCCAAAGAGCCGGAAAAAGAAGAACCTGCTGCCACGGCGGCTGCGGAAAATGTACCATCTCCCACAGATGCCGGCCTGCCTTCCGAGGATGTGGTCTGGGAACCGGTATCGGAAGAAACACTGGCCCGGCTGCAGGATACCTCCGGAAATTACAACGGCTTTTTCCTGTCTGCCTATTCCTGCCCGGAAATGATCGACTGGAACCAGGTCTGCTACAACGGTGCCGGCATCGATATCCAGGTGACGGATGAGCTCCGGGATTTCCTTACTGCGGAATGGGGCGAGATCTATACTGATGTCACGGCCATCCACACGGAAGACCTGGAATACTATGTAAGGCTCACCACCGGAACGGAATATGCCTGCGCGAGACGTCCTCTGAATTGGGAATACTTTCCGCAAAAGGATCTCTATGTATTTGAGCACGGCGATACCAACTATATGCCCGTAACATTTACCCGCGGTGAAGCCAACGGTGATATCTACCGCCTCTATTACTATATGGAAGATTGGCAGGCCTTTGAGGAACGGGAATTTGTCGTGACCGCGCAGGTTTCCGACAGCGGGGAATGGATTTTCCTCTCCAACCTGCAGACCGATACGCCTGCAATGCAAAATCTGCTGTCCATGGATTTCTACACGGACAAAGCGGATCTGGCCGCTTATGCGCCAAAGGATTATGTAGAGGTAAAGCGTCTGGCCTCCGATGAAGACAGCACCTGGTACTGGGTACTGCTCTTTGCCCTGCAGGACGATACCCGCATCATCCTGGACCGCGCAGATGTCAGCACCGATCTGGGGGAATCCCTGGTCTGGGAAAACTTTTTCCTGCCGGGTGACAACCTGTATTCCACGACCTTAAATGCCGGCGAATCCGTTGCGGTCAAAGTAAATCTGCCATGGAACCCGCGCATCCATCTGACGGCAGCCAGTGGTAATTACTACGGGGAATACTTTTTTGGCGAAGACAACTGGCGGCATCTCGAAACAGATACAGCGCCGCTGCCCACAACGCTTGTGATCGGGCATGACTTTGATGCGGAAGGCCGCGGAACGAACCCGCGCAACAACCTCCAGTTTTTAAATATGTTTGCCGGCAACTGGGTTACTGTAGATGATAACGGCGAACCCACTGCTCTGGTCAGTTTTGATGATGTGCTTACCATTACCGATATGGATAACTACTATGTCCTGGGATACACCTGGGAAAACATCCTCAGCAAAGACGGCGGGATCCCGGACGGCATCAGCCTGTACTGCTATGATGAGGACGTCCTTCCGGAAATCCCTTTTGAAGGATACGATCCGAACAGACTGGGGGATTATCTCATTTCACTGACGCAGTTGGACGGGGAACAGATCCTCACCATCACCCAGGCAAACAACGGGGACGGTGTTCTGTCCTATGCACTGGAAGGCACCGATCCGACAAATACCAGTTTTGAACTGCACCGCTATACCGGTGTTGCACAGGAGGAAAACAACTAAACGTTCTGATACGCAAAAAACGGGCCGGGGATCCCAGCAGATCCCCCGGCCCGTTTTTTATACGATATTCGGCACGATGCCATGCCTGATATGCTTCCGGTAAAACAGGTTCACGCCAAAATAAAACAGGGCAGTCAGAGGCCGCCGCCAGAAATTCCTTGTAAAGATCGTCCGTTTCAGGATGCAGCGGTATGAGTACACCTCGTTATAGAGTTCCCAGTATGCTTTGGTCAGTTCCTGCGGTGTCATGTTTTTCGGATAATGCACCGCTTCGCAGGAATTGTAGGAATACATATCGGTATTATAGATCCTGTCCTGCGCCTTCATCTCTTCATAATACTGCGTCCCCGGGATCGGCGTTAAGATATAAAACCTGGGCACAGTGATCTGATTGTCCTCGATAAACTTTGCCGTAGCCCTGATGGACTCCAGCGTGTCGCCTTCCGCGCCCACCACCATTTCGGTAGAGATATCGATCCCGTATTTACGGATGATCTTTAACTGCTCGCTGTACTGCTCCGGATGCGCCCAGCCTTTCTGCATCCCCAAAAGGCTCTCCCGGCTGATGCTCTCCAGCCCGAAACTTAATACATAACAGCCGCTTTCCGCTACGGTTTTTAACAGTTCCTCATCTCTGGAAATGTCAATGGAACACTGCGTCATCCACTTCATTTTCAGTTTTTTGATCTCGGCGCAGAGCCTAAACGCATAGTCACGGTCCGAAAACAGATTATCATCCAAAAGCAGAAACTGCCGGAAGCCCAGTTCCTTCACCCTGCGGATATCCCGTATCACATCCGGGATGCTGCGTTTTAGATACTGCCCGTGATACAGGCAGTAGATCGAACAGAAACTGCAGGTCTTGGGACAGCCGCGCCCCGCCTGCACCGGCAGGAAATTGCCGATCCGCTTTTTTAATACCAGTTCGTACTTCGGCAGCGGCGTTTCCAGTTTTGTCAGTTTTTTGCGGTACACTTTTTTCAGGCTGCCGTTCAGATAGTCCGTAAGCATCTCGCCCCAGGTCTCCTCGGCATCGCCGATCATCACGGCATCACAGTATTTCTGTGCCTCCTCCGGCATCAGGGATACCATGTAGCCGCCCAGGATCACGGTCCTGCCCATCTCACGGAAGCGCTTTGCGATATCAATGGTGCGCATCACCGCGTGCCCCATGCTGCTGATGCCGATCAGCCCCGCGTCCGTGTCAAAAGGCACCTCCTCTATGGTCTCATAGCAGAGTTCCACTGTAAAATCCTCCAGTGTGAGCGCCGCCAGCAGCGGCAGTGCCAGCCCCACAAAATACAGGCGGCTTTTCTTCACCAGATTGCCGTACTGGTCATACGGTGTCGGCTGTATCAGTAATATCTTCTTTTGTAATGGCTCATCAGAACCCTTCGGGTTCTGACAGTTACACATTTTTTGATTCGCTACTTTTTTCATTTCCTTTATCTCACTAAAAACTTTGCGGGATCTGTCCTTCTCCCCGGCGGTCAAAACCAGACCTTGCGCTTTGCTTTTACCAGCAGCACCCAAAGGATATAGAGCATGGCCCCCAGATAATTATTCTCCGCGTACAGCGCGGATTTCCGGTTTTTCCACATCAGTTTTAAGGACAGCTTGTAATACTCCAGCGTAAATTGCCGCACGCTCATATGCTCCGGCTGCAGCAGGCAGTGAAACAGATCCTGCTTTGTCACATCGTCCGTCAGCAGTTCCTTTTCGCATCTCGGATATACCGCCGAACCCTGCATGGGCGTAAACACCGAGATCGTAGGAATGATATCCCTATCTGCGATCCATTGGTACAGTTTCCGGAAATCCTGCTTTGTCATCTGCTGGTGTACGATAAACAGTCCGGCACAAAAGATATGGTTTTCATGCAGGATACGGATGCACTCCTCATTCTCCCGCAGCGTCACCCTCTTATTGTAGGAATCCAGTTCCGCATCATCCGTCGCCTCCAGCCCCACCATCACCAGCGCCAGGCCGATCCGCGCCAGTTCCCGCATCAGTTCCTCATGATGCGCGATAAAATCCGCCCGTCCGTAGATCAGGAATTTTTTGCGCACCCCTTTCTCGCGGATCAGCCGGATAAATTCCCAAAGATAGTCTTCATCCACCAGAAAATCATCATCCGTGATATGGATCGCCGGCACGTCCAGCAAGGCGATCTCGTCCACCAGATGCTCCACCTTGCGGCAGGCATAACGGCCGCCGTTCCGGTTCGTGCAGAAACAGAAATTGCAGGCCTTGCGGCAGCTGTAGGAATTTTTGACCAGCGCCAGCGGGCGGAAACAGAGATAGCGGAACCGCCTTTTGTTCTGATAGAAAAAACCGCGGTCCGGCACCGGCAGATCCTCCGGGCTCTCATAGATCTTGGGATTGACCGTCCAGACACCGTCTTTGCGGTAGCAGATCCCGGGAATACGCTCCAGCGCATCCGCTTTCACTTTCCTGCCGGATCTTTGGGCGCGCAGGTAACGCACCAGCTTTGCCAGGTTTGCCACGCCGCTCAAGTGATAAAGAAAATCCGCCCGGGATTCAAAATAATTACGGTAATTGATCTCCACATTCGATCCGCCCAGGATCACCGCGATCCCCGGATCATACGCCTTGACTTCATCGCATAAGCGGATCATCAATTTCTGCTGCGTGATATAGCCGGTGATGCATACCACCTCCGGCCGCACTTTTGCCAGCTTGCGTTTTAAACACGTCAGATCATACCGCCGGTCATAGATCACGGCATGATCCCCCTGCTGCCGGAATACCGTATACAGGTACTCCAGTTCCAGCGGTTCGTGCTCTACCAGACAGGTATAACTGAACACCCCCACTGTTTCCGGTTTGATCAGAAGTATGCGCATGCTTTCCTCTCCCGATACGCTCCATGGTCAGATCCTTTCGGGATCCGCCTCTTCATCTGCGCCCGCTTATCCTTTGCCGGTGGGCTCAGTATAGCTGTGTAAAACTCTCGTAATGATCCTCTGTATAATAGATCTCCCCGCTGTCGGAATAGATGATGCGTTTTGCGCCGCGGCTGCTTTCCCCCAGCGTGTCGATATCGCACTCATGGTATTTTCCGTCCGGAAGCTTTCCCTCATAATTTCCAAAGTGATCCCCGCCGATACATTTTCCCGGCGCGTATGCCTCCAGGCCGCCCCCCGGCCAGCCCAGTGCCTGCGCTTCTTTTTTTGTAATAAAATTACCCGGCAGATGCCCGTAAGTATGCAGATAAAGCGCCACATCCTCTTTTGAGGAATAACTGCCGTTTTCATCCAAAACCGCCGCCTGCTGTACCGGCTCCGGTGTGGGCGTTGCACTCGGTGCCGACGCAGTCACGGTCACTTCTGTCTGTACTGCGGACGGCTCCGTGATCCGGGCCGCTTCTTGCGTCGCCGTGATCTCTGCTGCCGCTGCCGCAGTAGGCGTCGCACTTGTTTCTGTCACGGCTGCCGCAGTGGGCGTTACGCTTGCTTCTGCCACGACTGCCGCAGTGGGTGTCGCACCTGCTTCTGCCACGGCTGCCGCAGAGGGTGTCGCACCTGCTTCTGTCACGGCTGCCGCTGCCGGTGATGACGTCGGCTCTGCAGCGGATGTGACCGCTTCCGTGATCTGTGTCACGGCATCCGATACCTGTACCGTGTTTTTTCCCCCGCAGCCGGCCAGCACCATGACCGCCAGCAACAGGCTTAAGATCGAGACACGCATCTTATTTCTCCTCATTCTTTTCTCCTCATTCTTTTCTCCTCACCTTTGTACTCACAAGCGAAATCAACTTCCTTTTCCCGCACATCTTTTCACCGGTTCCTGTAGCGCTTGTTAAACATCTGCGTCAGACCCGCCCAGTAGATCCGCGGATAATTCACGTAATATAAGAAATGATATTCCAGGATAAACAGCCACATGGGCATTTTCGACGGCCGCATCAGCGCGCTGGTCCCGCCGGTCCTGCGGTATTCATACCTGTACAGCCGGTCTTTGTTTTCTTCATACACCGGTGTCCCCTTAAACGGGATCAGGATGCTGAAGAGTACCCAGATCAGTTTTTCCTTGCGGATAAACTCGTTGATGCGCATGAAATCCCTATGGGTAAAATCGTAGTTGATCACAAAGAGTCCCACGCATACCATGTTGTGTTCCCGTAAGATGCGCACCGCGTTTTTGTTCAGCGCCACACTGGAATTTTTGTTGTACTTTTCCAAAGTGCTGTCATCCACTGCCTCCAGCCCCACCAGCATGTCCCGGATGCCGGCTTTATAAAGCAGCGGCATGATATCCTCGCAGCGCGAGATGCTGTCTGCCCTGGCAAAGATCATGATGGTCTTGTGCTGGTCCAGTTCCAGCAGGCGCCTGCAGATCCTGATCACCCGCTCTTTATCCACCAGGAAATCATCATCTATGATAAAGATCTTGTCATTATCCAGGTGCACGATCTCGTCCACCACATCCTCCGCGCTGCGCACCCGGAAGGTGCAGCTGTTGAACTGGCGCGAGATACAGAACTTGCAGTTCTGCGGACAGGAAAAAGAGGTCTTCATCACGGAAAAGCGCCCCTTGGCCAGCACACGGAATTTCTTTTTGTTCCGGAAGAAATGGCTGCGATCCGGCAGGATGCCGTAATCACTGACAGGCGCTCCCTTCAGGTTTTCCACCCACTGTCCGTTTTTCTGATAGGCATGTCCGCTGCACCGCGGCAGGACGGATAATGCGAAGTCATGGCGCACCGCCAGCCGCAGCGAATCCAGCCCGTTATCATACGAGAGGTAATCGATCTGGGGCAGCATAAAGTCCTCATGGTTGACGATGATCTCCGGCCCGCCCAGCATGATCTTTATCCGCGGCCGCTCCCTGCGCAGCAGGCGCACCAGTTCCAGCACATAATGCGCCGTATTGGAGATCACGGAAAACCCTACAAAGGTGATGCGGCAGCGGTCTATCTTTTTCAATAACTGCTGAAAGCGGAAAAAGGGACTCTCTATGCTCTCGTCATGGATAATGCACTGCCGCCCCTCTGCTTTCACGCAGGCCATCAGGTATTCCAGCCCCAGCGGCTCCAAGCTCGCCACGCGCTTATCGTAATGCACGCGCACAAACATGTATCTGTGCCGCCGCCTTTTGCCCTCCGTTTTCCTTATGTTTTCTTTTTTCCTCTGATCCATATCTTTTATCATTTTTCCAGTATTCCTTTTTCAGATCCACCCCGTCCGTTTCGTGTCATACGCCGTACCAAACAGCGTGCGCACCATGATCTTCGGATAGGTCAGCACATGGATCCAGTAATAGCGCAGCATGAACTCAAACGAGGACATGTTGGTCGGTTTGATCGTGATATGCGTTCCGTCCAGCCGGTCCGAACGGAATCCCACCAGTTTGTCCTGATATTCATAATAGGCATCCGTGCCCTTATATGGCGTAAAGATACCAAACACCACCCACAGCAGGTTGTTGTCCTTAATGAATTTCATCAGGTTGCGAAAATCTTTTCTGGTGGCGGTATAGTTGATCACAAACAGGCCATCGCAGACGATGTTGTTTTCATGCAGGTTCCGGATGGCATTGATATTGTCATCCCGCGAAGTCTGTTTATGATACTCATCCAGCAGCTCATCCGTGATGGCCTCCAGCCCTACCAGGATATCCCGAAAACCTGCTTTGTATGCCAGCGGCAGGATATCCGGATTGGCCGCGATAAAGTCCGCCCGCGCGTAAGCCATGAACGTCTTTTTGATGCCGCGCTTTAAGATCTCCTCACAAAAGGCGCGCACACGCTCTTTATCAAAAAAGAAAGTATCGTCCACAAACCAGATCTTATCATGACGGATGGACTCCACCTCATCCACCACCTCCATGATATCGCGTTCCGTATATTTTCCGCTGTTCATTTTGGTGCAGTAGCAGAAGGCACAGGCAAACGGGCAGGAAAAAGAAGCTTTGCTCAGCGCATACTTCCCTTTCATAAAGATAAAGTTTTTCTTAAGCCCCCTGTAGAAAGCCGTCCTGTCCGGCTGATTGATAAACCCGCAGACCGGCGCGCCCTTTTCCTTTACGATCCACTCGCCGTCTTTCTTAAAGCAGATGCCGCTCTGTTTTTCCAGCACCGCCGCAGAAAGCCCGTCCCGCCACATGTTTTTTAAACTCATCAGGCCATTGTCGTGATAGACCAGATCCACCGCATCCGTGCAGAAATCCATATAGTTCAACTCCGCGTCCGGCCCGCCCACCATGATCGTCAGATGCGGAAAATCCTTCTTCAGACGCGCCGCTGTCCGGTTAATGTAATCCACGGTATTCGCGTTGGCATTAAAACCGATAAAATTAAAACGCCCGATACGGATGGCGCGGCACAGGCGCTCATAGCGCAATATCCAGGAATACTGGAATTCATCATGGATCGCGCAGGGGATATGCAGTTCCTTTGCCAGCCCCGCTAAATACTCCAGCCCCAGCGGCTCCAGATTTGCCACGATGGAAGAGTATTTCGGGCGTACCAGCAGGACGCGCAGCCTGTTTCCACACTTTTTTTTCATCCCTTTCCTTCTCCCTCTATAACTGTTCAGAACCCCCTGGGTTCTGACAGTTACGCATTTCCGCCATGCATAATCTCGCTTCGCTCGATGGCGGAAATGCCGTTAAACTCGGGCATCCTACGCTACGCTTCGGGAGCCCTCGCGGTACCTTCTGAATAGT
>JAFUUX010000205.1 GCA_017471325.1 Lachnospiraceae bacterium | reverse complement strand
GGGTTATCGGATTGAGCTTTGCCCCAAGCATCAAGATGTTGACACATCATGATGCAATAGAGGCGGCAGTACCACATCTTTGTAGATTGGTGCCTGCCGTTTTCTAATTGGTAGTCAATCTTTTCACGCTTATTGCACCTTTCTGAAGAAGTGCGCTTGTTGTATTCTAACTTCCATTCTTTTGAATCTCTTGCCGGAACAGTAAATATACGAAGATTTTCCTTTGTGGGGACATGGACTACAAGGCCATAGTCAGAGTCGGAACACTTATAATCACAGTGTATGCCGTCACAATGATAGCAGTTGGGACATCTGAACTTGTATCGCATTCTTGCTTTTTCATAGCCATCACGGATCATTTTAAGTCCGGCATGGCAAACAGGAATGCCATCTTTACCAATGATGTAGGTATCCCTATACTTGAAATTCAGACCTCCTCGTTCATTGAGGTCGATGATTGCGGCAATGGAGTTTTCCTGACAGAACTTGTATATAGCCATAACATCATGTGCTGAATCAAGTAGAGCTTCTATGACATTTGCTTCTTTGAGAAATGCTTTCATAGCATGGTAGGTATAGCATAGACCAAAGGAATCGTGCATAGATGCTCTGTTAAGAAGAGGAAATACTGGGAGGTCATTTTCAGAATCTGCGGCTGTGAACATGTACATATCGTATCCGTAGTAGAACAAGTGCCTTGAAGAATCATAGCCACAGTCAGTATCTGGTTGGGAATACCAGCGATTGCAGGAACAGTTTCTGTCCTTGCAATTACAAAGCTTCCGGTATCTGTTTCTGGCTGAAGTTACTACTTCTGTACCATCACCTGAAAGGACGAGCTTATCCATGTCAATAAGCCCAAGATCAGATGAATGCCTAAGGAAGACATCATGGAATATCTGAAAGAGCCTTGCATAGGGAGTGTCAGTTGATAAAGGTGTAGATTTAAGCTGATTGATGAGTTCTTCCACTGAGATTTTTTCTACGGGAGCAGCTTTATCATCAGGGTTCTTTGGTTTTTCGACTTCTCTCTTCTTTAGAGGTTGTGCGTGATCTGATAAGTTGTCTTTATCGGACATCCAAAGACGGTCACAGAAGTCATAGAAGGTACCTACTCCGGGAGTATCATCGGGATGAAATCCGCTAAGGATTGCAGCAAGATGGTTGGTTTTTAACTCTTCACTCCAGGTTGTGTAGTTAGTTTTCCGCATAACCAGAGATACCATCATGGAACGAATCATATCTGAGGGAAGTCTTGGGATTGGACCGAATATAGAATAACGGTCCTGCATTATTACATCAATCTGGGTAAGGTCCATGGAATAAAATTTGCCAATCGTATCCCAGAGGGAAGGACCGAAACGAGTGAAAGCATCAGGATAGTATTGCTTGAGCAAAGATATCATCTTTGCCTGATAGGCGGCATGACCGCCAATGTTTATTGGTTTACACAAAAACAAACACCTCCGATTAAGATTTTTCCGGCGCCGCACATGACGCACTTTCTTAATCAATAGGCCGCGAAGCGGCCGCAGATTTTGGAGTGTTTGTCAACCCCTAATCTTGAAATTTTTTGAGAATTTGGGGGGATTTGAAAAATGAGCATAAAGAAAAAGCCCTTGGAATCTGGGCTATAGATTCCGAGAGCCTATCTAGCATAGGGGGGGTAAAATGCAAGAAAATTTCCTATAGTAAACGACAAAACTATTTTCGTTTTGTCGTTTACTGCGCCGGATTTTGGCCGCTGAAAGCGGCATATTTCCTTACAAAATCCGTGCGCATCCTTGCGGAGCGTTATAGTAAGCGCAATTACTTATTGCGCTTACTATAGATCAGACAGGGATGTATTTGTCTGTGCGTTCTGGTTGAGCAGAAACGGTCCGCCAGAATTCACAGAAGGCAAAGAGAAAACTTTACCGTAAAAATAAGCAGGCGGTTTCCCGCCTGCTCATTTCCCTTATATTTCTGTTTTCAGTCTCAGATCAGAGATTCCGCTCTTTTTTGATATCAAGCCGCTCTTTTGCCAGCGTGACGGCTGCATTTACCAGGACTCCGGCTACCGCGATCAGCAGGATCGTCAGGATATCAATGCCCCCGACTTTTGACAGTTTCAGGAGCGAACGCAGCGGCGGTATGACAAGCACTGCCAGCTGCAGGGCGATCCCGATCAAAGTGATGATGTTCAGTGCCTTATTGTTCCAGGATTCCTTCGTCGCAAAGGCCATACTGCCTTTCGTCTTACATACATAGGCCATCAGCATCTCATTCACTGCCAGCGTACTGAAACAGTAAGTCCTGCAAAGTTTCAGCAGTTCATCATTATTGCTTAATTCCGCAACGATATTTCCCAGACCGTACTTCGAGATCACCGGCATCAGGAATGCCAGGATGCAGGCCAGACCGCTGATCACGCCCTGGATCACAATATTCAGATAATCGCCTTTATTCAGGATACCGCTCTTTACATCACGCGGTTTCTCATTCATGACCGCATCCGAGCCCACATCCATTCCCAGCGCCAGGGAGGGTGCCGTATCCGTGAGCAGGTTGATCCACAGGATCTGTATCGTGGACAACGGCGATGACAGCCCCGCAAAGATGGAAGACGCCATCAGCACCACTTCCCCGAAATTGGAACGCAGCAGATATACCACGGATTTTTTGATGTTATTAAACAGATTGCGGCCTTCCATCACGGCATTCTTGATCGTGATGAAATTATCATCCACCAGGATCATCTCGGCGGCGTCTTTTGCTACTTCCGTGCCGCCGATGCCCATAGCCACACCGATGTCCGCTGCTTTTAACGATGGTGCATCATTTACGCCATCCCCCGTCATGGAACAGATCTTGCCATGAGACTGGAATGCCTGGACGATCTGCACTTTGTTTTCCGGTGATACACGGGCAAATACGCGGTAGTTCAGCACGTTCTTCCTGAATTCCTCCGGATCCATCGCATCGATCTCCGCGCCTGAGATGCTCTGTGAGATATCGGAGGCGATATCCAGTTCCTTAGCGATCGCAAATGCCGTGATCTTATGGTCACCGGTGATCATAGCCACATCAATGCCCGCATGATGGCATTCATCTACGGTCTCCTTCACGCCCTCCTTCGGCGGATCGATCATGGCTGCCAGTCCCACAAAGATCATATCCTTTTCCTGCGGTGCCGAATCCCCTTCCCGGTAAGCCAGTGCCAATACGCGCAGTGCTTCCGAACTCATTTTCTCTGCTGCGCGGCTGGCCAGAAGCACGTCTTCATTGCTGATATCCCGTACCCCGTTTTCATCCAGAATACGGTCACATCTTACGATCACCGAATCGATAGCGCCCTTGGTGAACGATATGTTCTTAACGGTACCGTCTTTCTCGATACGATCCAACGTTGTCATCATCTTCCGGTCCGAATCAAATGGGATCTCATCAAAACGAGTCACGCCGGACATGATCTTATCATATCCCAGTTTTTTGTCTTTGGCGTATTTGATAAATGCGGTCTCCGTAGGATCGCCGATCTCCTCACCGGTCTCCTCCGAATACTTTGCATCGTTGCACGCCAGAAAGCCCAGCAGCATCTGTGAAAATACCGGATTCTTCTCCGGAATGTTTTCCGGCTCCTTTTCCTCCCCCAAAAGGTACCAGCGCACCACCGTCATCTTGTTCTGCGTCAGGGTACCGGTCTTGTCCGAGCAGATGACATTTACCGCGCCCAGCGTCTCTACCGCATGGATCTGCTTTACGATCGCATTGCGCTTGCTCATCTTCTGGATGCCGGCGGAAAGCACCAGCGTTACCACAGTCGCAAGCCCCTCAGGGATCACCGCTACCGCAAATGCGATAGAGATCATCAATGTCTCTATGATCTCCGTTTCATATATGAAGATCTGGCAGACAAACATCAGGATGCAGAGCACCACGCCTGCAATGCCCAGCACCATGGATATGCTGTTTAGGTTTTTCTGCAGCGGGGTTTCCTGCTTGGTGATCTTGTTCAGCATACTGGAAATCTTTCCGATCTCGGTGCTGTCCCCGATCTTCTCTACAACACCTTCCCCGCGTCCGTATTCTACGAGTGTAGACATAAACGCCTTATCCTTGCGATCCCCCAAGGGTGTCTTCTCATCACTTTTCTCATTACAGTCTTTCTCTACCGCCAGACTCTCTCCGGTAAGTGCCGATTCATTCAGTTTCAGGGAACTGGTCTGCACCAGCAGAAGGTCTGCGGGCACCACGCGCCCGGCCTCCAGAATGACATAGTCACCTACCACCAGATCGGAAGCCGGTATCTCCTTTTCCGCACCGTCCCGGATGACCACTGCCGTAGAGGCATTGATCTGTTTCAGGGCCTCCACGGATTTTTCCGCTGATACCTCCTGCACCGTCCCGATGATCACATTTGCCAAAACCACCACAATGATGATGATCCCGTCGATCAGTTCCCCCGTGGCAATGGAAATCCCTGCCGCCACGATCAGCAGGATCAGCAGCGGTGACGCAAACTGTCCCAGTATGATAGAGAACAGGCTTTTTTTCTTCCCCTGTGTCAGCACATTTTTCCCGTTCCCGCCCCTTTCAAGAACCTCCTGTGATGTTAAGCCTTTTTTGTCCATCCTTTTCACCTCGATTGTTTGATCTTTGTGCTAAAAAATAAATGTTCCTAAAAAAAACCATTAGGTATTATATTAGAAACATTTACAATATGCAATAGTTTAAATGCGATCATCAGCGTGATCCGGCGGCCAGCCGGCTATTGCCGTATTCACCCCGCGTTCGCCATATGCTCCTGCAGAAATGCCAGCCATTCCTTACGTTTCAGGATACTGATACGGTAACTGTTCTCCTTCCCCTTTTCCTGATCATCAAAATACAGGCGGATGCCCGTTGGAAGAAAGCGGATCAGCGGTCCGATATTGCATAGTTCCGCCTTCTTGATCTCGCTGTAGCGCAGTGACCATTTGAACGCGGACGGACTCGTTATTGCCTTGACAAAACCCATCCCCGCCACAAAAGCGACCGTACTTGTCGTAAAATAAAAGAAGCCGCGCGTCTGCAGATACATTCCCAGAAATCCCTCCCAGTAATCTCCCCCGATCGCCTCGATCAGATGATCCTCCGGTCCCATCAGTTCCAGTTCCCTGAGTCCTGCTTCCGCATCTGCCAGTTTTTCTGCTGTCCATGTCTTTACCGATGCCATGTTGTTTCCTCCTGATCATTGATAAAATCTGCCGTAACCGTTCCATTCCCCCGGCACCGGAACGGTTACGCTCTGTTTTCCTTTATTTTGTAAAGACCAGATCAAATTTCATGCCGTCGGTCTCGATATCATGGATCGTGATGTCCCCGTTTTCCCCGACCGTGCCTTCCGCATCACTGCCATTATCGTTGATCTCCACAAATGTGATGACATCGCCTTTATACTGAAAATCACCACTGATATTGATCTCCTCTGCCTCTGTCTTTACTGTCTCCAGATAACCATCCATCCCGGATTCCATCTCCTTTAGCATGGTTTCCATCGCTGCTGCCTTAAAGGATTCAAAATCATCATAACCGGCATTCTGTGCCATTGTCTCATACTGATCCTCTTCGATCCCCTCCTCCTTCAGCATCCCTTCAAAAATAGCCTCTATATTTTCCTCAAAGCCGTTTCGGATGTAAGAGACCATTTCGTCGACCTGCGGCGTGATGGTATATTCTCCTTCTTCCGTCATCACCAGTTCCATTTCCAGCGCGGTTTCTGATAAAAAGCCCATGCCGGCCGC
>JAFUUX010000204.1 GCA_017471325.1 Lachnospiraceae bacterium | reverse complement strand
CAGATCGTCATCACACAGAACATTAAGGACTTTGTGGGGACGGAGGAACTGGCGAGAAAGTCCACCGCGATCATCAATGCCAGCCAGTACAGTTTTATCTTCCCGCTGGCGCCTAACGATATGGCCGACCTCTGCAAGCTGTATGAGAAGGCAGGCGCCATCAACGAAAGCGAGCAGGAGGATATCATCAACAACGGCCGTGGGCGCGCTTTCGTGATCACTTCGCCGCAGGAGCGAACCGCCGTGAACATCGTGGCATCCGAGGGCATCGAAGAACTGTTTACGATGACCTGACCATACATTATTTCGGGAGGCAATAATGAAAAAGAAATTTCTGACAACAACCGCCGCAGCGATGATGCTCACGCTCAGCGCCTGCGGTCAGCCCAAAGAAGAGCCGATTCCCTCCGTGCTGGATGACAATCATCTGGTCATCGGTCTGGTGGATACGGAGGATCGCAGTTGCTACCGCATGCTGGATGAAAACGGCGAGGTCTTTTATGCAGGCCTGGAGCCGGATATCCTGATGACCATGAGCCGGGAGATGGGCTCAATGCTGGAGGAGGAAGTGGTCTATGAGTACCGCTACGCAAGGGATCAGGCGGAGCTGCTCAGCTGGCTGAACACAGGCGAGGTGGAGCTGGCAGCCGGTTCCTTTACACGCCTGGATACTTATGCGCAGCAATACAGCCTGTCGGATGATTACGGCGTGGGCAGTCTGTATCTGGTCAATAAAAAGAACGGTTACCTGGATACGCTGGCAGCATTTGAGGATGAGGCCATCGGGGTATCGGCGCAGATCCCGGCCGGAAATATATCTGAAATGACGGGGATCGAGAATGTGGTGCAGAACCAGTATACGGATGTGGGCATGCTGGCCTCGGATATCACAAACGGGGTCATTTCGGCAGCGGTATGCACGGAGCCGGAGATGTACCAGATCTTAAGCAATACGGATTTAAAAGCGACAGAGCTGCGCAATACGCCCCAGGTGAGCATGGTGTTTCTGTCTTCGTTAGGGCAGGATTACCTGATGCAATGGGTAAATTACGCGATCGATAAATGTTATTATGACGAGGCAATGGGCATCACCTACGAGGAAGAAGCACAAGAAGATGATCTTGCCGGAGGAGGGCGGTAAAGATGGCATATTTCAGCAGTCCCAAAAACCGGGCAATGTGGAACAGGGAGCTGGCGGAGCTGCGCGTGGAAAAAGCGCGCCGCGCAGCCGAGGGCTTTAAACCAAAGACCGCGGTACAGGCGGAAAAGGAAAAAACGGCAGTTGCTGCCAAAGGGAACGATCCCAGGCACAGAAAGATCAATCTGGCGGAACTGGAGCGCATCGAGGCGCGGGCTTCCAAGATCATTTCCGGCAAGATCCGCCGCGTAAAGCGCCCCATCAGGGAGCATGCGAGGACTATGGACGGCATGCAGCATGGCGTGCATGCAGGTGCCGGCGGACCAAAGGAAGGCGGCTGATGAAGAGGGGCATGCTGGCAGCCTGCGGTCTGACGCTTCTGCTGGGCGTATTCCTGCCGGTGGGGACTGTACGCGCTGCGGATGCCGTGTGCCTGTATACTTCTGAAAATGCGGCAGAAAAGGAGGAGCAGACGGTGTCGGCGGATACGGTACAGGACAGTGCACAGGCACAGTCTGCGGATACGGTGCAGGAAGGGGCAGCGGTTTCAGTTGACACAGCTGTTGACAGTACGCAGACATCGGTTACGGTACCGGGAGGCAGCACGCCTTCCGAGATCGAGCGGATGCTTGAGCAGGTCGGCGGTGTGGCTGCGGAGGATGGCAGTTGGGAGATCCCGGGATTTGGCATCCTCACGCAGCAGGAGATCAATGAGATCGCGGGATATACGCAGGGGATCGCAGATGAATACCTGACTTCCGGAGAAGACCGACCCATGGAGATCATCCGGGAACCGGATATGCTAATGTTTTATGATGCGGAGGCATCCCGGTACCGCTATATCCTGCCGGACGGGCAGTGGATCGAGTGCAATATCCCGCAGGGCGCGTTTACCAGGGGACAGGTTAATTTCAATACATCCAATGCGATCTCGGGACTGGCACATTACCGGGATGGCGTATCCGGCGTCGGCAGGGGACCGTTTCTGGAAAGCGGCAGCTATGTGGTGACCTTCTGGGACTTAAATGTAGGGGGTGATGCGAACAAAGCCTACCGTCTGGACTTCTGTTTCACGATCTACTCTGACATCGTCATGAACCTCAGCCATATCGAAGCGCCTGCCGGCATGGAGACGGCGGAAGTGCAGCTGGATGGCAGACCGCTGCTCTTATCGGATACGGACCGGCGTTTTCTGCAGTGCCGGGAGGATGGGGAGTATCAGATCGCTTTTGAAGGCGGCGGTGCCAGATATGAGATGCGTTTTGTGCGGGATACCACGCCGCCGGCGGTGCGCTTTACGCCGGAGTATTCTTATGGGAAGCAATATGACCGGACAGTGTATTTTACACCCACGGATCCGCAGGCACAGTTGGAGGTCTTAAGGAACCAGACAGAGGTCAGCTTTCCCAAGGGTGAGATCATCGCAAACGGGGAATATACGCTGACCGTCAGCGATGCGGTGGGAAATTCCAGGGAGTACCGCTTCAGCATCAGGGCACCCATCCCACTGCCCTGGAAACAATATGGGATCGTCTTTGTGATCGGCGTGCTGGCGCTGACCGGTGCATCGGTGTACTGGCGCAGGAACATGACGGTGCGTTGACCGGGAGGAAAAAAATTTGAAAAAATACAAAAATATGGTCTAAAACTTGCACTTTGCTTGCACTTTCTATAGTATAATAAACACATAAAGTCAGTTGCGTGCATGGACATAAAGCCTGAAACGCCCGCCAGAGTGGTCATGGCAGGAACGATCCAGGCAAAGGGCTTTCAGGCATGCACGGAACAAATAAAAAAGCAAACAATTTCTTTTAAAAAGGAGGAAACAAAAATGTTGACAATGTTACTGAACAATGCAAACCCGTTCGCAGAGGCAGCAAGCCCCATCGTAGGCCTGATCAACCAGGCAACCGGTCCGATCCTGGCAATCGTAGTAGCACTGGGCGCTGTATATTCCGTCTTCCTGGGCGTAAAGCTGGCAAAGGCAGAGGAACCGCAGGATAAGATGAAGGCAAAGGGACAGTTAAAGAACGCGATCATCGGTTTCCTGCTGATCTTTGTGCTCATCGTGGTACTGAACGTGGCGACCGGTCCGATGATGAACTGGGTATCTACGTCTACGAATTCCAACGTAAACCTGGCAACAAACCTGAAAAAATAATCAGCAAAGACCATCAGGGGCGCACGGCAGACCAAAGGCCACAGTTCTGTCGTGCCCCTGTTTCGTAAGGGGCAGCGCCACTGCCATTTACGTAACAGGGGAGCAGGAAAACAGGAGTGAGAACAATGCAGTTTGATTTTGGCATCCGCAGTAAAACAGAAGGAGAACAGAAGGACAGCAAAGCACGGAACAGCCGCAGGCGAAGGCTTCGGCGCGCGCTCTGCTTTTTTACATTGTTCTGCATGTTCTTAAGCGGCTGCGGATCCATCATCTTAAACGGCGACTTATCCTTCAGTGCCTACGCACCGGTGGAACCCATCCCCTGGGAGCGGGCAGAGGAGACCATGCGCGAGACCACTTTTGCGTATGGTTCGGTGGATAAGTACAATCTGGGCGGCACCCGCGCCTTTGTGACACTGCCGGAGCATGTCAACCCTGCGGATGTGCCGCAGTTAAACCAGCAGATCAGTCAATATAACGAGACGGCATCCAGGGAGTTCCAGAAAAAACTCTATAAGGGCGATTTCAAGATCATTGATTATTTTGAGTCCCCGGCCGGAACTGCCAGCAGCAGCGCCAACAGGGCGACGGACAGCGTGAAAAGGCGCTTTGTCTACGCGTATTATACGCCCTGCCTGAAGACGGCGACAGCCAGCGAAAACCATGCCGGTTACTATCCGGACAACATGCTGACGGCACTGAACGTTCCCAAAAGCGGCAGCGCGGCAAATTTTTACATCGAACGCCCCGGCAGCGATGCGCAGGTGAGCGGTAATGCGCTGGTGCTTATGAGTTATGATCCTTACAAAAAGGATTATACGGTTTTCTTCAGTGAATACATCTCGAATGAGGAGAATGAAAAAAACGATTCCCGCTGTATCGCGGGGCGCGTGGGTCTTGGGAAGGGCCTGGCGGTAGACAAGGCCGGGGAGGGCATCGCCGTGGAGAAGGCTGCCAACCGGAATTATTTTGTTTTCTCGAACGGGTTTCTGTATATCTTTGATGAAAATGGCAACCAGATCTTTGCAACGGATTACAGCGGCGTGATCTCGCAGAAGGCCCGGGAAATGAACTACCGCTACGGATACAAGCCGTATTGGCGTTATACCGTGACCAATGTGGAGATCGATGACAAGGGCATCCCGTATTTCACGCTGAACATGGAGACTTCCAACGAGTCCTTTGCGCAGGCGGATAAAAATACGGATAAGATCGTGGATGATGCGGATACGGCCGGCGATGACCTGGGGGGCGCGGAGTCTGAAGAGGTGGGGGGTG